>JBGUWL010000053.1:0-8982 GCA_045221075.1 Acutalibacteraceae bacterium
GGCTGCGCCCATCTGTGCATACGCACAGATGACGTCTCATGCAAACTCCGACGCGCTGACGCGCTATTAAAAGCAGACTGTGTCTGCTGTTAATGGGAGTTTAGTATCAGATAAGATATATACAAAAGTATTTTTGAGCAACAGATGTCAGGAACGGGTCTCGCCTGTCGGCCCGGCCGTTGATTTTCAGCCCTTGGTTGAGGGGTATACAAGGGACACACGCCCTTTGAAAAGACCGGCAAAACTTCTGACTTTATATCTTCCTGTCAAGTGATAACAACAGGCATTCCGATCCGTACCGGACCGGGACATCAGAACAGTGTGCCCAGTGCAGTCTGGTATGTCAGTTCGGTGCCGGTACCCTCTTCGGAATTGAGGGAGCTTTTGTAGCGTATGGAGCCGTTGAGAAAAACATATTCGGATATGCCGGTCTCGGTAAAGCGGGAGGTCATACCCTGGGATTCAAGTGCGGAAAGCACCGTAAGATTCTTTGCGGCCTCATTCCTTTCACTTGCCGATGCGGTGGATGCGGGCAGCGTGGCGGTGACCTTCTGACCGTAGGTGGTCTCATTGACGGTGCCGGCAATTACTCCGGAATAAAAATCCCTGAGAGTGGATTCAAGAGTGGAAGCCTCTTTGTCCCCTTCAAAGGTGTTCACCTTGTCCACTATAGAGGTAACGGTATTTTTTGCTTCGTTTGCGGCATTCTGCACCTGTTCGCAGCCTGTGAGGGCGGAAGCGGAAAGTACAAGAAGAGCCAGAGCGGCAATAGCGGCGGTTTTTGAAAGTTTCATGAAATTATCTCCTTTGCTGATGACTTGCCCGTTACCGGGCCGGTTTCGCGGTTTTGTCGGAGGAGCCGTGTCCTGTCAGATAAAACCGTTCTTTTTTGCCCACAGCTCCAGTGAATCCGCACTGTAGGAAAGCTTTTTGAGGGTCTCGATGATCTTTTTGAAATCCTCTACCTCATAATCGTTTATCCTGCCGTCCTCGAACACCCGATAGATGGTATCGTAGGCGTCGTTGAGAAAATGTATAGCGGACATAAGTCGTACGGCGATCTCGTTAAAGTCCTCATACATAAGGGTAGGTTTTCCGCCGCCGATAGGACACTGAGTTGTGCAGTAATAATTACACAGTTCCGGAGCGTCGTATACCCTCGCCATTGACACAACATCGTCGGGACTGGGGTTTTTGTCTCCGCTTTCAATTGCAAGCAGCTTTGTGCGCTCGATATACACAAGGTCCTGGGCGCTTTCGCAGTTGTTGAGCAGCGGGGTCTTTTTTGCCGCTTTCTTTCTTGCCTTACGATATATGTTTTCTTCCAAAACCATAACTTCCTTTCATCGGAACGGTAAACAAAGGCATTTTGCCCGAAAGATACACCGCTCCATTATATACATATCCATTATACCAAAACGACTGTCATAATTCAACATCTGCCTTTAATTTTTCATCATCCATCAGCCTCTGAAAAAACGGGTGCAGCCCGGATGCCGCACATCATACTATATTACGAACATTACAAAAAACGCGGTTGTTTCCCGGATCCCGCATAACATACTGTTATCATGAGCAAACGAGTTCTTTTGCACGGCCCATGTCAAGTAAACGCTGATCCCTCAGAAATCAGGAACAATATAATTTCCGACAGTCGGCCTGTGGGCGTTTACCTTCTCCGCAGGTACACGCCTGATACTGTTTATCGTGTTAACAATGGGATCGCTCAGACCGCCCTTTGACTATGACAGTAAAAGCGACTTGGAATTAAGAGGACCTTGTGCCCCGCCTGTCGGACCGGCGAGTGCTTCTTACCCCAAGGGTACTTTATTATGGTCCCTGCGGAAGAGGTCTCCACGGTCGAAACTCACGCCCTCGACGCCGCAGCCTTTGAAAAGCCCTGCCTATGTTTCCTTTCCCCCTATCCTCATTCAGGCGCATGAAAAATCCCCCTCATGGCTATTGCCACAAGGGGGATGATGTATTTTTTTATGTGATCCCGATGATCAATTACTTCTTAACGGTAACAGTCATTACCTTGTTTACGGTAACACCATTGCTGTCCTTAACTGCTACCTTTACGTTGTAGGTGCCTGCAGTACCGAACTTGTAAGTAAGGGACTTGGTGGTGCTGTAGCCCTTGATGGTGGTGTACTTGCTGTCAGTGCTCTTCTTGTAGTAGTAAGCGTAGGTGTAGGAGCCTGAACCGCCGGTTGCAGCACCGGTGATGGTGATGCTCTTGTTGACCTTTACGGATGTAGCGGAAACCTTGGAGTTGTTTACGGGCTTGCTCTTAACAACGATGCTCTTGGTTGAAGCGGTAACAACTGCGCCATTTGCTCCGATCATGCGGGCTTGTCGTAGCTTGGCTCTCTGTTCAGTGCAGGCTTCTGACACACAAACCGCCTCTTCTTTCAACGCTGAGGGACGGCGATATTCCGGTCATATATACTACAGACTTCCGACAAACAAAAAACCGCCCCTTAGTCTGTTCTGAGGGGCGGCAGATCATCACGGTATACTTTCCAGCAGGACAGACACGTCCTTTGTTTCACAGAACCTCCGCACACGTTCTGCAAGAGGAAAGCTGCGGCCGTACCTGATGATATATTGTATGTACTTTTCAGCTTCAGGCTCTTTTCCCAGAAGATAATACGTGAGTATCACGCTGTAGCAGCAGGCAAGACGGCTGTAGCCGATGCCCGCGGACAGTCCCGAGGTCTCTTCCGCGCCCGAGATCGCCGCCCGGTTCAGTTCTTCCACAAGACTGCGCTTTTCCGTGACGAGAGTATCCCTGTCACAGCCATAAAGCTCCGCCTCCAGACGGGCGTATTCACACTCCCGGTACATACCGAGAGCATTCCTTCTTCCCAGACCCGGCGCTCCGAGACACTGCCGCATTTCCGAAAAGATCTCCGGAAGATCTCCGGTGCGGCCTGTTTTCTCCTCAAGAGTCAGCACCTGCATGAGATATATAAGATAATAGTAGGTACTGCCGCTCTTTTTTACAAGGGGCTTTACCCTCAGGAGCAGTTCTGAGGCTTTTTCGGTCCTGTCATAGGCGCAGCAGCCGTACACCATGTTTAGAAGCACCGTGACCTTTGATCCCCCGAAGCACCGCCGGGATATCTTCTCCTGTTCGGCGTACCAGCGTTCAAAATCCTCACCGCAAAGCAGCATACGGTTGCGGTAAAGACTGTTGGCCGCCGAATTGGAATAAACATACAGCACAAAGGCTGCCAGCATCAGCAGACTGCACAGCAGCGCCGCCGAAGAAAAATCCGCTGCCAGAAGCACAAGGCTGAGCACCATCGCCGCCGCGGATACGATCGCCGCCGCTGCGGCAGGCAAAAAGGCAAGCACCACAGGCTATACCTCCTTTTTGTTCATATCATTAAAGATCCTGCGGGACGCCTCCGCATCTTTCATCACGGCATTTTTCAGCTCCTCAAGATCTTCAAAGGCTTTTTCGGGACGCAGCATCTTTACAAGTCTTACGTCAAGAGTCTCTTCGTAAAGTTCCCGTCCGTGATAGTCCGGCATCCAGGTCTCTATGGTCACGCTGCCGCATCCCACGGTGGGACGCACACCGATGTTCGTGACTCCGCAAAGCCGCTTCCCGTCCACGGTCACAACGGAAGCGTAAGCTCCCAGGGCAGGCATCACAAGACCCTCAGGCATCGCCTGATTTACTGTAGGGAACCCAAGGGTGCGTCCGAGGCGTTTTCCGTGGATAACCGGAAGCCTGTAGCCGTAAGGTCTGCCCAGCATCTCGCTTGCCGAGGGTATATCCCCTTCTGCAATACAGCGGCGTATGCGGGTAGAGCTGATAGGCATTCCGCCGTAACAGAGCTGGGGCTGGGTGGTCTCGGTAATGCCGTGGAGCAGGGCAAGCTCACTGAGCATTGTCCCGTTGCCCCGGGCGCCGCTGCCGAAGTGGTAATTGAATCCGCAGCCGGTGTGTTCCGCCCGGAAGCAGCCCAGAAGTATATCACGGACAAAATCCTCGGCCGTGATATTCCGTATGGTCCTGAAGTCTATCAGGTACACCCTTTCGACCCCAAGCTCCTCAAACTGTTCCAGTTTTTCTTCCGCCGTGACGATCGCTCCCGGTTTTTCGCCAAAGAGTACCGTACGGGGGCTTTGCTGCAGGGTAAAGACTGCCGGCAGCAGTCCGTTTTGTTTTCCGTAGGACACCGCCTCGCTTATGACGGCTCTGTGTCCTCTGTGAACTCCGTCAAAGAACCCAAGGGCCGTTGAGGTCGGGCAGTCGGAGCGCACAAGTTCTTTTATTATTTCCATCTTATCTATCACCTTTTCGGGCAGCACTATTTAAAGTGTGGAGTAGAAACGCTCACTCCGTTCGCTCAATGAATAATGAATAACGAATAATGAACAGTGAATAATAGAGAAGTTGAATTGTGAAGTTATTGAACGTGGTATTATATCAGTTAGGAGTTAGGAGTGAGGAGTGAGGAGTTGTAAAGTCAGGACAGAGTGAGGAGTTTTTATGTGGAATTTGGAAAGTGGAATTATATCAGTTATGAGTCAGGAGTGAGGAGTGAGGAGTTGTAAAGTCAGGACAGAGTGAGGAGTTTTTATGTGGAATTTGGAAAGTGGAAAGTGGAAGTATTTTAGTATGAAGCGAGAAGTCAGGAGAGTGGAGAGTTTGGTTTTATCGGTTCCGTATAATAATTCCCTCCGGCATTGCATAAGTCCGCCATCCAATCAGCGTTCGCCCTTGACTCCGCTCGTCCCTAATACTGTTTTCCGCCCATCTGTGCATACGCACAGATGACATCTCATGCAAACTCCGACGCGCTAACGCGCTTTTAAAAGCAGACTATGTCTGCTTTTAATAGAAGTTAAGTATAAGTGAGGGATGCATAAAGCCTTCCCCTCGAGGGGAAGGTGGCACGGCAGCGCCGTGACGGATGAGGTGAACCGAAACGCTCACTTCGTTCGCTCAATGAACAGAGTATAAGAATAACGGAATAATATCACAACGTGAAGTGTGAAGAGTGGAGTTGTTTCAATCGGGGATTTTTTCAGTGTGTAATATAGAGATCGGAAAGAGAAATGTTGAATTATACTCTGTCAGAACTGTTTCTTTACCGCAAGCTCCTGTTTTTCGAGGCTGACCTGTCCTATGGCAAGGAACAGCCCGTCACTTCGGTACACTCTGAAAAGCTCTCCGTCCTTCGGGTCTTTCAGGCTCCTGAGTCTTGAAATTGTCAGGGGCGCTCCGTTTTTGAAGCGGACAGCCTGCTTTTCGCTGATATGTACGGCGGGCAGCTCACTGAACACACTGTCAACGGGAAGTATCAGCCCGTCAAATGCGCCCTCTCCCTGCTTTGCAAGATCCCGTATCCGGTCAAGGGGTACGGCCTGTGACACGTCAAAACCGCAGGCCCTTGTGCGCCGCAGTGAGGTCATCACGCAGCCGCAGCCTAAAAGCCTGCCAATATCGTCACAGATGGATCTTATATATGTTCCCTTTGAACAGGACACAAGCAGACTGCCGCTCTGCTCCGCTGGGTCAAAGCCGGTAAGCTCCAGTTTTCCCACATGGACCTGACGGGGTTCGCGCTGTGTCTCTATACCCTGCCGCGCAAGCTCATAAAGCCGCACTCCGTTTTTGAACACCGCCGAATACATGGGCGGCACCTGCATTATGTCCCCTCTGAAACGGGGCAGCAGCGCTTCTATCCCGTCGGACGTAACGCTGCTTTCGCACCGGCTCTTTACGGTGCCGGAAATATCGAGGGTATCGGTGGTTATGCCCAGCCGGAAGCCGGCGATATATTCCTTGTCGGTATCGGGCAGCAGCGACTGCGCCTTTGTTGCGCTGCCCAGCAAAATGGGCAGAACGCCCGTTGCCATGGGGTCAAGAGTTCCGGTGTGTCCGGCCTTTCTCTCTCTGACGCATCCCCGTACGACCGCCACCACGTCGAATGACGTATAATCCTGCGGTTTGTCGATTATCAGTATTCCGTTCATGTTTCACTCTCTTTATGGTATAGACTTCATATGGCAAAAGACCGTTCCCGGATAACCGGGTTCTCCTCAGGAACGTCATACCCCACCCGGACAGAAGTTCATTGATGCCTCCGGTCTCTTTCTGACACACCCCGCACAACTTCACCACATCAAACGAGTATAGTCCTGCGGTTTGTCGATCATCAGTATTCCGTTCATCTTTCACTCTCTTTATGGTATAGAC
Source organism: Acutalibacteraceae bacterium (assembly GCA_045221075.1). Classification (GTDB taxonomy): domain Bacteria; phylum Bacillota; class Clostridia; order Oscillospirales; family Acutalibacteraceae; genus UBA1213. The sequence continues at coordinate 6,224 of JBGUWL010000053.1, forward strand.
TTCAAGGTCTGAAATAATAGTCATGATATGCGGCGGATCATCGGTATAAAGGGCAGGGTAAATGTCAATGCCCTGCACGGCTTTGAGGAAGTTGTGTTTATGTATCGGCGGGTCAAATGTAAATATCGACCGCTCCACGGACACTCGGATAATGATATATCCGATAGGTCATCTTTCAATGCCCTGAACAGCTTTGACGAAGGTGTGCCGAAGTTCGGCGGGTCATGGTGCCGCATCGATCCGAATCCTTTGCCGCAGCTTAAAACTCCACACTCCTAACTCCTCACTCCTAACTCCTGACTCCTCACTCCTAACTCCTCACTCCTAACTCCTAACTCCTAACTCCTGACTCCTCGCTCCTGACTCCTCACTCCTAACTCCACACTCCTAACTCCTCACTCTTCCAGAGCTATTGCGGCCGCCTGAATGATGGCGTCTCTCGCTTCATCGGCACCGCCATGGAAGGAACATCCCGAAGCGGCCCTGTGTCCTCCTCCGCCCAGACGGGCGCAGATCTTTGACGCATCCACATCATCAGTGGTGCGCACCGACATACGGAAGTAGCCCTTTTCCTTTTCCTTTATGGTCACTCCCACCTGAACTCCCTCTATCTGTCTGGGTATCGAGGCAATGCCTTCGGTGTCGCTTTCTTCTGCGCCGGACTTTTCCAACATTTCCAGAGTCAGGGTTATCACGGCTATCCTTCCGTCACAAAAATACGCAAGGGATTCCAGAGCCATTCTTTCAAGCTCCAGCCGTCCCTTTGATTTTGTATCGAACATGAGCCGGTTTATCATGGCGCTGCGGGCACCCTTGTCTATCATGTCGGCGGCGATGCGGAAGGAGTCCGCCTTTGCGTTTGAAAAAACGAAGCAGCCGGTGTCAGTTGATATTCCGGTAAAAATGCCGTCCGCCATATAGGGGTCAAGCTCCGCGCCCATTCCTTCAATAATTTCCGGAAGTATCTGGGCGCAGGCTCCCGCACCGGCGTCAACAAAGCCCGCCTTAGCAAATCCTGTATTTGAACCGTGGTGGTCGATACAAAGGTCCACCTTGTCCGCATATACCGACAGTTTTTCTCCGAAAAGCTGGGGCGCCGCAAGGTCAACGCTTACGATATACCGGGGTTCAAAATTCTGTTCCGGCAGGGCGTCGGTAAGATATGAATATTTTTTCGGTATCGGGTCGGAACACAGGGGCTGCGCCCTTTTGCCAAGGCTTCTGAGAGCCGCGCAAAGAGCGTATGCGCTGCCCACGGCGTCCCCGTCCGGCGACCTGTGCATCAGTACGATAATATCGTCATGAGAAAGCAGCAGCTCTGCCGCCTCTTTTTTTGTAACCGTTATCATTTGTCAGACCTCATTCCTCAGCGCCGCCGTCAGTCTCATCCTCACGGTCCATTTCGTCATACTCGTCCTCCGTATCACCGTACCCGCTCTCATCGTCGGGAGCGTCGGAATACTGAATGTCGTTCAGTATGCGTGAGATGTTTGCGCTGTATTCGATGGAATCCGTTGCTTCAAAAGCCAGCACCGGGGAATATCTGAGCTTCAGCCTTACACCCAGCTCATGGCGTATAAAGCCCTGGGCGTTTTTGAGCGCCTTTACCGCATCCTTTGCAACGTCCAGTCCCTTCATGGAGCTGATATATACCTTGCTGTACGAAAGGTCGTGAGCCGTTTCACAGCGGACAACGCTGATTATGCCGTTGTGAAGACGGGGGTCCTTCATTTCTCTGAGTATCGCTGCGATCTCTCTCTGTATATCCTCAGACATTCTGTCTGCTCTGTAGTTTGCCATAATGTTTTCCTCCTGTAATGACTTCCGGTTATGACCGTTTGTTCTGCCCTTGGCGGGTATGTATCATTGACTGACGGAGAGTCCGTTTGTCCTGTCCTCGGCGGATGTATCATCGACTGACGGAGAGTCCGTTTGTCCTGTCCTCCGGCGGATGCATCATTGACTGACGGAGAGTCCGTTTATCCTGCCGTTTTGACAGAGTTATAATAGGTCTGGACATCGAGCTGAGAAAGCCCCAGCAGACGTCTTTCCACAAATTCGTCAACGTAGGCCGGACGACCGTTGACGTCAACGGCGGCTCCCGATTCGGTATCCTCCCAGCTTCCGCCGATGGTGGCAATAATAAGCACTCCGAGATATGCGCTCATTGCGCCGGCAATGCTGCCCCTGTCTTCCGAAAAAAGACTGTCCTGGACAACGCCTCTCTCAAAGGCGTCGATCACTTCTTCAAGCACCGAAACGGAACCTTCTCCCAGGTTCAGCTCGATACCCAGTCTTTTTTTGGTCAGATGGATAAAATCCAGAGCCTTGCCCAGCATCACAAGTTCAAAGGTCACAAGGTCCGTATTGCCTTTTTTTATCATTTCAAACTGTCTTTCATAATACTTCTCAAGCTCGGAAATCTCGGCCTGATAATTTATAATCCTGCTCTCTTCATGCTCCAAGCGTTTCATAATACCACCGCCTATTATTGTACTTTCCGCGAATATGCTCTGAGCCGGCCTTTTGTCTATTCCGGTACCGGCTCTCCGCAGGTCTGATCTTTAGGCAACACCGCACAAAGACCGCCGGCATGTTGCCGGTGCCTAATTTGCGTTCACCTTCTTTCGCATTGGAAACCCTTATGCCGCAGCGATAAAACATCCGATGTGAAAGGATTAGAGTGCGAACACGCATCCAGCGTCACGCTGGCGTCATCTTGCACCAAAACCCCTTGAAATACGTCAGTATTCCTGCGG
>JBGUWL010000054.1:0-25470 GCA_045221075.1 Acutalibacteraceae bacterium
CTGTGCGTATGCACAGATGGGCGCAGCCTCGGGCGGCGCCTTTTCCGATTAAAAGTGTCAGCTTTTAATCGGAAAACAGTATCACATTGACTGTCAGGAATACTTTGTCCTGCTTCCCAATGCCGGACCGACGCCATACGTCAGCTTCGCCCCACTGTTGCCATATCCTTACCCATCCCTTGAAGCCGCAAAAGCGACAAAGCTGTCATCATCCCCGTTAAGGGCGGTGGATACAAAATACCTGATGTCATCCATGGCGTGGTCGTTTTCCTTGACGGGTCTGTCGCTGCCGCTGCTGTCCCAGCGGTACAGCCCGAACTCCCTTGCGGTATCGCGGCAGGAACGGCAGATCCTTATCCTGCCCTCCTTCAGAGCGGTGCTGACCTGACGGATGCCGTCAAGCACGTTGTTTTCCGCAGGGATGACGGGATATTCTCCGTGTCTGCGGATGACCTCAATAAAGCTGGCAGCGGAAGGGTCTGCAATTACCTTTGAAATGCTTCTGCCTCCGGCAAGCTCCCTCAGTCCCTGATAATGCTCCTCGTCGGTGCGGGACATCCCCTCCCGCCTTGAGCTGTAGTAGTATTCTCCGAGCCTGTACCATACTACTCCGTACCTGCCCCACAGCCCGAAGGACGAGGGGTTGACCGTGCCGTAATCGCATGATATGACATATTCCTCCGCTTCCCCCTCCGGTCTGTCGTAAAACATACCGTCCTCTGACATAAAGGGATATACAAGACCCTCACCGGCGCACCACTTTCCCAGCACGAACCGGTCATAGAAGCTGCCGGAATATAAATTCCTGTAGCGTTCAAGCATGGCCTTTGAAAGAGACGGGTTGTCCTCCATCAAAAAGTGGATATAGAACATATTCTTCTCTTCCGTCTTTTTCACCCACTCACGGCAGAACCAGTGCTGAGGATACTCCGGATTGCAGTTGAACCACAGCTTTGAGCCTTCAACGGAACACCTTGCAAGAGCCTGCTCCACAAAGGAACGGGGCATCAGAGCCGCCTCGTCAAACATGACCCCGCACAGTGTCATACCCTGTATCAGAGATGCGGAGCTTTCGTCCCTGCCGCCGAATAGATAAAATACGTTTGTCACGCCTCCGCCGGTCACGCTGAAATAGTTCTGGGACAGTTTTTCATCGATCTCAAAGCCCAGCCCGTTCAGCACATTTAAAAGCGGCTTTACAACATTCCTTTTTACGGAGCGTATGGTCTTGCCGCATATTGCAAAGGCTCCCACGTTAAAGCAGGCCATGGCCCAGGTCACAAAGGACACGCTCATACAGAGGGTCTTTCCGCTTCTTACGGCGCCGTCACATATTATCCCGTCACGGTCCGACCCCGATCCCCCCTTTACCCACCAGCTCAGGACCTCAAGCTGTTTTTTTGAAAAGGGTACAAAGCTCATTCACCGTCCTCCGTTTTTTTAAGGGCATCAACACCGCCCACTAGAGCACGGTAGAAGTCGGAGGGTGTGTCGCTGTCCTCCTGACCGTACTGCTCCAGCTTTTCCAGCGCCTTGAGCCGGTCAAAGAACTTGATCTCAAGGGCGCCCTCCTTGGGACGGCGTATCTCCGCCACATTGAACAGGTCATAGCCGGCGGCATCTCCCGGGACCTCCTGCTCAAAAAGCAGCCTTACTGCGTCGTTGATGCTGCCGAAGGCTATCCTCTCAAAGCCCGAATAAGCCTTGCGGCGGGCGTTTTTGAGCCGGCTGTCACAGAGTCTGCTGATCTCTGCGTTGATGTCGTCCCTTGAAAGCAGGGAAACTCCCGCCTTTTCCGGTCTTTCGTAGCCGGCCTCACAGGCGGCTTCGGCGGCGTCCCGTCCCAGGGCATAGCCCTCACAGAAGCGCTTTTCCCTTGGGGAAAGTCCCGATGTTTTCTTTCTCATAAAAAACCTCCCTTCATCCCTCCCGCACATAAAGAAAAAATTCGACCTCAAAAGGTCGAATTATCATAAAGTTATGAAATTTATTTTTATCTCAGTACATTCATTGATCAACTTTGTCTATTCGATATATTAATATATCAATATTTTTTAATAATCTATTAATAATTTTTTTATAATTCTTTAAAGTAAAAAAGACAGAAGGTTTTTGTATTAAACTATAGGTAAGATAGGGTAGTGTCGCCCAATTTTGAACCGATGCTTTCAAATCGGCTCAGAATTCCGGAAAAGCGTCGCCCCTACTCAGAATTCTTCTCTGCAAAGTCAGTGTCCGTAATACTGATATCAATAGAAAGGGCGATAAAGCTCCGGGCGGAATATACGCCGGAGATCGCCGTCAGGACTGTCTGATACCGGTAAAAGACAGCAGAGAAAACATCGGAAGCTCTGTCAAAGCCGAAGGTGCTGCGGCAAAAGCAGAAATTCCGGAAACCTGATCACTGCAAAATCCAAAAAGAAAGGTCTGATCAAATGACTAAGCTAAGAAAAGGCATCAGGAAGTCGGCATCTCTGCTCTTAAGCGCATTCCTTACGATGTCCGTATTTGCTGTTGCCGCCCCGCTCCAGGCCAGCGCCGTATCATACTCGGAAATGTCCGCGCTGGACGCCTATGCCTACTCGGGCAATGACCTTGGCGCCACCTACAGCAAGTCCTCCACCACCTTCAAGGTCTGGTCCCCCACAGCCTCCGACGTAAAGCTCAAGCTCTACAAGACCGGCAGCGACGCCGAATCCGGCGCAGCAGTCATCGACACCAAGGCTATGACCAAGGGCGACAAGGCAGTATGGTCCGTTACCGTTCAGGGCGACCTCAACGGCACCTATTACACCTATCTTGTGACCAACAACGGCACCACAAAAGAGACCAACGACATTTATGCCCGCACCACCGGCGTAAACGGTATGCGCGCAATGGTAGTTGACCTTGACAGCACCGACCCCACAGGCTGGGAAAACGACAAGCGTGTTGAATGTCAGAACCAGACAGACGCCATCATCTGGGAGATCCACGTCCGCGACTTCTCCTCCTCCGCCGATTCCGGCATGACCAACAAGGGCAAGTTCCTTGCCTTTACCGAGACCGGCACCACCGTAAGCGGCGACGGCGTTCACCCCACCGGCATCGACTATCTGGCAGATCTGGGCGTTACCCACGTTCACCTGCTGCCCGTATACGACTATGACGGCGAGATCGACGAAACAAAGCTCAGCACCGATCAGTTCAACTGGGGCTATGACCCGGTAAACTACAACACCCCCGAAGGCTCCTACTCTACCGACCCCTATCACGGCGAGGTACGTATCAAGGAGTTCAAGCAGATGGTACAGGCCCTTCACAACAAGGGCATCGGCGTTGTAATGGACGTTGTTTACAACCACACCTACGGCAAGAACGACTGGTTCGACTTTACCGTTCCGGATTATTACTACCGCCAGAACGCAAAGGGCACCCAGTCAAACGGTTCCGGCTGCGGCAACGAGACAGCCTCTGACCGTGCAATGTACCGCAAGTATATGATCGACTCCCTTACATACTGGGCAACGGAGTATCACCTTGACGGCTTCCGTTTCGACCTGATGGGTCTGCATGACTGCGAGACCATGAACCAGATCCGTACCGCCATGGATGCTATCGATCCCAGCATCATCCTCTACGGTGAGCCCTGGACGGCAGAAGCCACCACCTGCCCCACTCCTACGGCAGTACAGGGCAATATGGGCAAGGTCTCCGAGAGGATCGCAGCCTTTAACGACAAGGTCCGCGACAACATCAAGGGAAGCTGCTTCAACGCAGCCGACAAGGGCTTCATTCAGGGCGAGGCACGGTTTGAGGACCGCATGAAGGGCAGCATCCAGGCCGAATCCACCACCATGTCAGGCGACAGCAAGTGGTCAAAGCAGCCCTCACAGACAGTCACATACACATCGGCACACGATAACTACACCCTATATGACAAGCTGGTCTACTCCTGCAAGGGAGGTACGGGCTACAACACCCGTTATGACGACCTTGTTGCAATGAACAAGATGGCAGGCGGCATCATACTCACATCTCAGGGTATGTCCTTCTTCCAGGCCGGCGAGGAATTTGCAAGAACCAAATACGGCGACCACAACAGCTACAAATCCGCCACCTCAACAAACCAGCTTGTGTGGTCAAATACAAAGACCTTCTCTGACCTGATGAATTACTACAAGGGTCTTATCCAGATCAGAAAGGCATACTCTCCCTTCCGTGATCCTACAAACACCACCAACGGCACCATTTACTTTGCATGGGCTCAGAGCGGCTTCCCCGCCAACGTTGTGGCATTCACCATGTACAACAAGCTCAATCCCGGATCCGAATGGGACTATGTTGCGGTCATCCACAACGCCAACGCTTCCTCCAAGACCGTCACCCTCATGACATACGAAAACAAGACTCTTCCCTCACAGTGGGTCATCATCGCTGACGGCACCACCGCCGGTCTGCAGTCTCTGGGAACAACCGGCAGCACCGTTACGGTTCCTCCCAGATCAACAATGGTGCTTGTTGACAAAACAAGCTTTGACAACACCGTCATCTCATCCGGCGGCAAGGTTACCGTAAACCACGTCCTCAAGCCCGCCGGCACCACCTACAAGACCGAAACTCTCAAGGGCAAGGAAGGCACATCCTATACCACCTCTCCCCTGACCGAGCTTCTCAACAACGGCTACAAGATGGATTCCGTCGAGGGTCAGACCTCCGGAACCTTCACCAAGGCCGGCACCACCGTTACATACTACTACACCCTTGACACCACCAAGTACGGCACCGTTACCGTCAAGTACAAGGATGCCGAAACCGGCAAGACACTTTCTGCCGACGAGGTACACTCCGAGCTTATCGGCAAGTCATACTCATATTCGCCCAAGGACATCAAGGGCTATGAGTGCGACCCCTCAAAGACCAAGAACGCCAGCGGCACCGTTGTTGCAGGCAACACGGACGTTATATTCTACTACAACGAGTCCGCCGTAAGCACAGGACTTAAAGTTCACTACTACAACTCCAACGGCTGGAGCCAGGTAGCAATGTACGTCTACACCGAAAACACCTCCGTCAAGGAATACGCCGGCGCATGGCCCGGCAGCATAATGCAGACCGAAAGCGGCGGCTGGTATGTAGGCACCGTTGACACCACCGACACCGTGCTCTTTATTGCAAACAACAACAATCAGGGCTCTCAGGATCCGGCAGGCGTTGGCACAAAGGGCTATTCCGTATCCGGCGAGGTGTGGATCAAGGGCGGAAAGGTAATTCCCACCGGTAAGGTAAATGTCCGCTATGTCACCGAAGACGGCACCGTTCTTGCAAAAGAGACACTGACCGGCATGGCAGATGGCACCAACACCTATACCACCTCTTCAAAGACATTTGACGGCTATGAGCTTGTTTCCACCCCCACAAACGCTTCCGGTCCTTATACACAGGCTGACATCACCGTCAACTATGTCTACAAGTCAAAGTCTGTCCCCGTTGATCCCCTTGTAAACAACTCAAAGCTTTCCGCATCCACGGTAAAGCCCGACCAGAGCGTTACCATAACCTGTGCGGCTTCCGGCGGAACCACCCCCTATCAGTACAAGATCACCGCAAAACTGGGCTCCAATACCACTACCGTTCAGGATTATTCAACCACCGCTTCCGCTTCCTACACTCCTAAGGCTGAGGGCACCTACACCATCACCGTTACCGTAAAGGATAAGAGCGGCACCGAAGAGACCAAGAATCTCACCCTCACCGTAAAGGGCGATGGTCCTGTTCCTGATCCGCTGGTCAACAAGTCCACCGTCAGCGCCGCAAAGATCAATCTCGGAAGCAGCGTCACCGTAAACTGCGCTGCCACCGGCGGCACAACTCCCTATCAGTTCGCCGTTTCCTACAAGAAGCCCTCTGATTCAGGTTATATGTCAGCTCAGGGTTACAGCACCAACAACAAGGTTGTTATCACTCCCAAGGCTGCCGCCACCTATGAGATCAAGGTCGCTGTCAAGGATAAGGCGGGCAAGACTTCAACAAAGACCCTGAACGTTGAAGTTATCGGCACCACCCTCAAGAACACCTCAACCCTTTCGGCCTCCACCATCAGCCTGGGCAAGAGCGTTACCGTAAACTGCTCCGCCACCGGCGGCACAACTCCCTATCAGTATGCCGTTGCATACAAGAAGGATTCCGACACCAGCTTTGTGAATGCCCAGTCCTACAGCACCAACGCCAAGGTCACCTTTACTCCCAAGGTCGCAACCGAATACTCAGTCAAGATCACTGTAAAGGACAAGAACAGCAAGACCTCCACAAAGACCCTCTCTCTTATCGTAACACCTCCCGCTCTTGAAAACACCTCTGCAATGAACCTGAGCAAGGTCACCCTGGGCGGCCACGTTGTTGTTACGGCATCGGCCACAGGCGGAACAAAGCCCTATCAGTACTCCGTATACTACAAGAAGAAGTCCGCCTCCAACTTCATCGAAGTCAGCGGTTATTCTTCGGACACAAAGTTCACCGTAAAGCCGAATTACACCGGAGACTATACCGTAAGAGTCAAGATCAAGGACGGCGCAGGCACCATTGCCCGCAAGGACTTTGACCTTACCGTGACCAAGCCCACACTGACCAACAAGACCACCCTTTCCGCAACATCCATCACACTGGGCGGCGACATCAAGGTCAACTGTGCGGCAACAGGCGGCACAGCTCCCTATAAGTATTCGGTCTTCTACAAGAAAGCCTCAGCCTCCAACTATATGAGGGTTCAGTCCTACAGCACCAACAAGACCGTATATATCACTCCTCAGTCGGCCGTCAAATACAATGTGCGCGTATTCGTAAAGGATGCGAACAATACCGAAAAGAAGCTTGACTTTACCGTAACGGTCAACTCCACAAAGAGCATTGTCAACCTGTCTTCAATTGCCATCCGCAATGTAGAGCTGGGCGACTGCATCACCATCCACTGCGCCGCAGCAAACGGCAACTCACCCTACAAGTATGCCGTATACTACAAGCGTGCAAGCAACACGAAATACATCACAAAGCAGGATTTCAGCACCAACAAGACCGTTGATATCACCCCCCTCGCAGCCACCACATACGATGTTCAGGTCAAGATCAAAACAGCCCTCGGCACAGTCAAGACCAAGGACTTCAAGATAGTGGTAAAATAACCGCCGCTGCTTTGCGGAAATAAAACAAAACAGCCCTCCGACTGCCTTCATGACAGCCGGAGGGCTTTTCTTATGCTTTTGTTGCTGTTAAGCAGGGAACAATATTTCACAGGAAAACGAAAGGCATAAACAATTTCATAACCTTGTGATAATTCGACCTTTCGGGGTCGAAAAAGTCCGGTTTTGGAGGGTAGGGTGAAGAAGGGTTTTCTTCATACAGGACGTCTGCGCTACCATGGACGGTCATGGGATAACCGATTTTCGTACCCGGAACAAATATTTCTGTAACAGAAAAGCCGGTTTCTGCTGCAGAAATACCGATTACCGTAACAGAAATACCGGTTTCTGCTGCAGTAATGCAACAAAGTAAATAAAAGTAAATAAAAGTAAATAAAAGAAAAAGAAATGAAAGAAAAGTAAGTGTGTATGCGCTTTGCTGTTCCTTTATGATAAGAGAGCTTTGATGTAAGGGGATAGTTCCCTCCGGAGCATACACACACATACCAAAACAACATTCGGGGATCATTTTATTTTCTGCTGTCAGGCTCACGGCGGTATCCGCTTCCCTGTCAGTCTTCTCTGTTCTTTGTTTTATTGTCAGCCGCAGCGGGTGTGCGTCTTTGTTTACGCCGATGCAGGGACCTTGCCCCCATCACGGCAAACAACAGCATAAAGCCGAATGTAAGCAGTATCCCGGACATTCTGAGTATGTTGTCCACTCTGATAACGAAGGATGAGGATGAGTACTCCATGCCCCCGGGCAGCTCCTCCTTTTTAAGCGGAGATACTGCCGGTGCAGCCTCATCCGTATCTACGCCGGAAGCTTCTTCAGTGCCGGTGTCAGTCAGTGCCGTCTTCCCGTCAGACCTTTCACAATAGACAATATACCGGTGGGTGTTGTCCCAATAGGGATGACAGGTCAGCAGGGTTATCATGTCGCGACCCGGAACGATCTTTATCTTGTCGGTATCCCAGGGGTCGATCACGATGATCTTTACAACACGATATGTCAGCTCGTCCCATAGGTTTCTGATCCTGATGACATCACCCTCTTCAAGCAGCTCAATGTCTCCGAAAAAGCCTGCCGAACGATGGGCAGCAATAACGCAGTTGGTATTTTCCCCTCCGATGGGTGCGCTGGTGTTGTACATAACAGTGGCGCCCCTGCTCATATTCTCACGGCTTGACCCGATGTAAAGCGGAAGGCGGACATCCATTTTTTCGATGGTTATATATCCCGCCATGTCATCCTCCAGCCCGCTGTCGGAAAAAGCGAAGCCGCCCGAGGCATAGCTGAAGGCATCCTTCAGGTCCGACTGCTTCTGAGCGAAAATGCGCCGGTTGTATTCGCTCATCTCACGGTAAAGCTCCGGATATATCCTTTTGTCTTCCCTGTCACCCTCAGATACCTTGCCTGACTGAGAACCGCCGTCAGACGTTTCAGCCGATGACTGTTGACCCGACGTCGGGTCTTCCGGAATATCCGCGCCGTCATCCGATACCCCCGAGGACACCTCTGACGCTGCAGCGCTTATTCTGCTTTCAAAGCCTTCGATAGCCCTCTGTGTGTCGGCGTTTCTGGCGAACTGCTGAACATAGGGCTGTATCAGGACGACAAAGCCTGTCAGGAGCATACCGAAGGCAAGGATACTAATTATCAGCTTTACTGTCTTCATCTTTGTTTACCGTCCGGTCCTTGATCTTCCGGCGCTTTCGTTTGCCTGCTGCCCGATATACCATCACAATAACAAATACCACTGCGGCAGCTATGATAACGCCTGCAATGCTTGCATATAGATACTGGGTCCCCCAGGTATTGAGCAGAACGGTACCTCTGGATCTTTCTATCTCCTTTGCCTTTTCGTAGGAAATGCGTGTACCCCTGACAAGCAGACGGTGGCTGTTGATGCCGTAGGGAGTACAGGTGACAAGGGTAATATAGTCCTGGTCCCTGTCTATATGCAGCCCGTCCGTTTCGTTGGGAAGTACGACCGTCTTCTGATCCACCTGATAGGCAAGCACATCCCCCAGCACATGGATGTAGAAAACATCTCCCTCACGAAGCTGGTCAAGGTTTGTAAAAAGCTCCTTGTCGGCGGTGCCGGTATGACCCGAAAGCACACAGTGGGTACCCTTTCCCCCCACGGGAAGACTTGTTCCCTGCAGGTGACCTATGCCCTTTGCAAGAACGTTTTCGGTAGTATAGTGATATACCACCAGCTTGCAGTTGATCGCAGGTATCTCAATACTGCCCATGGCGCCGTCGCCGCTCTGATTCAGTAAATCGACATACGGATGCTCTTCGAGATCAAGAGCATCCGCATCAAAGGGGTCTGTCAGTTTTATCTTGCTGTTAAGCAGGGTGCGGTTATATTCCCTGCAGTCGTCGAACATGGCATTCTTTTCTTCCGGCTGCAGCTTCTGCACCTGATTTTCATAGTAATCGATCAGCTCCTGCTGGCTGTGCTGGAAGAGCATATTGCTGACGATGGGATATACAAGTATCACCGCACCCGCAAGCACCACCAGTACAGCCGCAAGAGTAATAATCTTAGTCTTCATCGGAAGCAGAGCCTGTCTTCTTCTTCCTGTTGGCAAGCACGATGACCGTTCCGCCTACTGCTACGAGCAGAATACCGCCGATAGCCAGCATCCAGTTGCCGAATTCACCGGTAAGAGGCAGGGTGAAGCCCTTCTGGTTGAGAACCTCAAATTCTATACCGTACTTATTGTTTTCCTGCTGGCTGAGGGTGAGATACACCTCATCAAGAAGGGCGGTACACTTGGTCTGGTCCTCTGCAAACAGGCCGAAGTTGGTCTGGTCAACAAGAGCATCTCCGTCCTTTGCGGTAACCACCACTGTGATGGTGTTTACGGTATTGTAGCCCTTTGAGGTAAGGTCGGTGTTGGTCTGCTCTGCCAGATAGTAGGTACCCTCTCCCAGACCGTGGAGGCTGAGCTTGCCCTGTGCATCCAGATTCAGCACATCGCCGGTGCTCTGGTCGTTGCTGTCGGCTCTGACAAAAACGCCGTTGCTGCCGGTAAAGGCGACTGAGTGGGTCTTGTCGGCATCGGTAAAGAGCTTGAAGGTCACCTTGTCATACAGATCGGTGGCGCCGTCGCTGAACACCTTGTCTATCTTCATGTCATAGGTATATACCTTGTTCTTGTCCTGGATGGTGTCGTTTGTAGATGCATCATAGGGATCGTTGCTGTAGGTGAATTTTGCATCGTTTTCGGTGGTGGAGTTGTCAGCCTCGCCCATCAGCTCGGCATTGTAGGTGAACAGGATATTCTTTCCGTCAAGAGACTGGGCCTTGAGCTTTGCAATATCAAAGTTTATGGCAAAGAAGTCTGATTTTGTTGCGGTGGTGTAATCCGTCTCCCAGAGACTTGCAACGGCGTCCGCAGCAGCGGGATTGTTTATGGTGCTGTCCACAAGATAGAGATTATTTCCGATCTTTCTGGTAACGAAGGTCTTTTCAACTTCGGTACCGGCTGCGTTGTAAACCTCCGCCTTAAGACCCTTGACCTCAACACCGCTGACGGTGGAATCAACCGGGATAAAGTCCTGATTGATCATCTTGTCGCGGAAGGTGAACACGAACTTTTCGCTGATCTTGGTATCAAAGTTTGTCTCATCAAGGGCAACGTTGATGGCAAGCAGCTTTGAAGCGTCGGTAAAGACATAGCTGGTGTATGAAGGAATATGGGACTCTACTTTATACTGGAGCACATCGCCGATATTTGCGGTGATCCTGTCATACTTTGTGCCGTTGTCTGCATCGTCGTCTATCCTTGCGGAAGCGGTGTTCTTAAGGTCGGCATCGCCGTTATTGTTCTTGTTGGCGTCAACAAGGCTGTCAACACTCTTGTCAATGGTGATGGGAGTAGCCTTGAGTGAAGCGGAGGTGGTCAGGGGAACATTCAGTATGCTCTGATTGACAACGGTCTTGTCGTTGTCGGTGCTGTCGTCATTTGCAATTATTACATAATAACCGTAGATAAGGTCTTTAAAGGTAAATTTGTTGCCGTCAGCTGCAGCGGTCTGGTCGGGCTCAAGAGCGTTTGCCCTTGCATATCTGCTTGCCCAGTCGGACAGCAGTCTTGCGGCGCTTGCTTCGGTCTCGCCGGCAAGGGGATCTGATGTGATTATGCGTGATACGAGATCTGCCTCAAAGAATTCCTTTTCCAGCTTACCCTTGTGTCCGGTGCTTTTTACGGTGTTGTCGATCACGATATAGTCCTCGTTTTCAACTCCGGAAGGACTTTCCGTGCCTATCTGCAGCTTTCCGCTGCTGAAGGTGAGATACAGGGTATTTGCATCGGGAAGGGTGCTGCCCTCTGCGGTATAGGCTGTCCTTGCCGCAGAGAAGAAGCCCTTGAAATTATCGGTGACCACATAGAGGTTCTGGGAATCCGCATCGTTGGTCATCAGACCGTCCTCCGGGAAGGTGCTGTCCTTGTTGATGACAAGCTGGAGCATCTCATAGGCCTTTACCTGGAAGCTGCCGGAAACGCCGGAGGGAATGGTGACTTTAAGATCACCGGTCTTTTTTACCAGCTTGACGTTGGTAACGGCGGGAAGTGTTGTTGTGGCCGCATAGGCGGTCAGTGCCATTGAGGCTGCCGGAACTGCTGCGATGGCAGCAGCCAGTATTGCGGCAAAGCAGGTTTTTACAGTTCTTTTCATAATGATACCTCTTTCATTCTGCAGCTCCGTTTCATCCGGAGCGGCTTGTTTTATTGTTTGCTCACAAGAAGATCTCAGAGGGGCCTTCCCTCCTTTTTCTTCTTTTTCTTCAGAATGATACCAAACAGACAGGCACCTCCGAGGGTCATCAGCAATGCGCCCAGGGTGACAGTCATACTAAGGCTGCTGCCGCCCGTTTCCGGAAGCTCCATTTGTTTGGTGTTCTGAACCTCAAAGCACAGGTCATGCACATAATCGCCGTCCCCGTTGGTCATTCCGTCAAACAAATTCATTCCTGTCAGCATATTGAAGTCGGCAAGCGATACATAACCCCGGGGTTCCTTTGTTTCCCTGACGGTATAGTAGATCGCCTGACCCTGTGTATCATAAAGGGGCAGATAGAGGAACTCTAACAGCGCCACCTTTCCGAATTTTGCGGGATCGACAGTGATGACAACATAGTATTCTCTTTCATTGTTGACCCTGCGCCTGAGTACGGTATACTCAAAGCCGTCTGCGTGATGGTACTTATCGTTTACGTCGATAAGACCCTGATCCTTCATTTCGTTGTATTCTTCCGCTCCGCCGATGATCATTTCATAGCTGAAGGTCACATTGTCGGCGGTGTAGTAATAATACCTGTCACCGGAATCGGTGTTTTCGTGATGCACCTTATACATGACCGTATTGTTTCCGGAGGTAACGGTGATCTCGTTGGTCTTTTTGTTGTATATACCCAGATCCTCCAGCAGAGCAAGATGGGGCGCTTCACCAAGTATGACCTTTGAATACATGATAGTCTCCTTGGTCTGGTAGCTTTCCGTCAGTGTGGTGCCGACGCCGTTTTTGGAGCCGTAATAGCTGTGGTCGTCCGGGTCCTTCGGCTGACTCACCTGATAGATGCTGAATTCCGCACCCTGAAGGGGTTCCTGGGAATTTGAATATTTTGTAATGGTCACGGAACCAAGGATCTGATTGTTCCTGACACTGTGTACCACCCTCCGGGTCATGGGATCCTCGGTATCGGTCTCGAATACGTTGTAGTACCGGCTGATGTCGGCGCCGTTGGCCTTGAGTGTGACCTCGCTGGCGGAGTATTCGATAGGTCCGTTTTCATTCTTTGCCTGAAGGAAGATACGGTCGTTCTGGGCAAGGTTCCACTCATAGACATGAGCGGCAGGATTTTCTGTGATGCTGAGCTGCTTTGTGACTGCGGTGTTTTCGTCACCGTTTTCGATATAGACAGCCTCAACCTCTCCGCTGCTGTTTGAGATCCTGAGCAGACCGTTATAAACCGGAGCTCCGGTCTCCTGCTCCCTGCCGTCAATGCTTATCTCAATAGTGGTGTTTTCGTTGATGCCGTAGATCATATTCTCCCACTTTTTGTTCACCATAAGATCATCATAGTAAAGTCCCAGGTTCCAGTGGGTGCTGTTGTAGCGGACCGTGGGGATAACATCCTTTTCGGGCATCGCTATCCGGCTTATGAGCTTACAGCCTGAAAGCCTGCTGCCGGAGGAATATACCGCTGCGGATTTGTTTCCTCTGTCCGCCTGAGCGTTCTCGTCGGTGGTGACGCTGAGACGTTCAAAGCTGATGGGATGGCTTTTGTCATCGGCAAGAGCCGAGCGGAAAACATAGCTGTCGTCATCATCGGTAAATACCACCCGGTAATAGCCCGGAGCCACGTTTTCAAAGGTATACCCACCGTTTATGTCGGTCTTTACCGGCTGTACCGGCTGACCAAGGACGTTTATTGCCGGCGTCAGGGTCTCTGTCCCGGAGCTGTCGCCCTCAACCTTCATCAGACTTACGCTGATGTCTGAAATGGGATATTCAAGGGCAATTTTATCGGCGCCCGCCTGACTGTTGTTTGCGGTGACGGCCTCCCTTGTGTTGTACATACCGTCCTTGTCCTGATCCATCCAGACAACGCCGGATATGGTCCTGTTGACCGTGGACACGCCCACTCTGTTGGAAACCAGCGGGATGGAGCCTCCCTCTGAGGTCGCCCTCCGGTAAGCGTAGCAGTTATGATACTGATCTCCGCCCATCTGGGTCCTGTCCTCCCTTTCGGCGCTGCCGGAGCTCAGCAGTGTGCCGGGGTCGTCCTTTTCCGTTGGAAGGGCGTTGATCCTGATGTTGAACCTGTTTCCGCCGCTGACGTAGGGTATCTCGGCAAAGAAGGCCGGAGCGCTCATGACTGCCGTATCACTTGTGTCAAAAGCGGGAACGCTGATATCGGAATCCCCGTAGCGGTAGGTTATTGTCAGATTTTCGTTATCCACAATAACGTCGGCACCCTCGGGTGTAAGGAGTGTTTCTGCACTTACGGTGTTTATCAGCTCCTTCAGGGGGCCGGTGTTGTTCACGTTCTCGTACTTTGACTCCCACTTATATCTGCCGGAGGTGAAGCCCAGCAGAGGCGAAGCAAGAAAACCGTTGAAGTCGTCCGCTGCCGTAAAGGACAGGACAACGCTGTCCACACGATATGCGCCGTTGAACGCCGTTGTACGTCCGTCCCCGTTATGGGGCAGAACGTCAAGAGTCTGTATCCTGTAGGTAGGTCCTTCAAGGGTGTTTGAGTAGCTCAGGTCAAAGACAATGGGTTCTCCCAGCTCAAGCAGTCTCTCACCCACCGACTTTGAGATACCCTCGGAGGCCGTCAGCAGAATGTTGATGGACTTGCTGTGGCTGTGCATCTCGGCGGCCATCAGGCTCAGCTCGGCATATTCCGCATGGATCTCCGCAACGGCAGTGAGCGCCGTGCCGGTCTCCTGAATATCGTTTGCGGGATGCTGCGCGTCGCCGATAAAGCAGTCAAAGAAGATCTCGGGCAGCTTTTTGTCTATGTCAGAAACGAAGGTGGAAAGATGGATGACGGTTCCCTCCGGGGTCTCCTCCTGTTCCACCGTCCAGGTCATTTCGTTTTCCTGATATTGGCTGTAGGTGTAGTCAATGAATACGCTGCCGTTCTGATAATGCAGCTGTGGCGGGAGCTTGATATCCACCGTAATATTTGTACTCTGGGTACCGTTTCGTACCAGTGCGGTCTTGTTGGCGCCGCTGGCAATATTGATCTTCGGAGTGACGCGGAATTTCACGTCACGTTCACCCTCGGATACGGTATAGTCCATCTTTACCGTATCGGTGCCCTTGATCTTTGTTGCCACGTTGATAGTTATCTCGGTATCCACGGAATACAGCAGCAGTGAATTGCCCTTTTCGCTTCCGTTGTGGGTACCGCCTACCTTGACGCCGTTCCTGTACCGGGTCTTTACATAATGATTTGTATAGCTTGAAAGACTGATGGGGAACCTTCCCTGCTGGGTATAGGCGTCATAGGCCGCAGCAGCCTCGGGAGTGGGCTCTTCTTCGGGATCGGCGGGATCCATGAATACACCCGCAGGAAGCACCGCACCGTATATGGGCGGTTCGTAGTCGTCCCTTGTTTTGTCCGTGGTCTGCTTGTCGGAATTGTACTGCATATCCGTCCAGAGGAAGCTGACGGTGTTCTGACGATGGAGATTGTCATAGTAGTACAGCTTGTAGTAGGGACGGTATGTGGTCCATGCCCTGACATCGTTGGTGGTGCAGTAGGTATCGCCCACCATTTCAAAATCACCGGTCACCTCCGCCTTTGCCGCGCACACAACGGTGTTTTCGGTCCTTATTACGGTGTCTCTGAACTGATAGAGCACCGCAACGCACTTTGCCTCGTCACCAAGGGATTCGTGCAGGTCATCCAGGGATACAAAGAACATCAGGTTCTCCTCACGGTACAGATCCATGTCCGCCGCACCGCCGTCGTCATAGGTGATGATGGGATCAACGGAGGTATCCGTTTTCTGTTTCTTTGTCCAGTTGCTGCCGTCGGGCTTTGCGCCGTATAGGATCGTCAGCTTGTATTCCTTTGTGACATTTGACCAGGCTATATCGCCCTCGCTGTTTGTTATCTTGAATTTACCGTTCAGCTTATTGTTGAGATTGTTGCCGTTCTGCATATTCACGATAGGCTCGGCTCCCACGATCTTGTATGCGTCCGCATCAAACTTCTGGAGTATATCGTAGCCCGTCATGTAGTTGTATTCGATCAGGTTCCACACCGTTGCGTTATACAGCGGGTCATTCATGCCGTATCTGGAGCTGTTTTCGTCTCCGGTGTTATAGGTGCCGCTCTGGAAATAGAGACTGCCCTGAATGAACACCGTGGAGTTCAGGGGCGTATCTCCCCGTCCGTTGTCGTTGTAGCCTGTGCCGTTGATATTTTTGCCGTTCTGGTCGTTGAACATATTGGACTTGGCTATCTTGTCACCGGGCTGCGTACCCTCCGGCCATACGGTCAGGGCCTGTGATACGTTGATATAGTTATCATAGTATCTGCGCTCGTTCACGGCATATCCCCGTGTTTTCAGCTCGTTGGGATCGGAGAAATGATAGTATTCGTTCATACCGTCCAGATCCTTCTTTACAAGCTCCGGTGTGTTAAGGCTGGAGGCCGAGACGACCTCGTCCGGGATCTGACCAGTAACGCTCACTGCGCTGAGGTTTGACGCAACGGCGTCCATATAGGCCTGATAGTAGCCTGCGTTGCCGTGTTCCTCATCGTGGGGATCAAGGGGCAGCACAAGCTGGATATATCCGGCGCTGAAGGCCTTAACCGCCTCGGAATTCAGGGATGAGCTTGCAACGCCTCCCGACCACTTGTTGGGCAGGGATCCGCCGTTGATCTGGTAGTTGTCCACCTTTACATGAAGCCTCATCTCGCTTGATCCGCCGTCACGGTATTTTGTCATATACCAGCTTCCGCCGTCAAAGCAGGATTGGTCATCTCCGCCGGAATTGTAGGGCGCTGCGCCGTAGGCATAGTGGGAACGCTTGTTCTTGACGTCCTCATCGTCCCAGCTCATGTTGATTATGTCAAGGTTCGAATTAAGATCACGGCCGTAAAGCAGGTTGTTGTTCTCCTTGTACGCCCATAGTATGGGGGTGTCAACGCCGTTTTCTATCTCCTGCATATAGGAGTTGTACAGCTTTCCGGTAAAGCTCAGGTCAAATTCCACCCCGTTTGCCGGAAGCTCGATGCCTGTAAGTCCTTTGATGGTGGGGTCGTTATAAAGCTCAAGAGTTACGCCGAAGCCCATTACGGTCCCCTTTACAACGCCCTCTTTACCCTCGTCGGACTCGGCTACCTCCACCTTATTTATGGTATCAAAGTAACCGAAGTGGACAAGGCTTGCGTTGTTCATGACCACCACGTTATATTTGGGAGCTGCCGAAACGGTCACCGATTGAGCCTCTGCATAACCGTGGGCGGCAGTGTTGTTGCCGTTGAACCACATCTCTATCTTCGGCTTCAGCACACGTCCGTTTTCAACGCCCATTACCTGGAGGACGATGTTTTCCTTCATGGAGCCCGTCATATCCTGAACGGTGATCCTCTTTTTGATATAACCGGTCATTACCTGTACCGCCTCGCCATGCTCGTTTATCATGGGAGTGACGCTTACGCCGGTCATACCGGGTCCGGTGAGTACGGCCTGGTTCTTTCCGCAGGCCACCTCTGCCCTGACCTTTATCTCAGTGTTGTAGAAATCCTTGTTGTATTCTCTTTCCTTCGGGTCTCCCTCAAAGGTGTATTCAAGCTGATAGGTTACGGAGTCAAAGCTCCTTACGATATAGTTTGAAGCGCCGGAGTCGTTGCCGGGCATCCACTCAACAGCCTGATTCTGCTCATACAGCTTTCCCTGATACTCAATATAGTGGAAGGTCTCCTCGTTGAACACATAGGTCTGATCGGAGATCACCGCTCCGCTTGAGGGGTCATCCAGCAGCTCGGAAGCGTGTTTTTCCTTTGGCAGTGCATTGTCAAGGGTCACGCCGCCCACCGTTCTTCCGTCGTCCATGGTGTTGGCGCCGTCGGTCATCTTTTCGATCATAAGGTGGGTTATCCTGAAATCGCTGTCGATGTTTGTGTGAGCGTCCGCATCAAAATATGACGCGGTTATCTGTATATCGTTGCCTATGTTTACGTCCGCAATGACATACTGTCCCGAAACCAGATCTTCGCCCACACGCCCGTTGCCCTGATAGTTGTCATTCTTCCAGGCGTTGTATCTGTCGCCCACAGTCATCTGAGACGCAGCTATCAGAGTAATGGCAGGGGTATATTCGGCATTGCCCCCAAGCTGGGCCTGATAGGTGTTGGTGCCCTCCCAGGCCGAATAGAAATCGTTGCCCGCCGCCGTTGTAACGGAACGGTTGCCGTAGACGGAGGCGCTGTCCATCAGGGTCATCACAGTGGTCCTGTTCCCGGGCAGGGGATTCTGGGCGCAGCCTCCTCCCAGCTCGGCGGTATTTGCAGTGATAACGGTGTTTTCGCCGCTTATCTGTACCGTTCCACGGTACTGATATACCGCACCGCCTCTTACGGCGCTGTTGCCCGTTATGACGGTGCCGTCATCTATTACAACATTGGCGCTGTCGGTAAAGATACCTCCGCCTGCGCCCTGAAGGAGAGCTGCGGCAGTATTTACGGTGGCGTTCATTGCATAGGTGGTCCTGTTGCCGGTGATACGGGTGTTTTTGATCTTGACCGTACCGGTATTGAGGTAAAGAGCGCCGCCGGAATATCCGCCGGTATTGTTTTCGATCACAGGGCCGTTCTCGGTATTGCTGCCGATGATGTTGAGGTTTCCGGCGTTGTTATATATGGCGCCGCCCTGATATGCGGTATTGTCACTGATAACGCCGCCGTAGATATTCACCTCACCGCTGCCGTTATATATGGCGCCTGCGCCGGTGGTCTTGCTGTCAACGGTGTTTGAGGTCTTGTTTCCGGAAATCGTGCCGCCGTACATGGTAAACACTCCGGCAGGTGATCTTATCAGCACCGCGGAACCGTATCTTGCAACATTGTCGGTGATGCTGCCGTCCATCATGATGAACTCGCCGCCGGAAATGCTGACGGCACCGCCGCCGTAGGTCCTGTTGTCAGTGTTTGCGCCCGCCATACAGCCGGTGATCCTTCCGTTCTTCATGGTGACCTTGCCGCTGATAACGGATATTCCGCCGCCGTTTACTGCGGCATTGCCGGTTATCCTTCCGTCGGAATCGCTTACAGGGTAGGTGTGATCCCCGAGGACTACCTCCTCCTTGACGTCGTCGATCTCCAGAACACCTCTGTTGGTGATGGCGGAAACGCCGCCGCCTTCGATATAGTGTCCGTTAAGATTCAGTCTGACATTTGCTCCTGCGGCCACCGTAAACGACTCTACGGTATCATCCACCATGATTATCTCCCCGGGCTGACCCGAAGCGATAATGTCATTTACAGCGTCCTGGATAAGCTCATATCCCGTGTTGTTGTATACCGCCACTATCTTGTTGGCGATATGATAGCTGAGGGTGTAGGGGTAGCTTCTTCCGAGGGGACGTATCTTGATGTTCTGGGTAGTGGTGGTGCCGAGAGTTTCATCCAGCCAGCCTATGCCCTGGTATATGTCCTGGTCGGTAAACATATCCGAGGCCTTCTGCAGCCAGGTATTGCCGTTTTTCCAGCTTGAATTGTACTCAAGGTAAAAATCATTGCCCAGCGCCGCAGTATTGCCGTACACCCTGCCGTGCTCATTCAGGGTCAGGTTGGTTTTTGCTCCGCTTACATATACACCGCCGCCGTAGGTTCCTGCGGTATTGTTTGTAATAAGGGCGGTTTCCTGAATATAGGTATCGTTGCTTCCCGGGCCGACAAACACGCCGCCGGCATAGGAGCTTGCAAAGTTGCCGGTGATCTTTGTGCCGTTAAAATGCACCGTAGGCGGTTCAAAATTTGCATGGTTAGTCGAGGTGTAGCCCTCAACATAAACGCCGCCGTCACGGTTTGCCCTGTTGTTTCTTATCTCGCCGCCGGAGAAGTCTATCTGTACCCTGTCGGCGTTAAGGGCCGACCGTCCGTAGGCGTATACGCCGCCGGCATAGCCGTCTGTGGTGTTGTTCTCGATAACACCGCCGGACATCAGGAAGCTGTAGGCCGGTGAATAGGTCAGCCAGTGTATTGCGCCGGCTCCGCTTACGGCATGGTTGCCTGTAAACAGCGCGCCCTCTCTGATCTCAAAGTTTACATAAAATACCTTGAATGCGCCGCCCCGGTTCTTGGTGGTATTGTTCCTGAAAACGGCGCCGTTATCCACAATAATTGTCACATTATCGTTTTGCCAGTTATTATTCTCGGATTTATAGAAAGCTCCTCCGTCATTGGCGGCAATATTGTTTTCAACCACCGTTCCCTGACCGAAGATTATGGTTCCTTCGGAGAAGTTGCTGGTGGAGAATGCACCGCCGTAGGTAAGGGATTCGTTGTCATGCACATGGCAGTTCAGCAGGGTCTTGGTCCTGGGTGTGTCATAGTGTGCAAACACCCAGGCTCCGCCGTCCACATCAAGGTTGTTGTATACCTCAACATTTTCGTAGGTGACGTCACCAAGGCTGTTGTCCCACAGTCCGGCACCCGCTGAGGCCCGGTTGTTGTAGGACCTGCAGTTCCTGACTATCTTTGTACCGGGAAGGGCGTCGGTCATTTCCATGGTCTGCACCACAAGACCTGCGCCTGTGGTACGGGCGGTATTGTGATGGGTGATGCAGTTTTCGATAAGCAGCTCTCCGCCGGCCACTCTCAGAATGGCGTCGGCGCCGTATTCCGACACGTTCTCGTGGAAGTCAACATCCTTTACGGTAAGGCTGGCGGACTGGAAATACAGGGTAGAGTTGTTTGAACCGGAGCGATGGTTCTTGACCTCGATATTCTGAGCGAGCATGGGCTTTGTGCCCGCATAAATGTTGTATATATATCCCGCAGAGTATGTGCTGGTGGCATAGTTGCCGTCAAGCACCGTTCTCTTATCCGCATTGCCGAATATCATGGAGTAGTTTACGTTGCCCGCCCTTGCAAAATATACTCCGGCGTAGTTTGCCGCCTGATTGTTCTGCACAAGACAGCCGTATACCTCTATCTTGTCGGTATCGTTTGCGCTGTTATGGCCGACATAATATATACCGCCGCCATTGCCGCTTTCGGATACGTTTCCTCTGAAGGTTCCTCCGCTGATCTTGATATCGGTATAGTCATTGCTTACGTCACAGTGAAGATGTATTCCTGCGCCGTCGCCTGTTGAGGTGTTGTCCTCGATAACACCGTCGGTCATCTCAAATACCGAATGGGTATTCGCCGCAGTAACAAAGTATATTGCTCCGCCTGCGCCGGTCACGCTGTTGTGACAGATGGTGCCGCTGTGGATGTGGATTTCAGAGCTGTGATAGGTACCGTTGACGGTCCCGCCGCCGTTGCTGTAGATGGCGGCTCCGTTGCCGTTGTAGGTGAACCCGCAGATCTTTATATCGTCATAGATGAGCTTTCCGGATTCTATCCTTATTGCTCTTGTCTGTTTTGAGGACGTATCGGAATGGGGCAGTATCTGACCGCCTCCCACACTGTCCATCATATGAAGTGAAGCGCCGTTGATATAGAACACCTGGGCGGCATCATCGGTAGCGGTAACGCTGTGTCCGTTGAAGTCAAGGGTGACAAGCTCGTTCTTTGAATATAGGACCACCTTTTCCGTCACATCCCTGAGCAGGCGTATACCCACTTCGCCCTCTGTTCTTGCCGCAGCGGTAAATGCCGACGACAGTGTTATGAACTGCCTTCCCGACCCGTCGGTAAACTCTGCTACCGGGTCGATTCCCTCCGGTGCCTTTGATGCGGTCAGGTATTTTGTACCCATGACACGCTGGTCGGAGGATCGCGCAAGGTCTCCCTCCACGTTCTGATATTCAGTTTTTGTCTGGTCGTGGGCTTCCTTGTCCTCCACATAATAAACACAGGAATAGTCGTCCAGCCAGCAGTCGTAACCCTCAAGTCCGAACTGCTCAACAACACGGTGGTCAGCTTCACTGCCGCTCTCGTTGTGATAGTACGAGCCGTCCGCAAGGCGCATATCGTTTCCGAAGCCCTTCGCCTGGTTCTCGTATATCTTTGAGGACTTCATATACAGATGTCCGTTGCCGTTCTGAATGAAAACGCCGCCGCCGTCGCCGTTTGAAAGGTTTCCGGTTATTACGGTATTGTCAAGGTGGAAGCGTCCGCCGTTCCATGAACACAGTCCGGCGCCCCTGGCGGTGGTGTTGCGGGCGATGAGACAATCCTTAAGATAAACATTTACACGCCAGTCATTTGTAAAAATAGTACCGTAGTCTGTAGTCGTCTTGTTGTCCGTCAGCTCGCAGTCCGTAAGATATATGTTGGTAATGCCCTCGGCATGGATCGCAATGCCGTAGTTGTTGTACTGTTTTGTGAATTTTGAACCGGTGGCATTTATGGTGGAGGTTCCCGTAACATAGATACCTCTGCCCTCGTTGTTGGTGATCTCTGTGTTTTCAAGGGTAAGGGTACCGGTCTCCACACGGATGGTCGAGTTATTGTTGCCGTAGGTGTTGCGGGTCACGGTACATCCGCTGAGCACCGCTTCACCGCCGGGTATGACCGCCAAAGCCGAACCCCACTGGGCGTAGTTATCCCTGAGGGTGACGTTCTTGACGATGACCTTGCCTTCGGTGTAAATACCGCCGCCAAAGGTGGTATTGCTGCGGGACGTACCCTTGCCCTCTGCAACGGCGCTTCCGCCCACGCTGTCCTTAAGAGTAAGCTCTGCGCCTGAGCGGACGGTGATAACGCTGTCCCGGACACCGTAAAGGGAAAAACCGTTAAGGTCTATTGTCAGGGTAAGATCCTCGGGAATGACGATAGACTCACACTGATTCCTGAGCAGAAAAGCTTCCGTTTCCTCGGTGCTGCCGTTCTGAATATAATCAACTGCGGCCTGCAGGCTTGTGAACATGGTCTCGCCCACTCTTGCCGCAATGTTTTCAAGATTATCAAAGGTGTATCTGCTGTACTTGGGTGTTTCGCCGTTGTCCACCTTTGTCTTGTTGCTGAGGGGTGTTTCAAGACGTCCGTCGTTGTTTTCGTCATACCAGCAGGAGCCTGATATGCCGTTATCCATCTGATTTGCCTTTACAACGGAAATATAGGGAGGAACATAATATCTCAGGTCGGGACTCTCCGCAACATATAGGTCACGTCCGCCCATCCTTGCGGAGTTGTCGTGAAGCTCACCGCCGTATATCACAAGGGCCTCTGTGGCGCCGTCGGTGTTGTCCTTGAGGTTCTGATAATTGCGGTAATAATATCCGCCGGACTGAACATAAATTCCGCCGCCGCTTTTTGCGGTATTATTGACGATCTTTGCGCCCTCTGAAAGCTCCAGTCTGCAGGCGTTTCCCACATACACGCCGCCGCCCACATTGGCAGCGGTATTGCCGCTGATGGTGATGGCAGTGGATATCTCTACCGTAGCGCCCGCATATGCCGGTCTGTGGTAGGTGTCGTCGGGAGCAAGGGACTGCTCGCCGCCGATACGATCGATAACCACACCGCCGCCGGCATTTGAGGTGCCCTTTGAAATATTGCCCACTATTTCGCCGCCGGTGAGCTGAATCCTGTTGTTCAGGTTCCTGCGGTTCTGGAAATAGAAGCCGCCGCCGGCTGACCTTGCGGTATTGCCGCTGACGCTGCCCCCCATCATGTGGAAGTTCCTGGCGTCACTGTATATAAAGGCGCCGCCGCCGTAGCCGCCCTCGTTGTTCCTTATTGCGGCATCCTCACGAAGCTCCACATTGCTGTGATCGAAATACGCACCGCCGCCGTTTCCGCCGGAATAGTTGTTTTCGATCACCGATTCTCCGCACAGATCAACGGTACAGTTGTAGAAATATATACCTCCGCCCTGACCCTTGGTCCTGTTGTCGCTGACGGTAAAGGTTCCGCCCAGTTCAACATAACCGCTTTCAAACCAGATACCGCCGCCGTTGTCATTTGCAAAGTTTTCCTTTACAGTGCCTCCGGTACCGTAAAAGTTACCTCCGTAAACCGACAATCCTCCGCCTCTGAGGTTAAGCTCCTTGCAGGTATTTCCGGTAAATATACCGCCGGTCATATTCGTGGTACATCTGTCAAGATAAATACTCACGCCGTACTTCCAGCCGTTTGTATAATGTGTAAGGGAGTTTTCCGAAAAGATCATACCCTCACAGATGTTGACCGTACCGGCATTCGAGAAATACGCTCCGCCGCCGCTGACGGCCTTTGTGTTCCGGCTGATGGTACCGGAATTAAGGTTTGATATGGTGCTGCTGCCGATGTAAAGTCCGGCGCCGTAACGGGTGTTATGATTGCCCGTAAGTGTATTGTCCGTGATACGGGAATTGTCCATCACGAAGGTGGAACGGTTGTCGCCGCTCTGACCGCCCTCCATATATATTGCGCCGCCGTAGCTGTCGGCAGAGTTTTGTGTCAGGTTCGTATTATTCAGTACAAGGTCGGTCTTTGCATAGGCATAGATGGCGCCGCCCCGGTTTCCGGATACGTTTTCCGAGAGAGTCGTATTTTTCAGCGTGATCTTGTTTCTTGTCTTTACCACTGCGGTATTGAAGAACAGTCCTGCGCCGCTGCCGGTGGAGGTGTTGCCGCTGACCGTGCCGTTCTCCACAGTGATCTGGGAACCGGTGTAGTTGGTGGTAAGGTTAAAGAACACACCGCCGCCGTGTCCGCCGGTGGCGCTGTTGCCCGAAAGGGTCGAGCCTTCCTTCATTTTCAGATCGACGGTATTCTTGAAGTATGCGCCGCCGCCCATTGCGGCAGAGTTATTGTCAACATGGCTGTCCGTAAGCGTAAGGGAATAAAGAGGATATTCCACATAGAGACCGCCGCCCTTTTCCTCTGCGGTATTGCCCGTAAGCGAAAGAGAACCGAAGGTCAGATCTGCCGACATCTCGTTGTCACAGGTGCGGTAATAGTATATTCCTCCGCCGTTCTTCGCGCTGTTGCCCGATACCTCACCGCCGGTTATGGTTACGGAATCACCCTGATATGCGTACATTCCGCCGCCCTGAAGATCGCTGCGGCAGCCGCTGACGGTGGCGCCGGCAAGCTCCAGCTTTCCTCTGTCCTCAACCATGATGCCGCCGCCGTTGTGACTGCTGTAATAATCGGAAACAGTGATGTTTTCCAGAATTACGCGTCCCCCGTTGACAACGTCAATGGCTCTGACGTTGCGCTGTCCGTCTGACCTGAGTTCTCCGCCGCCGGAGGAATCCTTCAGCTTCAGCTTGCCGTATACGGTAAAGTGGCTTGTTGCGGGATCCTCGTCATCGGGGAAAATGCTGTGCCCGTTCAGATCGATAACAGCCTCAGTGTCGTCGGGTATTACTATATTTTCCGTGATGTCACGATCCAGAATTATCCTTCCGGAGCCGGGATCACGGTCGGTCGCAAGCTCCGTGATCTCGTTGACGGCAAACTGCAGCCCCCCGACACCCAGCTCGATCACCGGCATATCATCGCTCTCAATGTCGGGATCCGCCGCCCGGACCCTGCCGGAAATAAACTCCGGCATAATAACCTGCAGCATATTCAAAAGAACACACACCGCCACCGCAAGCGAAAGCGCTCTGCGGCCTTTGATCCTTTTAAGCATCTTATTATCCTCCCCCGAAACACTCTCTGCA
>JBGUWL010000055.1:0-6702 GCA_045221075.1 Acutalibacteraceae bacterium
TTTCCGTCATCTTGCACCAAAATTTCTTGAAATACGTCAGTATTCCTGCAAAATTTTGATACAATCTGACGAAAAAATCTGCTGCGCTTCACGGGCACTATCTCTGTGCGGTATTGCCTTAAATGTGACTCAGTGACACTTTTCTTCATATGCAGAAGCATTCTTCCCGTTTCCTGACCCTGACGGTCCCGTCACCCGTCCTTTCCGGATGCACTTTGCGGGACGAAATGTCCGACAAAAAACACCCCTTCCGCTGATGTGCGGAAAGGGCGGTATGCAGCCGTGCCGTATTATTTTTTGGACTTCTTTGAGGACTTCTGCTCTTCGGCGGTGTCGGCTTGCGGCCTTGTGTCCTGAGCACTGCCGGAGGTTTTTTCGGTATCGTCACCGTCCTGAGCTTCATTCTCCTTGGCGGTATCGGTGTCGTCATCGGCGGATTTGCTGTTTTTCTTTTTCTTCTTTGAGGATTTTTTCTTTTTCTTTTCTTCAAGCAGAGCCGCCTTTTCTTCTTCGGCCTTTTTGCGGGCTTCAAGCAGCTCGGCGCGCTTGTTTATGAGGTAGTCGGCGATCCTCTCGGCGGAATCACCCCGCACCGCCCAGGTCTCTTCCCTTGCAGTCTCAAGAGCCTCACGGTAGCCCTTGCCGTTAAGCACAGAGTCGATCAGCGGCTTCATGTCCTTGATGTCCTCCTCAG
The DNA here is from genome assembly GCA_045221075.1 of Acutalibacteraceae bacterium. Classification (GTDB taxonomy): domain Bacteria; phylum Bacillota; class Clostridia; order Oscillospirales; family Acutalibacteraceae; genus UBA1213. Next base: position 695 of record JBGUWL010000055.1, read on the forward strand.
TAAGCTGACGGCCTATCTTCGGAAGTGTTGTGAACGTCCACAGCTCTTCGTCAAGCCAGCAGGCGTCGTATGGTGACTTGTCGTATGAGGTATCGGCATAGATCACAGGCTTCTGAAAAACAAGGGCGTATTCAAAGATGACTCCCGAAAAGTCGGAGATCATGATGTCCGACCGGCGGAGCACTTCAAAGTTGTCGTTGTCCCGGTTCCATTCAAGGCTATCGCTGGGGGGATATTTCTCCATAAGCTCGTCCATAAGCTCTTTTTCGGAAACAAAGGACTGAGGATGTGGACGGACAATAACATGATACCCGGTTTTTAACAGAGCCTCGATAACCTTTCCCCCGTATCGTCCGAAAATGCTGCTCTTTCCCCATGAAGGCGCCAGCAATACGGTGGTCTGATGCTCGGGCAGGGGCGGCGCGCTCTCAAGCCTTTTCTGCATCATATCAAGGGACGGAATGCCCGTAAGGATCAGCTCTTTTTCGGGCAGCTCACGCTTTTTTTCAAGCTCTCTTATCTGTTCCTTCTGATACTCTCCGGAAAGCAGAACGGCGTCGTAATAATCCAGTCCGAACATACGGTACATAACAGCATCGCTTGAAGCGTGTATGATATGGGCATACCAGTATACGTCACGGGAACGCTTCCACTGATATACGTCGATGCCGGGGGTTGACGAAAGCAGCACATCCGCCTTCAGGTAGTTCACCTTTCCGAAGGCGCGGTTGCCCTCGCCCGCAAAGCAGCAGGTGACGTATTTGTATTCTTTTTTGAGAGCAGGGTCGTCTTCGGAAGCGGTAAAGTACCAGATAGGCTGTTCACGCTTTTCAAACTCGTCACATATAGGCTCAAAAAGGTTCCAGTAGCGTTTGCTGTCGGTAAATATGGCAAAGGGCAGCCGGTCCTCCTGTTTTTCTTTCGACTTGCTGCCGCCGGAGACCTTGAACCGCAGCTTTGAAAAAGCGTTGCGGAAAAGGTATATTCCGGCGCTGAGGGCACCTATAAGTATTGTAAAAAGCATACTTCCCGTTCCGGGATCGATATAAAGATTCATAAGTCTGTCTCCGTTTCTTTCTGGAGCTGAAGGGCCGGAGCGGCGGTTCCGGCTTTCGGGATCCTCCGGACGCAGGATAATGCGGGGAGTAATATACACCGGTCCCCCGATGTCCCCGCTGTCCGGACGGGCGTTTACTTCCATTCACCCTTTTTCCAGTTGCTCAGGTCAAAGATATTGTCATGAACGGTATACCACTGACCGGGAAGGAAGGTGGTGCCGTTGTTTTTGTTGGTATCCCAGTTGGCGGAGAACAGGATCTCCTGGTCCTCCTTCTTTGCGTCGTTGTTGATCTTATTGCCTGTTGCGGGATTTACAGGATCGCTGATAAGGCCGTCAAAGGTCATTGTGGGAACATCGGCCTGGGTCATAAAGCTTTCGTCCACAGTGAAGCCCTTGCTGTTGAAGTCCTTGACAAGAAGGAGGGGATTTACACCCATAACATCGTCGTTTCTTTCTTTGTCAAGCATAAGGTCATCCCTCTGACCGATGGATGTACCGTGGTCGGCAACGATGATGATGCGGGTATTGTCATACACACCGTTTTTGCGCATTTCGTCAAACCAGTCGGCAAGACGCAGAAGGGAGGCCATGTTGACATGATAGGTCTCCATCTGGTTGGGCTCGTCTGTATGGAGAGTCTTTCCGTTGTATGTAAAGCGGCTCTTGTGGGTCATGTCATAGTCGGTGTTGTCGGCATATTCGTCCGGAACATAATCCGGCTCCCTTAAAAGCTGAGGCTCGTGGGTGGTGCTGTTGCTCATCATAAGGAAGGTGCTGCTTTCGGTGTCGTCGTAGCTGGTAAGAGACGGCAGCCCCACAAGAACGGAATGGGAGTTCATGAATTCCTTTTTCAGACGGATGGTCTTTTCAGTTTTATAGTCCTTTTCAAGATTTATGGTCGAGGCGTAGTAATTGCCCCGCTCATAAAGCCAGGCCTGCATAAAGCAGGGTGAAGACTTCATCAGACTGTAGCAGAAAAAGTTGCGGGACCAGGCGGCATTCAACACTCCGGATCTTTCGTCAAGCCATTCCGTGTTCATCTGACCCTGTTCGATGTTATATGCCTGAATGTCAGGGTGATCCTTGTAGATGCTCAGATCCGGCACCCAGCAGTAGTTTGCGTATGTAGGTTCTATCACCGTTACGTCATAGTTGTTATTGTCAAAGTTTATCGGCATTACCCGCAGTGCCTCGTTCTGTTTTTCCTTGAGCAGCACATCGGACCGCTCGTTCATTTTTGCGGGGGTGTATTCGTAGCCGCCGTAAAGAGGCGGTGAACCGAAATTGGTATTGAGCCCGTAGGACACAGTGTTGGGATAGTATGTAAACCCGTCCAGCTTTTCTGCAAGCTCGGGTTTTTCCTGGAGAATATACGGAAGATATGTTCCCACCGCGCGGTCCATCATCAATACGATGACGTTCTGCTTGTTTTTGCTCAGGTGTATGAGCTTGCCGTCATTTTCCCACAGTATTCTGTTGGTGCGGTCTACATTTTCGATGGAGTCATATATTCTTCCGTTTGAGTACATGATAATGCATACGTCCGTCACGGACATTCCCACAAGAGCCAGACTCATGACCACATATACGGTCTGGACGGCCCGCTTGCTCTTTTTCCATATTATACAGAAGACCGTTATCACCGCTGCGATAACAACAAGATTAATGATATGTTCAAGGGCGCTGAATTCAAGGGGCAGATCATATTCAAGCTCGGAGGAAATGTTGCCCAGACCGTTTCCGAAGAACATATAATTCACCACTGAAAGTCCGGACATCACCCAGACGATAACGTTCAGTATCCATCTGAGACGCTGACCCGAAAGATAGTACAGCAGTCCGAACCACACAAGGAACATTCCCGCAGCCAGCAGGAATGAGTTGAGCAGGTGTACCAGAGGATGATGGAAATCCCCATAGAATACGAACTCTACCGGAGAGGACGCAACCACCGCCGAGGGTATGAGCACACCCATTAGCAGGGTCAGGAAGATACATCCCGAAAGATACAGCCGCAGGCTGGGCTTGTGCTCCCTGAAGCGTCCCTTGATGACAGACAGCGGCTTTTTTATAAGTGACAGCAGAGCCGGCACCTGCAGAAGCAGACCTGCGTCTATCAGGGGGATACAGTCCTCAAAGCTGTCCTTCGTCATAATAAAGCTCCAGACCACCGCAAGCACACCCAGGACCGAGAGGGTGATATTTACGGCAAGCCTCTTGTGCTTCATAGTACATATTATGTTCTTTACAAGGGAGAACAGGTTGTTTACAGTCCAATAGATGACCAGTCCCGACGGAGAGTCATAGAGCAGGACAAGGAACAGCACGGCCATTCCGTAAAGCTGTATCTTATCCTTCGCCTTCAGACCTCTTGTATATATGGCTCCGGAAATGATGTTGACAACCGTCATGATGATGGGCAGGATGTTGATGTTCACTCCGCCTATACTCAGCAGTGCATCGGGCTTGCTGAGATTGCCGATAAAGCTGAAGGTCGTGTTCAGGTCTTCAAGACCCGAAAGGTAGTTGTATGCCGCAATAAAGAAGGGTATCTCCAGCACAAGGGGAAGCATCCCCCTGAGGGCATAGTATGGCCGGTAATGATTCTGGCGGTAGTAAGTCTGGAGCATCATAAAGCGTTCGTTGCCCTTGAAGGTCTTTTTGATATGCCTGACCCATCGGTCCATATGCTTCTGTTTTGCCCGCTCTTCGTCCTGGATAGCGTCAGCCTGACGATACAGGGGCAGCAAAAGAAAATTTACCGCCAGACCGAGTGCGATTATCGCAATACCGGTACTGTGGGTAAACATCTTTGAATAATAGAACACAAATTCATATATAAGCTGCAGCGGACCTATCAGAAGCTGATAGATTGCATGTGAAAACGACATTTAGAACACCTCGTAATAAGTGTGGGAATACCCGAAAGATTAGATTGATCATACCGTTTTATTATATAACAACACACCAAAAAAAGCAATGTATTTCTACAGGCGCCGGCGAGCCGCCGGTCCCGTTTTCGCGCTGTCGCTCCACTGCGTTTCGCTCTTGGCCCGGATAGAGCACTTTTACTACTGCGCCGGACGGCACGTCATATAACATACCCGTCCGCCGACGTGACCCATAAAGGGTCACTTTCCGGCTCCTGTCATCAGAATTTCAAGTTTTTGACCCTGTTCATGCTTTGTCGTGCCTGTTTATCCGGAGGTTGAATTATTCGCATAATACTTACTAATATAAATATTATTAATTATTCATTAAGTGAACTTAGGTGGCGTTTCTGCCTGTTATATCTGATAATAAACCGACCCGAATACAGCTGTAACCGCGGCGCAAAATCACCGGATGCCACTGCATCGGAGTGCGAAATTACCACCGGCGGCACCCCAAGGGCACTTGTTTCACTGCGCTCGAAGGGCATTGAACGAAGTGAGCGTTTCCGGTCACATAAAGATGTCGCAGCATTCGTCAAGCTCGGCCATGGATGAATATCCCTTCCCGGCAACAATAATATGATCCATAAGGACGACACCCACCGCGGCAAGGGACTGCTTTATCATTTTTGTTATTTTGATGTCGGAACCCGAGGGCAGAGCGATGCCGCTGGGATGGTTGTGGGCAATAACGGCGGCTCTGGCGTTGTATTTTACAGCAAGCTGCAGGATCTTCCGTACATTTACATCAGATGCGGAAATGGATCCCTTGCTTATTATGTCACAGTACAGACGGCCGCCCCTGGAGTCGAGCAGCATCAGCAGGACCCGCTCCTCCTGCGCAGAAATAAAATAAGGAATTATAATGCGGCCAAGACTGTCGTCCGAAACGTCTACAGGATCGTTTGAGTCATACTTTTCCTGATAGTACCTTCCGCAAAGCTCGGGAACGAGCTTGAGCAGAACGGCGGCACTGTGGCTCAGTCCGCTGCTTTCAAGACTGTCAACAGGAGCATCAAGCACCTGTGAAAGATTACCGAAGCGGTTCAGCAGTTTATGGGCAAGCTCGTTTGTATCCTTGCGGGGAACGGCATAAAAAAGAAGAAGCTCAAGCGCCTGGTGGTCCCTGAACTTTTCCAATCCCTCTTCAAGAAAACGTTCTCTTACACGGTTACGGTGACCGTCGTGCAATCCCTTTTCAGCCGCCATTTCAAATCCCTCCTGTCTACCGGATCTTACATTGTTTCCATTATAATTCATTGTACCGATATTTTCAATACGATAGCGTTTTTATTTTTTATGTTATTCTCCACATTGCAAAACAAAGCCGACCTGCCGTATCAGCGACAGATCGGTTCTACTTCGGGGATATAAGAATTCGGAAAGTGCCGGAAGGTCCGCAGCCCGCCGGCACGGGTCATCAATGTTGTCAGACGACAAGTCCCTCCGATGCATCGGAGAAACGGGACTCATCGTGCTGGCATTAAAAGTCCTGTTCTACTCTGATCCGGACAAGGGCGAAGGGCACTCAACCGTTTCCGAATCTCAGGATCACAGCACTGAAAATGAGTTATACAATATCCAGCTCCTTGCGGTCGCGGAGCATATACTTTTTCAGGGGAGTGAGGCTTGCAATCCAGTAGAGAAGACCGCCGAATACTGCGGTAAAACCGCTGCCGGTCAGACCGAGGAATATGGGGCTTTTGATAATGCCGTTCAGGGGGTCGTATACAAACAGCACGCATACAACGATGCTTATAACGATGCAGCCAAGTCCCACAAGGTTGAAGCCGTGGGTGAATTTGTAGGCATTATGACCGTCAAGCTCATACAGGGACTTGAGGGATATTTTCCGTCGTTTGACTATCAGGTAATCCACAACTATCATTCCTATTATGGGTCCCTGAATGTACGCCGCGCATGATATGAAGGCGCCGAAGGAATCCATTACCCAGCCCCATATCGTAAGGGCGCTGACATAGAACATTGCAAGTATTACCAGCAGTCGGTAGCTT
>JBGUWL010000056.1:0-35419 GCA_045221075.1 Acutalibacteraceae bacterium
GGGTTCCTGACCGCTCAGGCGGTTTATCAGGGTAGTATTTCCGGAATCGGTATTGTTTCTGTCGATGTATGTATAGGTGGGAGTAAGAATACCTGAGTTTCCTACATCGTTGGCAGGTGTTCCCTGATTTTCGATGCTGTAATCGAAGATATCTTTATCCGCAACACCGACTGTCTGCTTAATAAGTCCGGGGTTGACGTTTGTGAACTCGGTTCTTTCCTTTACGGTCAGCTTATGGGGATTGACAGGAGCAAAGTTAAAGGAAATGCTGAGATTTGACTCAAACATACCGCGCTCCATGTAGAATACGGTAAGAACGTGTTCGGTGTTGGGATCATAGAATTCGTCAGCATTGAAGCCCTTGCCTGCCGCTGTGAACTGTGCAGCAATTGTGGTGTTCTGGGCGCCGGTCTCAGACGCTCTTTGCGTTTTGCTTGCTGAAGAGTTGAACGGTGCGACCTTGCTGACATATACGTTCTGCTTTGATCTGTTGAAGTTGATACTGCCGGTAACCTTTGCGTGGTCGCCGCCGATGTCAAGCATCAGCACACCGTCAACGAATACCCATACGTCGTCGTCTCCGGAGAAGTTGAACACCGGATCTACAGGGTTGCCGTCTTTATCGGTAAGGGTACCGGTCTCGCTGAGGTTGAAGGGGATATTTACCTTCATACCAAAGCCGTAGTTTACTGCGGAACGTCCTACTACCATGTTGGTGATATTGCTGCCGCCGTTAAAGGGATAGAAGCCGTAGTCACCGCCGGTCACGGTTTTCTGGTCACTTCTCCAGTTAACGGTGCCCTTGGGGTGGTTGGTCTCGGTTCCGACCTTGATCTCTCCGTTCTGATAATATCTCTTGTTGTCATAGGCGGAGTCGAAGCCATAGGTCTTTATCCCGTTGGATCCCGTTGTGATATTGAAGGGGAATCCGTTGGAAGTCGCATACTTGTGCATCTTGCTGTTGCTGTTGATAAAGCTGTCAGAGAAATAGGGCAGCTCAAAGGAGCCGTTACCCTGGGTCAGGTTTCCGCTGGAATCCAGGGTCCTGTCCACCAGTCCCTGCACGGCAACGTTGCCGTTGCTGGTTTTTGGAGCATTGTTTGCGCTCTGCCAGAAATTATTGTAGACGTTGGCATAGGAATGGTAATTATTGTCTCCGGTCTTGTATGTGTACTGCCAGGGAGTCTCACCCTCGCCGTTGCCTCTGGTATCGGAAAGGTCGGTAGCCGTGCCGTAAAAGTTTCCCAAATAGAGAGCAGGAGCGCTCTTGCCGGAATAGAAGGCTGAAATATCACGGTTAAGGCTCTCATAAGGTACCTGCAGACCGGTCATCCAGCGGTCGCCGTTACGAAGATTATGACACTGGTCCCAGTTATAATGCACACCCGCCGAATCGTTGTTGTATGCCTGCTGATTGTCCTTTGTATAGCCGAAGTTGGACGCATCGTAGTCATAGTCATACAGCCAGGTTTCGGCATAGTAGTAGCCGTCGGCAGCCTCGCCGTAGGCCTCGACCTTCTGGGTGGTGATGCCGTTCTGGGGAATGGCGCTCAGCATCACTGTAAACATGACCGCGCACGCCAGCGCAGCCTTTAAGCCCTTTCGTTTAGTTCTTATCATATCTATCGACCTCCGGTTCTGTGAAACAGGTTTCGGCTTTATCCGCTTTTCCCGTTGGTATACATAACCATACTTATACAACTTAGTGTGATTATAACATTTATTATTTTTAAAGTCAATGTCATTCTATCATTTTTGTATACATTTTACCAAGGACTATATAAATCCCCATGATTTTTCTCATTTTTGTTTGTTTCATTTGTGTTTTTTATCAGTTTTCCGGATGCATAACAATACGGAGTTTACACAAATAGAATGTAAATTTTTTCATGCAGAGGCAGGATTTTTTTGTCGAAAAAACCTTTACTTTATATGATGAAAATAGTAGAATATAAGGTAAGCAAGAATATTCGGGAAGTGATCGATTTGCCAAAACGTATAACGACAATACTTTTGATACTTGTTTCCGTGATCTGCCTGTTCCTGACGGCGTCCTGCAGCAACCGGAGCAATGAGACCGCCGAGCTGCATACCACATTGAGCGTGGACCACAATTTCAGCGGGAAGCGCACCATCGTGCTCAATATTCCCCAGAGCGTCATAAAGACCGGCTCCGAGGCAGAATCAAACCTTGAAAAGGTCGTTCAGAAATACTGCCCCAACTCCATGGCCCCCTCAAAGGGCTATGTTGACGACAAGATCCAGTATACCTTCGAGATGACCTTCACTGACAAGGACGACTATATTTCAAAGGTCAGCGACATCATCGGTTCAAAGGCAATCGTAAGCTTCTCCGACCCCAATACCCTTGTGACCCGCGGATGGCGCATCGAAGAAAACTTTGAGAGCAGTCAGCTCCTTACCGACTGGATCGCATCCGGCGCAAAGTCCGAAGGCTTCAGCGGTCTTGATTTTGTGTCGAAGGAGACAGGGACCACCGTTTCACTGAACGATGACATCCAGAGCTCCGAACCTATGATCTCAGTAAACTGTCTTGACGGAATACAGTTTCAGCAGATACGCATTGAGACCGTGAAGCGCACCGCTTCTTCCGACGCGTCCCAGTCACGCTATGACCGCACCTTCGTCTTCAAGATAGCCCAGTCTACCTTCGACGAGGACAAGGACACCATCAAAAAATACTTCCAGGACCTTACCCCCTCTACCGTTCAGGCAGATTGGCTCCTCTCTTCAAATGCCTACAACTACACCGTCAAGTTCACAAATCTTGACCAGTCTCAGCTTCGCAACTCCACCCAGACCCTGCTGCACACCCAGTACGGCGAGGTAGTTTACAACGACAAATCCGAGGGTAGCACCGTGCTTGCCCAACAGAATTCCTTCAACGAAGAACTGGATTTCTCCAACTACATCGGCAACGACGGCAATGTTCCCGTTGAATATCAGTACTCCACCACCGACACCACCCAGCTCAGCGAATGTCAGTATTACGAAAACGGAAGCTGGGTCATCCCGCCCAAAGAGCAGAAGCTCCCCGAAAACCAGTACGGAAAAATGGTAGCCTTCCGCTACGACGGCTCTTACCTCAAGCTCAGGATCAACGACGGCAAGCAGTACAAGGCTACCTCTGTCAATATCGAGACCGTTCCCCTTGAGGGCGAAAACCTGAGAAAGACCCTTACCCTTAAGTTCAGCCGTGAAAACGGCGGCGATGAGGCTGCCGAGTACGCAAAGGAATACCTTGCTCACCTTGGATTCGGCGCCGTAAACTCCGTTATAAATGACGATTGTATGTGTACATACACCGCCTCCGGTTCTCCCGACAGCCTTGAAGACAGCTTTTCCCTCATCTTCTCCGGCAAGAACACCACCAAGCACACCAGCGAATCCCAGTTCATGTCCCTGCGCACCATGAGACACTTCAAGGACCATCTGGACCTCTCATCCGTCCTGCTGGGTGACAACGCCGAAACTCCCGTCTACTACAGCATTTCCGTTGAAAGCGGCGACATCATAAAGGGCTTTTCCAGCACCTTTGAAAGCGATACCCAGAACGCCGATCTTTCCGATGTAAAGGACGGTCTGCTCACCCTCCAGCTTCAGGGGGCTGCCGTTGATATCGAATTTGACGTCACCTCCCCCAACGTTCAGGACATCATATTCTTCTCTGTGATCTCTGCTATTATAGTTATCATTGCAGTGATAATGATATTCATACTCCGGAACAAATCCCTTCCCGCTCCCGCTCTCGGCGGCGGAACAAAACATCAGGGACTTGGCAGCGGAAACAGCTCCCTGAGCGTCAAAAGCAAAAAGAACACATCAATAAAAAAGAAATAACAAAACTCCCGCGAGCCTCTCTGACTTGCGGGATGATTTTCGCCCTCTGTCCTCCGTACCGCCGGAATTATCGGATAAGCGGCATCCGGCCAGCGTGACGCCGGATCCGTGTTTGGGCTCTAATTCTTTTATACTGTTTTCCGATTAAAATCTGACACTATTTAAAAAAAGGCGCCGCCCGAGGCTGCGCCCATCTGTGCATACGCACAGATGACGTCTCATGCAAACTCCGACGCGCTATTAAAAGCAGACTATGTCTGCTTTTAACGGGAGTTTAGTATTACATCGGATTTTTTATCGCCGCGGCACAAAGTTTCTGCACCTGATAAAGCTCAGCGCGAATCGGGAGCGCAGGCGCAGTAAAATAAGTGCCCTTGGGGTGCCCTGCGCCTCAAAGCCGGCACCGGCAACACCCCGTTTCGCTGCACCTGCCGGCGGTCTTTGTGCGGTGTTGCCTTAGTATTATCGAAAGGAAAAAAGCCATGATAAAGCTATGTATTTTTGACCTTGACGGCACTCTGATAAACTCCCTGTCCGACCTGGCTCACGCCATGAACCACGCCCTCGGGTCACAGGGACTTCCCGCACACCCCGTTGAAAGCTACCGCATGATGGTGGGCAGCGGCATATCCGTCCTTGCCGACAGAGCCGCAGGGATCCTCTCTCCTTCACAAAAGGAACGGCTGCTTTCGGACTTCAGCGCCTATTATACCGAACACTGTCTTGACGACACCCGACCGTATCCGAAGATACCGGAACTGCTGACTGAACTGCGCAGGTCCGGAGTCTACTGCGCCGTCAATTCAAACAAGCCCGACGGCTTTGCCGCCCGCATAGTCAACGCCCTCTTTCCTGAAAAGCCTTTTTCCCAGATATGGGGAAAGCGGGACGGAACGGAGCGCAAGCCCTCCCCCGACGCCGCTCTTGCGATAATGAAGACTCTTGGGGTCAGCCCTGCGGAGACAATGTACATCGGCGACAGTGACGTTGACGCAATTACCGCCCGCAACGCCGGTATAATCTTCTGCGGAGTGAGCTGGGGATTCCGTCCGGTCGAAGAACTTAAACGTGAGGGCGCAAAAATAATAGCGGACACCCCCGCCGACATCCTGAACATTGTACTCTCATCCCAGAAGACAAGGTGACCAATATGGCTCAGACACCAAAGACCAACTATCAGCTCATTCTTGACAAGACCCTGCAGCAGCTCACGGCGGAGGGCAAACGCCCCCGTCTTCTTCTTCACTCCTGCTGTGCGCCCTGCAGCAGCTATGTGCTGGAATATCTTACGCAGTATTTTGATATAACCGTATTTTTTTACAATCCCAACATTTCCCCCGAATCGGAGTATCGTTACCGTGAAGAAGAGCTGCGGCGGCTCATCAGCGAAATGTGTCCCCAGGTTTCTTTTATTGAGGGCAGATATGAGCCGGAGCGCTTCTTCGAGATGGCCAAGGGTCTTGAAAACGAGCCAGAAAGAGGCAAACGCTGCCACAAATGCTACCGTATGCGGATGACAGAGGCCGCCGAAGCCGCAAAAGCCGGAGGCTTTGACTATTTCACCACGACCCTCTCCATAAGCCCCCAGAAGGACAGCGCCGTTCTCAACACCATCGGAAAGGAGATCAGCGACCAATACGGTGTGCCATATCTCTTCTCGGATTTCAAAAAGCGGGGCGGCTACAAGCGTTCCATCGAGCTTTCCGCCCAGTTTTCACTGTACCGCCAGAACTTCTGCGGCTGCCCCTTCTCCCAGCGCAGAGCCTGCGCTCCCGATTCGCGGCGGTCGCTCCACTAACGTTTCGCACTGGGCTCGGACGAGATGCTTTTACTCCCGCACTTCACGGCACGTCATATACCTTCGCCATCCGCCGCCGTGACCCTTAATCGGGTCACTTCCCGGCTGGTTTCTACAGACAGTCGGATTTTTTTGCATTGTTCATAGTTTAACGTGCCTGTATATTGCGGACTATAAATCGACCAGAACAACGCCGTAATTGCGGCACATAACTGCCGGATGTTATTGAATGTGAACATGAAACAGGGTACAGCGTCACGCTGCCCGGCGGTACCCCAAGGGCACTTGTTTCACTGCGCTTGCCGGTCATTGAGCGAACGAAGTGAACGTTTCCGTTCACCTCATCCGTCACGGCGGCGCCGTGCCACCTTCCCCTCAAGGGGAAGGCTTTATGCATCCCTCACTTATACTTAACTCCCATTAAAAGCAGACATAGTCTGCTTTTAATAGCGCGTCAGCGCATCGGAATCTGCATGAGACGTCATCTGTGCGTATGCACAGATGGGCGCAGCCTGTGGCGGCGCCTTTTCCGATTAAATGTGTCAGCTTTTAATCGGAAAACAGTATTAGGGATGAGCGGAGCCAAGGGCGAACGCTGATCGGATGGCGGACTTATACAATGCCGGTGGGGCGCAGTGCATGAGGGAGTTAGCATACGGAACTGATAAAACCAAGCTCTCCACCCTCCTGACTTCTCGCTATTCCCTATTCTCTGAGCGAACTAAGTGAACGTTTCCACCTATACCTAAGAGACATTTAATTTTTCAAATATTATTATTTTTTAAGTCTTAAGTTTTCAGTTAGCGAAGCGCTTAATTCCACTTTCCACTTTCCAAATTCCACATTAAAACTCCTCACTCCTAACTCCAGACTGACACAACTCTATACTATATAATGTAAGCTTTCGCTGTGCTACACTATATAATGTAGGGTTTTCCGAAAATCCATCCGGTTTTGCAGCTTTGTCAAAACGGATCCCTGTTTCGCGCCGTAAAACGGAGGATACGGCAGCTCCCGCATCCTACCACCGAGACACATCTATTTGCTTACGCTTTTGCCTGCGCCGCTTTCGATCAGCGCCACCGGGTCCATAAGCCTGTCAACGTAAGTGACCTCCAGATGGATATGCGGCTCCTCCGACATCTCACAGGGTACCGTGCCTGCATATCCGATGACCGTTCCGGCCTCCACATTGTCCCCCTCACGTACAACGGACTGATCTGTCAGGCCGCTGTAACGGGCAACAAACCCCTTGTGGTCAATGCATATCGTATTGCCGTAAAGAACGTCGCTTTCCACGGAGCGTACAACACCCTCCGCCACGGAACGTACTGCCGTACCCTCAGGCGCTTTGAAGTCAGCCCCCGGATGCGTGCGCCAGTCACCGGTGGTTTTTGAATACAGCAGCTTTGTGTCGCTGAATGGCCTGATGACCGTCGTATCCTCAAGAGGCAGGACACGTTCCGGCTCTTTGTTTTCCTGTGACGGTTCCGCGCTTTCCTGCGTATCGCTTTCAGGCTCCGGCTGTTCACTGTCATCGCTTTCTTTTTCTGACGGCCGGGAGCTTTCTTCGGACTCTTCCTCGTTTTTTTCGTATGGCTCACCGCTCACATCGTTTGCGGCTGGCAGATCTGACGACAGGCTTTCGTCATCCCCAGTCGTACTGTCCTGCAGAATACTTCCGTAAGTAGTCCAGGCTGCTCCTGCGATGGTGACCAGACAGATTGCAAGGGCGATATAAAAGCCCAGACCGGCTGACGGTTTTTTTCTTTTAAAAATTTCACTGTTTTTTCTTGAACGCATTTTCTGCACCTCCGATCATATTATTGCCCGCTTTGTGACCGGATATGCAGATTTTTTTGAAGGGCGCAAAAAAGGACACGGAAGAAACTCCGTGTCCCTGAATTATTAAATTATTGGTTACTTTTCAACAATAGCGTACTGGCCTCTCTTGATAAGCTCACCAACGCCGTAGGTCTTGTCGCCGTCGATGGTCGCACCCTCTGTCTGGATAACAAAGCCTGCAGCTACAGACTGGAACATGATCTTGGGTGACTTAAATTCATTGCCCTGCTCGCCTTTCTTGGGCACAACAAAAGTATATACATTACCGTCTGCAGTGGGCTTGACGTTTGCGGTGTTGGACTCGTCGTCATACACTCTTGCGCTCAGATCGTCAGCGCTCCAGTCATCGGGCTTTTCAAACTTGATGGTGGCAAGAACGTCGCCGTCAGCGGGAGCCTCGTCCTTTGAAGCTTCTTCGCTGGACTCATCGGCCGGTGCCTCAGAAGAAGTATCGGCAACAGACTCAGCCTGGGAAGACTCCTCAGTAGTAGTCTCGCTGGGTGTAGTCTCGCTGGGTGTGGACTCTGCAGGGGTAGACTCAGCAACAGACTCCTTTGAAGCCTCTTCGGAAGAAGCACCGATGGGGCCTATCCTGTTGCCGTTTTTGTCATAATAGTAGGACTTTCCGGCGCAACCGGTCAGCAGTGCAGCAGAGCTTACCGCAAGAGCAAGGGCTAACAAAATGGCTGTGATATTTCTGCGTTTCATATACAATACCTCCGTTATGTAATGATCTCTTCTCGATCCTAATACACTATATATAATTATACACTTTCAGAGAAATTTTTCAATATATTTTTTTAAATTATTTTCAAAATTGTTTATTTTGCCGATTATCGGACCAAAAGTTTTCTGAAAGAAACAAAAAATTCAACATTCAACAATAATTATATAACATAAATACTATTGACGCGGACAATTTATTTTTTTAAAATAGGTTTAAAAATACAATTTGGCGCAGGATCTCCGCGAATTGTGCAAATTGCCTACAACCGGAGAAGATTGCCTTCCCGACAGAAAACAAGGAGTACGCTATGGAACCGAAAACACTCTCGGAAGAAGTTCACAATACAAGACCCTCTGATAAAAGGATCCCCTCAGAAGAGTCGGTCTATGACCTGCTGGAAGAACTGAGCATCGAGTATCTCAGGACAGACCATCCCCCCACTGCCACCATGGAGGAATGTGCCGCCATCGGCAGAAGGCTGAACGTCAGCATCTGCAAAAATCTCTTTCTGTGCAACAGACAGAAGACTGCCTATTACCTTCTGATAATGCCCGCAGACAAGGAATTCCGCACGAAGGATCTTTCAAAGCAGATCAACAGCGCCCGTCTTTCCTTTGCAGGCGGGGAGGATATGGAAAGGCTGCTGGGGCTTACCCCCGGCTCCGCCACGGTAATGGGTCTTATGAACGACACAGAGGGTCTTGTGCGGCTGCTGATAGACGGTGACGTACTTAAGGAGGAATATTTCGGGTTTCACCCCTGCATAAACACCTCAAGTCTGCGCATCAGAACAAGCGACCTTCTGAACACCCTCATCCCCCGCCTGGGACATCAGCCCACAGTGGTTGTACTGTGACACCAATGACCGTGAAAGATCAAACCGCGAAAGGTATTATCATGAACAATATTTTTTCTTCCGGAGCAGACGGGACGGAAGGCCGGCTCAACGACCCCGACGCTCTGCTCAGAAAAGTCCTCCGTCAGGCGGTGCTTGCAGGAATACCCGTTTCCGGCAGCATCGAGCGTCACGTCAGCATAAACACCAGGGCCCGCTCCAGGTTCGGTATGTGCATCAAAAAGGACGGGCGCTTCACCATCGAGATATCATCCCTGCTTCTGCAGGCACCAGAACAGGCCTGCTGTCAGACCATCGCCCACGAACTGATACACACCTGTCCCGGCTGCGACAACCACGGTCCGGTGTTCCGCCGGTATGCGGAAATAATGAACAGCCGGTACGGCTACACGATACAGCGCACCAACAGTTATGAGGAGCTTGGTCTGCAGTCTCAGGCGCCGGCAAAAAAAGAGATCCGGTACATACTTGTCTGCCGGAGCTGCGGAAAACAGATAACCCGCACCCGTATGTCCTCAGTCGTTTCACACCCTTCACGCTACCGCTGCACCTGCGGCGGAAAGCTGAAACGCATCCAATAACAAAAGAAAGGAGCGGCAGCATGAACGAGCTTCTGAACTGTCTTTTATGTCCGGTCTGCGGCGAGCCCCTGAAAAGCGAAAACACACGGCTTGTATGTCCCCGCAGCCACAGCTATGACCGGGCAAGACAGGGATATTATAACCTCCTCCCGGTACAGAACAAGCGTTCTCTTCATCCCGGGGACACTGCCGATATGCTGCGGGCAAGACGCAGCTTTCTTGACAGCGGGCTGTACGGACCTATATGCGACCGGGTAACGGAAGCCATAAACGCTCACTGTCATTCTCCCCTGACCGCCGACATCGGCTGCGGCGAAGGATATTATACCTCCCGTATCAAGGATATGTGCGGTGCCCGCTGCATAGGTGTGGATATCTCAAAGGACGGCGTAAGAATGGCCTGCAGCCGTGACAAAGATATACTGTGGCTTGTTGCCACCGCATCACACCTTCCTCTGAAAAGCGGCGCTTTCGACGCTCTTACGGCAATGTTCTCACTCTTCCTTCCGGAGGAATACGCCCGGATACTGAAAAAGGGAGGCTGCGCCGTGGAGGTGACCGTGGGCACGGAACACCTTATAGAGCTGAAAAGACTCATCTATGACGAGGTATTCGAGCAGCACAAGCACCCCGCACCCTGTCCGGAGCTTTTTATAGAAGCCGGATGCGACGAATACCGCTTTCCCGTCACCCTTGACAGCGCCCGCCTGCAGGAGCTTCTGCTGATGACTCCCCACTTCTGGCGGATACGTCAGGAAAAGCGGGAGCAGCTCACAGCCGTAAGTTCCCTGACCCTCACCGTTCATTTCTGGGTCAGGACTCTGATAAAAAAATAACCCCGGTCGAAGCCGCATTTTTGCGGTCAAAATATATTACTGATATCAGACAGCACTGACGATGATCTTTGACACCAAATCCCGCATTACATCGTTGTCGGTACCCGGCAAGCGCCCCTGAGGTACACTCCGCCGACTCTTTATGCCAAAGCTTCCGCACAGAGCTTTATCGCCCTTTCCTATTTGAAATAAGTTAAGACAGAATGGAGATCAACATGAAAAAAGAAATTATAGCCGCCCTGCTTTGTATGTCCCTTGCACTTTGCGGCTGTGCAAAGAACGAAAAAAAGCCATCCCAGAGCCAGGATGACAATATAATCATTCCCTCAGATACCGGCCCTCAGTCCTACGGCGATGATCTGATAAACAAAAACAGCCGCTCAGACTCCTCCGCTCCCGACGGCAGCATCAGCTTTGAAGATGCCTGCAAGAAGCTGGACGAATGTCCCATGAGCGCCTTCTATCTTCCCCAGAGCATGAAGGATTATAAAAAGTACCTGTTCAATATTGTGAATCGCTCCGGCGAAGAGTATTACTCCGTATATCCCTACATAGAGGTATCCGGCAAAAAAATATATGTGGGCACAAACGCCCTTGTTAACTGCAAGACCGGCAAGGTCCTCACAAAGAACTGGATGGGCGGCTATGAGCCTGTGGACACCGCCGCAGAGCCGGACACGGACTATACGGTTCGCTATCCCGATGCAAAGATCAGCCCCAACCAGGCTCTGACCCTGCTTGCGGAAAACAAAAAACGGCTTGATCTTGAAAAGGACATTTCGGAATATGTGTTTGAGATAGACGAATCCATTGCCGAGCCTAACGGGACCCCCTGCTACAAGATCTCTCCAAAGCTTGAATACACCGACCATATCGACATCCTGGGCAGCTATTATGTCAGTGTCGAAGGCAAAAACAACATTCTTGTGGGCAAAAAGGGCGATCAGGAAGAATATGACATCCTACTGTGACCTGATACAAAACATGGCAGGGAAATCATTCACAAAACATGATGACGGAAACTGCAGCTCATAGTATTTTTGCGGCCGATTTATGAGGTCCTATCACAGATCCGGCGGTTACGGCAGAAAAAGAGGTTCCCCAAAAGAGCTGCTCCGGCAAAACCGATTTCCCTGAAAACATGGTCAGGACAGTATACAAACGGACCGGACTGTGATACAATATACATAAAGACCCTATGTCAAAGACATCTATAGACAACTATACCCAAAGGAGATAATTGCTATGATAATCAAACCAAAGGTACGAGGATTTATCTGCACCACGGCCCATCCCGAAGGCTGCAGAGTGCTTGTTAAGCAGCAGATCGACTTCATACGCTCCAAGCCCCATGCAGACGGCCCCAAAAAGGTGCTTGTCATCGGCGCATCCATGGGCTACGGACTGGCATCCCGCATCACCGCCGCATATTCCTTCGGAGCGGCGACTGTGGGCGTAATATTTGACAAGCCCGCATCCGGCGCAAGGACCGCCTCTGCCGGATGGTACAACACCGCCGCCTTTGAAGCCTTTGCATCAGCCGACGGACTGTATGCAAAGACCATTAACGGAGACGCATACTCAAAGGAAATAAAAGACAAGACCATTGCGCTTATCAAGAGCGACCTTGGGAAGGTGGACATGGTAGTCTACAGTCTTGCAGCACCCCGCCGCACCATGGCGGACGGCACGATGTATTCATCCGTGCTCAAGACCGTTGGTGAACCCTACACCAACAAGACCATCGACCTCAAAAACCGAGTTGTCAGCGACATCACAGTAAACCCCGCCACCGAAGAAGAGATCACCGCCACCGTAAAGGTCATGGGCGGAGAGGACTGGAAGGACTGGATAGACGCCCTCCGGGAGGCAGACGCCCTTGAAGAGAACGCCGTCACCGTTGCATATTCCTACATCGGTCCCGAGATCACCCATCCCATGTATGCCGACGGTTCCATCGGCAAGGCAAAGGATGATCTTTTTGCCGCCTCTAAGGAGATCACCGCCAAGGGTACGGCAGCATATATTTCCGTAAACAAGGCGCTGGTCACCCAGTCCAGCGCAGCCATTCCCATCGTTCCCCTTTATATTTCCATCCTTTACAAGGTAATGAAGGCTCAGGGCGTTCACGAAGGCTGCATCGAGCAGATGTACCGTCTGATGAACGAAAAGCTCTTTGCAGGCAGTCCTGTCACCGACGAGGAAAACCGCATTCGTCTGGACGACCTTGAAATGCAGCCGGAAATTCAGCAGGAGGTAGACCGTCTGTGGTCAGAGATAGCCACCGAAAACCTTGACACCCATGCGGATCTTGAGGGTTATTTCAAAGACTTTTACCGTTTGTTCGGCTTTGAGGCCGAGGGCGTTGACTACGAAGCCGACCTCGACCCCGCGGTCGACATTCCCGGACTTCAGGTATAATACTAATTACAAACGGACCTGGCGGCGATCTTTGGCGTTATTCCGCTTATATCTTTACCACCCTTTCTGTCCGATATCAGTATCACGCATAACAAAATAAGACACAAAAGCGGTCCCGACCATATTATCGGGACCGCTCATTTTTTGTCATTCTTCGGTATCATACAGGAATATCACATTACGCTCAGCCGCTGTCATTCAGGACTGCCACGGGGACTGTTCGGCGGAGGAAAGGAACTTTACCGCAGCAAAGCTTTTGAAGCCGTTTACTATGACTTTGATATGCTTTGCGGTACTTTCGGGACTTTGCTTCATGCCGCTCCTGACCCATTTTGTAACGGAACCGGAGATACCGTAGGAAAAGAATTCAGCGATGAACTGCTTATCCTCTGGCATCAGCGTCCTGTCCGCAGTAAGCTGATCTATGATCTCGCTCATGATGTCGGTGACAGCCTCAAAGAGAAACTGACGGAATTCGTTGCCCTGAGTGGTATTGAAGGCATTTGTATAGAACCGGGAATTGTCCTTTATGGCGATGAGGGTGGCAAGGAGCTTGTCGTTCCAGTTGTCGATGGTAAGTCCGTCCTTGAAGGGAATGAATATATCGGTATTGAGTATCCAGTTAAGAAGCTCGTATTTGTCACGGAAATGATAGTAGAAGCTCTGACGGTTAAGTCCGCACTGGGCCGCAATATCGGAAATAGTGATCTTTTCAAAGCTCTTTTTGTCCATGACTTCCTTGAAGCCCGATGCTATTATTTTTTTGGTTGCCGATGTCTCTGACATGATATCACCTGTTTTCCGAAATAACGTAGTCCGGTCATTTGCGCGGTGCTGCCTGAAATATTTACAGACATAATTATATCATATTTTTTTACAGATAACAACCGGGATCGGAGAATTATCACGTTTTGTCCTGACAGGCCATTAAGCCGAACGTGCCATCCCCAGTTATCCGCGGGGTTTATGAACCGGACAAAGCGGTGAAAAAACACCGAAACAGGCAGCCTTGTAGCGCTGCGCTACCGGACGCCGTCACAAATAGCTTATTTCGTTACGCAAGTGCGCGGCTGTCACTGTTCTTCGTCCAGGATATCAAGGGCTTTTTTGTATTTTTCCATGCGCTGCAGGTCGGCGCCCGTCACCGTGCTGAGCCTTGAAATATCGCTGTTGTGAAGCAGGTCGGCTCTTTTCACCGCGGCGGCAATGGGGTCGTTCTTAGTCATGCGGACATAATCATAATACGGAACACCCTCCTCATGGGTCAGCAGCACAAGAGCAGAAATGACCTCTTCGGGTATACCCTCTTTTCTCAGATCGTCAAAGGTCATGTTGGTGTCTTCAACAACGTCGTGAAGCAGTGCCGCAGCCGTTGTAAGCTCATCTGTCATCTGTTCGGCAAGATGGAAGGGATGGAAAATATAGGGCAGACCTGTCCTGTCGGTCTGATAAAGATGGGCCCTGTATGCGATCTTCATGGCTTTTTTGGTCAATGGTGTGTAAATCATAGCTGCCTCCTCATACTGTATTCCGATTAAAAGCAGACTATGTCTGCATTTAATGGGAGTTAAGAATCAATACAACGTGAACTGCCCATTGTCCGGATCCAATGGGCTTCCTGCTTCATCGTCCTCGTGACCTACAACTCCACAGGCGTAAAATCGGGCTGAACATCCTGCTTGTTATTTATCGGGCTAAAACTACAAGCATTATGACACCGGTTTTTCCAAGCCCTGTCATCGCCTATAATTCAGGCACGGTGGACCGCAGAAGGGCACCGTGCCTTGATTCTGAAAACATTGGCTGTGCTGTCCTGGAGAGCATCAGCCGTTCTTTTCACGCTTTTTGATCTTGTCAAAGAAGCTGGAGCGCTTCTGATAGTTGGTGGTACCGCTGGCCTCGTCAAACTGCTTGAGTATCTCCTTCTGCTGTGAGGTCAGGTTACGGGGTACTTCAATGGTTATCTTTACATACTGGTCGCCCCTGCCCTTCATGTTCAGGTGCTGTACGCCCTTGTCCTTGAGCTTGAAGATATCCCCGGGCTGTGTGCCGGGATGCACCTTATAGCTCACCTTGCCGTCAAGGGTAGGAACGATTATCTCGTGACCCAATGCGGCCTGGGCAAAGGTTATGGGGATCTCGCACCAGATATCGTCGCCCTGACGTTCAAAGATATCGTGCTTTTTGACGTTTACATAGATGTTAAGGTCGCCGGCGGCGCCTCCGTTATATCCGCTGTGGCCCCGTCCGGAAATGTTGATGACCTGATCCTGATTTATTCCGGCGGGAATATTTACGGATATGGTCTTTGAAGAGCGTGTGCGTCCTGCGCCGGAGCACTTGGGACAGGGCTTTTCTATGATCTTGCCCTTGCCGCGGCACTTGTCACAGGTCTGGGAGGTATGTACGATACCAAAGGGTGTACGCTTCTGTACAGTGACCTGACCTGTTCCGTTACAGTTGGGGCAAGGCTTGAGCTGTGTGCCCTTTGCGGCTCCCGTACCGCTGCAGTCCGTACAGGTGTCGATATTCTGATAAGTCACTTCCTTTTTGCAGCCCTTTGCGGCCTCTTCAAAGGTAATGGTGACGGATGCCTTTACATCGGAACCCCTGCGGGGCGCATTCTGGTTGCGGTTTGTGCGTCCGCCGCCGAATCCGCCAAAAAAGCTGTTGAAAATATCGCCGATGTCTATATCCGGACCGAAGGGACTTCCGCCGCCGCCGTATCCCGGACTGAAGTTGGGATCAACGCCTGCAAAACCGAATTTGTCATAGCGGGCGCGCTTGTCCTTGTCGGAAAGCACCTCATAGGCCTCGTTGACTTCTTTGAATTTTGCCTCGGCTTCTTTATTGCCGGGGTTGAGGTCAGGATGATATTTTTTTGCTTGTGTTCTGTATGCTTTTTTTATCTCGTCATCGGAAGCGCCTCTCTGGACGCCGATGACCTCATAATAATCTCTTTTGTTCTCTGCCAAGAAGATCACCCCAAAATGCCACGTCCCATATCGGCATACCCGACCGGACCATGGTAATTACAAATCAAAACTGCGTTTCCGTGCCGTATTCCGGCAGGAAAGCCTGTGCCGGATGTATAGCTGTCACATCCCGCACTGCAAATAATATAATAATACAATCTTTAAAATATTTCAAGTACCTGCGCATAGCATTGGGACGCCGGTCTCACCTGTCGGTTCGTTCGGTGCCTCTCAGCCTGCGGCTGAGACACCCGCACCCCAAACCCTTCCGGGGGAAATTGGGACTCCGTCCCAAACCCTGCCGGGGGAAACCCTTTTTTGAAAAAAAGGGTTATCCCCCGGACCCCTTTCCAAAAAACTTGCGTTTTTCCTGTCAGCGCTCAACAGAAAAGTGAGCAAAACCTAATAAATGATTTTGCTTTTGAAATTTTAATTTCTCAATACACTTAAACAAGGAGCAAAGCTCCAACAAGCTCGCTTGATTGGAGTGAGCGACGTCTGTTATAATTATCGATGTAATCATTTATTCAATATTCACTGTTGATTATGCGGCCGCAGTGAGAGTTTCTCCCCAACCTGAATATATTTTTATTTATCAAATATTATTATTATTTTATTCTTAAGCTTCAGTATTCATTAGCGAAGCGCCAAATTCCACTTTCCACTTTCCAAATTCCAAATTAAAAAACTCCTAACTCCTCACTCATAACTCCTCACTGTCCGAAGAGGACTGTGGATCGGAAGTTTCTGATGATGAGTTGTCCGTGTGAACCAGCTTGTCGTGGATGTAGTCAAGGGCCCAGTCACTCGCAACAGAGGTTATGATGACCCCCGTAGTGCCGGCGTTGTCATAAAGCGGCGGTTTGGTAGTCCCAACTTTGTGGATGTGTACCGCCTTGCCGGTATGGACGTCAATAACAAATACATAGGTCGTGGTATAAACCACCTTGCGGGTCACGGTGCCGCCGTCTTCCGTCTTGCCGCCTGACTTGTACACGGTCTGATGATAGTCCTGCTCGCCCCTGCGGGTGGGATAGTTGACATATTGTATGATATAGTCGTACTCGTCCACACTGCTCAGAGGCTCTGAGGGCACTATTTCTTCCGTATTTCCGGAAGCGCTCACCACGAAGGCCTTACCAAAGCGCTGTGAGGGCTCCTGTGTCAGCTCTTCTTTCATACCGGGATCGTTGAACACCAGTTCGCCGTCCTCGTCCGCCATAGGAGCATAATCAAAGCCAAGAACGCCCGTTTCTTCATTCAGCGGAGGAATTATCCCCGTGCTCGCCAGGTCACGCAATGCAGTCTCGGCATTTACCCTATCGGCAACCTCGTTAAGCTCTTTGGCGTTTTGGGGACGGTTTTTGATGAAATCCGGTACATCGTCATCATCGACAGATGATTGTGACGATTGCTTCTCGCTGGGTTTTTCCGTAAGAAGAATAACGGTAACACCGACCGCTATCTGCACCAGAAGAACACACACTATCAGCAGAACTACCTTCAGTTTTGTTTTTTTCTTTTTTACCGGAGCAAGGCTGTTCATTTCGCTCACACTTCTTTCAACGCGGAAGGAATAGGAATGACCCAACAGTCGGGCAGGAGTATTTCATACTAAACTCCCATTAAAAGCAGACGTAGTCTTCTTTTAATAGCGCATCAGCACGTCGGAGTTTGCATGAGACGTCACCTGTGCGTATGCACAGATGGGCGCGGCCTCGGGCGGCGCCTTTTCCGATTAAAAGTGTCAGCTTTTAATCGGAAAACAGTATCAGAAGCCGGATACGTCCGGAAACAACCGTCAGAACAGACCCGTCTCTCCATACCTGATTTTTCGGGCAGCATAGTGACGGGCGTTTTACGTCATGTTTTACGTCATACTGATCTCAGATATAAAGGAAGATAAAGACCTGAGCGGGAAATCTCGCAGAACTGGGCAGCGGAACGTATCCCAAGGGCACTTGTTTCTCTGCGACTGCCGGATGCAGGAATACTTTGTGTATTTCCGGAGACCGACAGTGAAGTTATGCGGAATTCAGGGCAGGGCTGTCTGATATCGGTATCTGACCCGCTTATTGAAAAAGCCGGAACAATTACAAAAGCGCACAAGGAAGAAGGGTAACCACCTCCCCTGTGCGCAAAGCGGCGTTTCTGACATCAGGGAGCCGTTATTTTATCCCGTGATCAGTTGTCTTCAACGTCAGTATAATCGGCATTGTAAACACCGTTGTCGCTCTGGGGTGCCTGGTTCTGGGCTGCGCCCTGGGCAGCAGCATCCTGATAGAGCTTCTCGGACACAGCGTACATATCTCTCTGCAGCTCGTCCTTTGCGATCTGGATGTCGTCGATATTGTTTCTTGAAAGAGCGGACTTTACAGCGGCGACCTTGCTGTTGAGGTTTTCCTTGTCGGCGTCGGAGATGTGCTCGCCGTTCTCGTTGATGAGCTTCTCAACGGCGTATACAACGTTCTCTGCCTCGTTTCTCTTATCGACCTCTTCACGGCGCTTCTTATCCTCTGCGGCATACTGCTCTGCATCGTGGATAGCCTTGTCGATGTCGTCCTTGCTCATGTTGGTGTTGGAAGTGATGGTGATGTGCTGCTCTCTGCCTGTGCCGAGATCCTTTGCGGATACGTTAACGATACCGTTGGCGTCGATGTCAAAGGTAACCTCGATCTGGGGAACGCCTCTCATTGCGGGAGCGATACCGTCCAGCTTGAACAGACCAAGCTGCTTGTTGTCTCTTGCAAACTCACGCTCACCCTGAAGAACGTTGACTTCTACCTGAGTCTGGTTATCGGCTGCAGTTGAGAAGATCTGGCTCTTCTTTGTGGGGATGGTGGTATTTCTTTCGATGATCTTTGTCATAACTCCGCCCTGAGTCTCAACGCCCAGTGAAAGAGGAGTAACGTCAAGAAGCAGCAGACCCTGAACGTCGCCGCCGAGAACGCCTGCCTGGATGGCTGCGCCGATAGCAACGCACTCATCGGGGTTGATACCCTTGAAAGGCTCCTTGCCGATAAGACTCTTTACGGCTTCCTGAACAGCGGGGATACGGGATGAACCGCCAACCATCAGGACCTTGTCGATCTCGCTGATCTTGAGGCCTGAATCTGCCAGTGCCTGACGAACGGGACCCATGGTCTTTTCAACAAGGTCAGAGGTAAGCTCGTTGAACTTTGCTCTGGTCAGAGTGTAGTCAAGGTGCTTGGGGCCTGTTGCATCTGCGGTGATGAAGGGGATATTGATCTGAGCGGTGGTGATGCCGGAAAGCTCGATCTTTGCCTTCTCTGCCTCGTCCTTAAGACGCTGCATTGCAGTCTTGTCGCCCTTGAGGTCGATGCCTGTATCTGTCTTGAAGCTCTGTACCAACCAGTCGATGATCTTCTGGTCAAAGTCGTCGCCGCCCAGACGGTTGTTACCTGCGGTTGCAAGAACCTCCTGAACGCCGTCGCCCATCTCGATGATGGAAACGTCGAATGTACCGCCGCCAAGGTCATATACCATTACCTTCTGGTCGTTCTCTTTGTCAACGCCGTAGGAGAGAGCAGCTGCAGTAGGCTCGTTGATGATACGCTTTACATCCAGACCTGCAATGCGGCCGGCATCCTTTGTTGCCTGACGCTGTGAGTCGGTGAAGTATGCGGGAACGGTGATAACGGCCTGAGTCACAGGCTCGCCCAGATATGCTTCTGCGTCCTTCTTCAGCTTTGTAAGGATCATTGCAGAGATCTCCTGGGGTGTATATTCCTTAGAGTTGATCTTTACCTTGTAGGATGAACCCATCTGTCTCTTGATGGATGCGATAGTGTGGTCGGGGTTGGAAACTGCCTGACGCTTTGCCACCTGACCTACCAGTCTTTCACCGTTCTTTGCAAATGCAACAACGGAAGGAGTTGTTCTGGAGCCTTCTGCGTTTGCGATAACTACAGGCTCGCCGCCTTCGATAACTGCTACGCATGAGTTGGTTGTACCAAGGTCAATACCGATTGTTTTTGCCATAATTGATTACCTCCGATTTATAGTATTAAATTATTATTGTCCGTCAGAAACCTGTACCATAGCGTGACGGATGATCTTGTCGCCTATGCGGAAACCCTTCTGATATACAGAAGCGATGTGATCCTCTTCGATCTCGGGATCGGTGACACGTGAGATCGCATTGTGCAGCTCGGGGTTGAACTCGTCGCCCCGTTCAGCAAAAGTGGAAACGTGCAGCTTTTCAAGCGCGCCGTCAAATTTCTTCTGGATAAGCTCCAGTCCCTTGCGGAATTCATCGGGCATATTCTGTCCGGCGTCAAGAGCCAGGGCAAAATTGTCGATAACAGGCAGGAAAGCCTCCACCGATGCGGCAACGGCGTTGTCGTATGTTGCCAGCTTTTCCTTTTCGGTGCGCTTGCGGTAGTTGTCATACTCGGCAGCCATTCTGAGGAACTGATCCTTCTGGGATTCCAGCTCCTGCATCAGTGAGTCAAATTCAGCCTTGCTGACAAATTCATCTGTGGTTTCCTCAGGGGCAGCGGTTTCAGCCTCACCGGCAGTCCCGACAGCTTCAACAGTTTCAACCGCTTCAGGAGCAGGCTGCTGGGCAGCCGATTTCTTGCTGCTGTTCTTTTTTCTTCCCATCGTACTCCCTCCTTTCCGTAAAATAATGGCAATGGATGCAGCGGCAAATTGTGCCGGCCGCTATATATCAAGCAGCTCAGAGAGTGATTCGCCGACCATGTCGGCAACACCCGTGAGCATTGAAATGATCTTCGGGTAATTCATCCTGAGGGGACCCACCAGTGCCAGCGTGCCGGAACACTGAGGTGCGGCGGTGTAGCCTGCGGTCACTATGCTCAGGTTCTCAAGAGCGGGTTCGTTTATCTCGGTGCCTATCAGCACTCCTCCCCGCTTTTCGGCGGCGGATATCAGCTCAAGCAGCTTGTGGTTGGTACCCAGAAGCTCCATGACCTTTTTGCCGTTCTGTCCGCTGAGACAGGACATTGAAAAAAGGTTTGACTGTCCCCGTATTGCGGCCTCATAGGTGGAAGCCTCCTTTGCCGCCTCGCTGACAGCAAGCATAACGCCGGGCATTACCATGGACATCTCGCCGAAAGAAAGGGCGGTGGTCTGTATGAAGGCCGGAGTCACGGACGTGACGGGCTTGCCTGCAAGCCGCTCGTTAAGCGCCTTGTCAAACATATCAAGCAGCGACGGGGTTATCATGTACTCACATCTGAAAAGCCGCGGTTTTACGGATCCCAGTGAGGTTATCAGAACAAGCATTGCGGTATATGTGCCTGTCTGGACGAATTTTATGTGGCGGATAAGCGCGCTGTCCCCGGGCGGAGCCGTTGCAGCGGCGGCGCATCCTGTTATTCTTGAAAGAATGTCCGCAGCCCCCTCAAGAATATGCTCGGGAGTATCCGCGTTTATGTCCAGCTTTTCTTTGATAAGAAGCTGTTCACGCTTTCCGAGGGGCTGGGTCTTCATCAGGTCGTCGATATAGACCCGATATCCCAGCTCTGTGGGTATACGTCCTGCGGATGTATGGGGCTGTTCAAGAAGTCCCAGGTTATCAAGCTCGGCCATGTCGTTTCTTACGGTGGCCGATGAAACATTAAAGTCCAGCACATCACAGATGGCCTTTGAGCCTATGGGATCGCCGGTCCTGATATATGACTCAACGACCGCCTCGAGTACCTTCATTTTTCTTTGTGTAGGTTCCATCGTGCCCACCTCCGTTCCGGAGCGCCCGCCGAAAGACCGCAGATCCCGCGGGACTGCCGCCTTTGTTTTTCAAGGGGCCGTTCTGATGGATTTAGCACTCTATAGCCGAGAGTGCTAAACTATTATTAATTTACCATTATCTTATCCGATTGTCAAGTGCTTTATGCCCGATTTTATATAATTTTTGCGCAGAGCACCCCAAGGGCACTTGTTTCACTGCGCTCGCCGGTCATTGAGCGAGCAAAGTGAGCGTTTCCGTTTCTACCAGAAATATTTTGCACGAATATACATAAAGCTGCATTTCAAAATAAACGGATATCCCGGCACGGACAGTCGGAACGCAATATGCGCAAAAAGAAAACCCACCGCCAAAACGCAGACGGTGGGTAAGTATCGTGTTTACTGTGTTTTTATTTTCCCGGAGGTACGGCATAACGTATTCCGGATGAGCGCCGCATCATTCCGCAATGACCTCACGGTACATATTGATGTAATCCGAGGCGGAACGGGTCCAGCTGTTGTCACACTCCATGGCGTGCTTTACAAGCTTCTCCCAGCCCTCGTGCTGCCAGTAGCCGGCGATGGCGCGGCGTATGCAGGCAAGCATATCCATTGCATCATAGTTGCGGAAGGTATAGCCGTTGCCCTCGCCTGTGCCGCAGTCCTGAATGGAGTCTCTCAGACCGCCTACCTCGCGCACGATGGGTATGGTGCCGTAGCGCAGGGCAATCATCTGTGAAAGACCGCAAGGCTCGGACTTTGAGGGCATGAGGAACATATCGGCTCCGGCATATATCTTGTGAGAAAGCTCCGGAATGAATCCGTGGCAGGCGCTGAGTCTTCCGGGATAGCGGTCCTGCATAGTACGGAAGAAGCTCTCGTATTCCCAGTCGCCGGAACCCAGCAGTACAAACTGGACATACTCCTCACGCATAAGCTGGTCAAGGGCATACTTCACAAGATCAAGTCCCTTGTGAGCCACAAGGCGGGTGACCATTGCGATCATGGGCACCTCTGCGTTCTGTTCCAGTCCAAGACGCTCCTGAAGCTTCCGCTTGTTTTCAGCCTTGCCTGAAAGATCCTCTGCTGTGTAGTGCTCGAAAAGCTCAATATCGGTGGCGGGATTATAGGCGGTGGTGTCGATGCCGTTCAGAATGCCTCGTATCTTCCACGCCCGGGCGTTGAGGATAGGATCCAGTCCGTGAGAGAACCATGGGTCACGGATCTCCCATGAATAGCTGGGGCTGACGGTAGTGACGCGGTTTGCGGTCTCGATGGCGCCCTTCATATAGTTGATGCAGCCGTCCCAATCAAGTATGGAACGTCCCTCCGGAGGAATGCCTACGACCTCTTCATACAGTTCCTGACCGTACTTGCCCTGATACTGGATATTGTGGATAGTAAAGATGGTCTTGATGCCCTGATACCACTCGTTCTGACTGTAGAACAGGCTGTAGTACACAGGCACAAGAGCCGTCTGCCAGTCGTTGCAGTGTATAACGTCAGGTCTGAAATCTATCAGAGGAAGCATCTCCAGCACGGCCCGGGAGAAGAACGCAAAACGTTCCGCATCATCGTAATGACCGTACATTCCCTGACGCTTGAAGTAATACTGATTATCAAGAAAATAGTATATAACACCGTTATAGCGGGTCTCAAAGATGCCGCAGTACTGCCTTCTCCAGGACACAGGAACGGAAAAACTGGTAACGAACCTGAGGTTGTCCTTAAGGGGCTGGGGAATATCCTCATAAAACGGCATAACGATACGACAGCCTATAAGCCGCTGACGCAATGCGTGGGGCAGTGCGCCTGAAACATCTGCCAGTCCGCCCGAAGCCGCAAAGGGCTGAGCCTCACTGGTCACAAACAGACACTTCATATATACACCTCCAAATTGCGGACATGACCGCCGACCTTAGCCACAGCAGTCCGCTGACGCTGCCGAATGCCTTGATCCCCGCACAGGGATATCGGCGAACAATAAAATTCTGCAAAAGTCAGCCGCAGACGACTCTCACCGCCTGCGGCGATGATAATTACGGTCAATCAGACAACACTCAGCTTGCCGATATAGACAGGATATGAGGGCTGACCGGCAAGAGTCTTGCCGTCACGGATGATAACGTCCTTGTCAACCACCACATAGCTCAGACTGCAGTCTGCACCGATCTTGGTATCCTGCATGATAACGCAGTTCGATACCTTTGTGCCCTTGCCGATGTGAACGCCCTTGAAGAGCACGCAGTTCTCAACATCACCCTCGATGGTGCAGCCGTTGCCGATCAGCGAGTTGGAGATGGTGGAACCCAGACCGTACTTGGTGGGCATATCGTCGCGGACCTTTGTATAGATGGGACGTGAGCCGTTGAACAGGTCGTCACGGACTTCCTTGGACTTGAGAGCCATATTTGCGTTGAAATAGTCGGCCATAGAGGTGATCACGGGGGCAAATCCCTTGAACTCATAGCCATACATCTTCAGCTCCTTGTATTCGCCCTGGATAACGTCGCGCTTGAAGCTCATGGTGTTCTTTGCAATGCACTTCTTGACAAGCTCCATTAGAAGCTCGCGCTTGATGAGCATCATGTTCATATAGTAGTTGCAGATACCGGTGATCTCGGGAGCGACAAGAACGTCGTTGACCCTGCCCTTTGCATCAAAGGAAAGGACTGTGGGCTCCTGGATCTTTTCCGGCAGATGGTCACGCTTATAGATAAGTGTGATATCCGCATCATTCTCAAGGTGCTTTTCAAAAACCTGCTGATAGTCGATGTTGCAGATAACATCACAGTCAGAGATCATAACATACTCTTCGCTTGAATTCTTAAGGAAGGGCATGATAGCGTTGAAGGTCTTTACACGGTTGGCATAGTCGTTGGGATCCATAAAGGGAGGCAGTACGAACAGACCGTTACGCTGTCTTGAAAGATCCCAGGCCTTGCCTGCGCCAAGATGGTCTATCAGGGACTGATAGTTGCTCTTTGTGATAACGCCCACCTTGTTGATACCGGAGTTTACCATGTTTGAAAGCGGGAAGTCGATCAGACGATAGCGGCCGCCGAAGGGAACGGCGCCCATGGTTCTCAGCTCGGTAAGCTGGCTGATAAGATTCTCATGAAGATTAGAGAAGATGATTCCCATTACATTATTTCCGCGCATTATCATTCAACCCCCTCTATATCTTTTGCGATCATTTCTTTCGGTGCGACCTTTGCGCCTGCGCCGATATTAAGGTTATCGCCGATAACGGCAATGCCCCACTTGTCTTTGTCTTCGATGTCCTCGGGACGGGCGCCGATAACGGCGTTCTTGCCGATGACGGTATTTTCGGATACTATTGCATACTGAACAACGGCACCCTCTTCAATAACGCTGCCTGGCATGATGATGGAATCCTGGACAACAGCGCCGGGCTTTACTACTACATTTGAGAACAGAACGGAGAAGTCAACGGAACCTGCGATGTCACAGCCGTCTGCGATCAGTGAATTCTGGACCTTTGCGCCGTCTGCAATATACTGAGGAGGAACAACGGGGTTTCTTGAATAGATCTTCCATGACTCATCGCTGAGGTCAAGGGGAACATTGGGATCCAGCAGGTCCATATTGGACTCCCAGAGGCTGTCGATGGTTCCGACATCCTTCCAGTAGCCCTGGAACTGATAGGCAAACATTCTCTGACCGTCGTTGAGCATCTTGGGAAGAACGTCCTTACCGAAGTCATGCTCTGAGCCGGGAGTATCCTCGTCCTCGATGAGATACTTTCTCAGCTTGTTCCAGCTGAACACATAGATACCCATAGAAGCGTTTGTGCTCTTGGGATGCTCGGGCTTCTCTTCAAACTCATAGATAGAGCCGTCGGGATTGGTATTCATGATACCAAAGCGGGAAGCCTCAGCAAGGGGTACGTCGATAACTGCGATGGTGCAGTCGGCGTTGTTTTCCTTATGGGCTGCGATCATCTTTGAGTAGTCCATCTTGTAGATATGGTCACCGGAGAGGATCACAACATAATCCGGGTTATATCTGTCTATGTAGTTGATATTCTGATAGATAGCGTTTGCCGTACCCTTGTACCAGTCGGTACCCTTGATCTGCTGATAGGGTGAAAGGATGCGGACGCCGCTGTTCATGCTGTCAAGATCCCAGGGCTGACCGCTGCCGATATACTCGTTCAGCACCAGGGGCTGATACTGGGTCAGAACACCTACGGCCTCGATGCCGGAGTTGACGCAGTTGGAAAGCGGAAAATCGATAATGCGGTATTTGCCGCCGAAGGGTACGGCAGGCTTTGCCAGCTTCTGGGTCAGAACACCCAGACGGCTTCCCTGTCCGCCCGCAAGCAGCATGGCAACTACTTCTTGCTTTGGGTACATGGTTTGTTCCTCCTTTTGTTGGTCGCGCAAGGCGATACTATTTGTTATTTATTTCAGGCTTCAGTTTCGGGCTCGGTTTTTTTGGCCGCAGTTTTACGGGTCCTCTTGGGCTTTGCGGGAGCTTCGCCGGTCTCGGCAGCCTCAGCCTTTTTTGCTGTTCTCTTGCGGGTGGTCTTCTTAGGCTCTGTTCCTTCGGCGTCCTCGGCCTTTTTGCGGGGCTTTCTCTTGGGCTTTTTGCGGACGCACTTGAAGTACATTACGGAAAGCGGAGGCAGAGTCAGCTCGATGGACTGCTCAAGTCCGTGCATAGGAACATCCTCGGATACGATGGCCGTGCCGTTTGAAATGCCGCAGCCGCCGAACTCGGACCACTCGGTGTTCATTACCTCGCTGTAGGTACCCGCAAAGGGTACGCCGATGCGGTAGTGCTCTCTGAGGACGGGCTGGAAGTTACAAACAACGATGATCTCGTCGCCCTTCTTGTCGATCCTGCGGAAACTGATACAGCTCTGGGTATAGTCGTCATGGGAGATCCATGTAAAGCCCTCCCAGGAGAAGTCGACCTCCCACAAGGGGCTGTTATCAATGTAGAAATGGTTGAGCTTTGCAACAAAGTTCTTCATGTTCTGGTGAGCCGGATATTCCAGCAGCATCCAGTCAAGCTCGCAGGCATAATCCCACTCCTTGAACTGGCCGAACTCTGTGCCCATAAAGGTAAGCTTCTTTCCGGGATGAGCCATCATATAGGCAAGGAAGGTACGCTCGCCGGCGAACTTCATCTCGTAGTTGCCGGGCATCTTGTTGATAAGGGAAGCCTTGCCGTATACCACCTCGTCATGGGAGATGGGAAGGATAAAGTTCTCGGAGAAGGCATAGAAGAAGGAGAAGGTAAGGTTGTCGTGATTGAAGGGACGATAGAGAGGATCAAGGGATGAATAGTGGAGCATATCGTTCATCCAGCCCATGTTCCACTTGTAGTTGAAGCCAAGTCCTCCCATGTAGGTGGGACGTGAAACATTCGACCAGGAGGTGGACTCCTCTGCGATCATCAGAACGTCGGGATAATAGTAGAAGCAGGCTTCGTTAAGGCGCTGCAGGAAAGCAACAGCCTCAAGGTTGTCCTTGCCGCCGAATTTGTTGGGTACCCACTCGCCGTCACGGCGGCTGTAGTCAAGATAGAGCATTGAAGCCACAGCGTCAACACGGATACCGTCTATGTGATACTTGTCAAGCCAGAACATTGCGCTGGAGATAAGGAAGCTGACGACCTCGTTGCGGCCGTAGTCAAACACCAGTGTGCCCCAGTCCTTATGCTCGCCCTTGCGGGGATCGGCGTATTCGTAGCAGGGAGTGCCGTCAAATCTTGCAAGGCCGTAGGCGTCCCTGGGGAAGTGAGCCGGCACCCAGTCCATGATGACATAAATGCCTGCCTGATGACATCTGTCAACGAAGTTCATGAAGTCATGAGGGCTGCCGTAGCGGGATGTGATGGCAAAGTAGCCCGTTACCTGATAGCCCCAGGAGGCATCAAAGGGATACTCGGTCATGGGCATCATTTCAATATGGGTATAGCCCATCTCTTTTACATAGGGGATCAGCTCATCGGCCAGCTTGCTGTAGGAGAAGTGGTTGCCGTCGCTGTATTTTCTCCAGGAGCCCGCATGTATCTCGTAGATGTTCATGGGGTTGCTGTAGGACTCGTGTTCGTGCTTGTACTTCGCCCAATCCTGGTCATGCCACTCATAGCCTTCGATATCAACGAACTCGGAAGCGGTATTGGGGCGTGTTTCATAATGGTAGGCATAGGGGTCGGACTTCAGCACACATCTTCCGTCATAGGTCTCTATGCTGTATTTGTAGATGGAATAATTGTCAAAAGTCTCCGGAATCCAGGCCTCCCATACTCCGCCGTCAGAAACGCGATGCATCCAGTGCCTGGTGCGATCCCAGCCGTTAAAATCTCCCACCACGGAAACCGACTTTGCATTCGGCGCCCAGGTTCGGAACATAACGCCTTCCACCCCATCGAAGCTTATCTTGTGTGCGCCCATAAAGCTGTACGCATGATAAAATTCACCGCTGTGAAACAAGTCAAGCTCGCTGCGGCCGTTATAGTCGGGACCAATCTGCATATATAACACTCCTTTGTACAAAAAAACTTCTATTTACATACCTATATCATATCTTAATTATGGATAAATTTCAAGTCTTTTTTTTATTTCTTTTTATTAAATATGCAAAAATTTTTTTGATGGGTCATATTGCCCTTAAAAGCCCGGTTCCCAGCACTTTCCAAATATGCTTTTTTGTGGATTTTTCTCCCTGAAACCGCCCATGCAGCCTATCGCCGGAACCACGCAGGAAAAACAATGGTCACATACCTGTAACCCTCAGAACCTCATGACATTTTATACTTAACACACTCCTCCCCGGGATGTCATACTATTTTCCGATTAAAGGAAGACACTTTTAATCGGAAAAGGCGCCGCCGAGGCTGCGCCCATCTGTGCATACGCACAGATGACGTCTCATGCAAACTCCGATGCGCTGACGCGCCATTAAAAGCAGACTATGTCTGCTTTTAGTGGAAGTTTAGTATCACTTTGTACGGCCTATATATACTATCACACGGTCACTGTCGAAAAACAAAAAAACAGGGCATGGCAGCTTCCCTCATGAAGTGCCATACCCGTTGTGCTGTACTATATCAGCTTTGAAAGCGGGGACATATCCCGCACCGCCGGCAGGTTCCCTACGGCATTACACATTGAAGCGGAAAAGAACGATGTCTCCGTCCTTCATCACATAATCCTTGCCCTCGGAACGTACAAGACCTTTTTCCTTTGCGGCAGCCATTGAACCGCAGCTTATCAGGTCGTCAAAGGCCACCACCTCGGCGCGGATGAAGCCACGCTCGAAGTCGGTATGTATCTTTCCGGCGGCCTGGGGAGCCTTTGTCCCCTTCTTTATGGTCCATGCCCTTACCTCGGGCTTTCCGGCGGTAAGGTATGAGATAAGACCCAGCAGGTCATAGCAGGCAGTGATAAGTCTGTCCAGTCCGGACTGCTCCAGTCCCATCTCCGACAGGAAAAGCTCCTTTTCCTCCGGCTCCATGCCGGCCATCTCCGCCTCGATCTCTGCGCTGATGGGCAGAACTCCGGCGTGCTCCTCGGCTGCTATCTCCTTCACCACGGCAAAATAGGGGTTGCCGTCTGCGCTGCCGTCCTTGAAGTCCGTATCGCTCAGGTTGGCAGCGTAGATGATAGGCTTGTTGGTCAGCAGGGATACGGTTGAAAGCAGCTCGGCTTCTTCGGGGGTGCAGTCAACGGAACGGGCGGCCTTGCCCTCGTTGAGAACTTCCTTTACCCTCTTGAAGAACTCCAGCTCGGTCTGATATTTTTTGTCGCCCTTCAGCAGCTTCTGGGTCTTGTCGATGCGGCGGTCAAGTATCTCTATATCGGAAAGGATCAGCTCGTAGTTGATGGTCTCGATGTCCCTTTTGGGGTCGATGCTGCCCTCTACATGAACGATATCGTCGTTTTCAAAGCAGCGCACCACATGGACTATGGCGTCCACCTCACGGATATTTGCAAGGAACTTGTTTCCCAGACCCTCGCCCTTTGACGCACCCTTTACAAGTCCCGCAATGTCAACGAACTCTATTGTGGCAGGGGTGAACTTTTCAGGCTCGTACATCTCCGCCAGCTTATCAAGTCTGGGGTCCGGCACAGCGACCACGCCCACGTTGGGCTCGATGGTGCAGAAGGGGTAGTTTGCGCTCTGGGCGCCTGCGTTTGTAATTGCGTTAAAAAGCGTACTTTTGCCCACGTTGGGCAGTCCTACTATTCCTAATTTCATTTTATCTCACTTCTCCTTTGTTTATCAGGGTTTCAGGCGTTTTGAAAACGGGTTTTACGCCATTTCTACGCCATTTTATTTTCAGACTTCCTCGGAAAATTCCGAAGCACCATCTTTCTTGTCTCTTTTGCTCCGGACTGCGTGTCTCTCACTTGCAGTACACAAAGTACAGCGGCGTTCGAGACACATTGTCCGACACAAAATATCCTGCGAAATCCGGCATTTCTCCAGTTTCCGAGTAAGTCTATTCAAGGACTGTTTCCGGTGAAATAGTCCTATGATTTTTATACAGGGGTATCGTTATTCGCTTCAAACTGCTGAACAGCTTTCAGAAGTGAATCATCCGTAACATGAACATAAGTATCCATTGTGGTTTTGATACTCGAATGTCCCAGAAGCCTTTGAAGTACCTTCGGAGGAACACCTCTTTCAATCGCTCTTGTAGCGTATGTATGGCGTAAGGTGTGCATAGAAAACGGGGGTATGTTTGCCGCTTCACACAGCTTGTAGAGATGGGTGTCATAGGAACTGTTCTTCGACGGCATACCTGTCCTGAAATTGATGAACACCAGATCACGCATAACAAGACTTGCTGTCTGTCCTGTCCGTCTGTCCGTATAAGTCAGCACCTGTTCCAAGTCCTTTGACATTTTCTGCGTTTTTCGCATTTCACGCAGTTTCAGCAGGATGTTGTAAGCTCCGTCTGTCAAAGGAATTGTCCTGTAGCTTTTCTTGGATATAGGAGGTCCCGCTCTCCAGAACTTTTCCTTATGTCTGAATTCAAGCATCTTGTTTACCGTCAGCGTCTTATTATCAAGGTCAACAGCATCCCATGTAAGACCGATGATCTCTCCGGTTCTGAGTCCTGTTTCCAGAATCAACGCATACTGATAATAGTTATGACTTTTCTTTGCTATTGCTATGAACGTATTCTGTTCTTCAACGCTCAATACTCTGTGATCACTTGCAGCTTTTACAGGCTTCGTATATTTCACGCCGTCCATAGGATGTCTGGAAATCACATCATTCAGAACAGCCGCACGGAACATTGTCCCCATAGCTATAAACGCCTGTCTGATCGTAGAGCCTGCATAATCATCCATCATGTTATTGAGTATCATTTTACAGTGCATAGGCTTGACATCCGACATCATCAGTTTTCCTATAGTCGGCTGGATATTCTTTTCATACCGTTCCCTGTAGTTTCTCCTTGTGTTGGGTGAAAGGTCTGCTATCAGATTATCATGCCAATACCAGAACCATGTATCTACAGAAACAGTTGAGGTAATACCAGTTGTACCGTGAAAGTCCTCATACCTTGAATCTGCAAGCCAGTTTCTGGCTTCCGGAAGTGTATTGAAATACTTTTCTATCCGCTTGCCGCTTTTAGTTACATACCTTGCAGAATACTTCTTATCCTTACGCTGTGAAAGCCCTTTTCCAAGCTCCCGACCTTTTAAGTCCTTACCCATAGTTGTTCCTTTCCCTATAGATGAGAAAAGAGCTTGGTATAACCAAATAAGTATACCATAAAAGCTCTTTTCCCTCAATAGTTTTATAAAAATTTCTGCGCTTTTTCCGTCTTTTTCCGTCTGCGATAACCGACAATATCAGATCACAAGCTGTTTGCTGAGATATTCTTCAAACTCTTTACGCTTTACAAGCTTCTTTGTGCCTACAAAAAGAACAAACGGACAATTCGGCTTCCTAAGCATACTGTCGATTTTGTTTATACCTATGTTGGTATATGCTGCCGCTTCACGAACAGACAGTACCGCTTTCTGCGGTATGGGAATCATAATATTGTTGCCATCCATAAATTTTTCCTCCTCAGAATTCAATATCCGCATAATCATCACCATCATCACCATTATCGTCATTTCCACAGTTTTCTGACGGTATTGGAATCGGCACATGGTGTGTTGAATTATCACTATCGCCATTGCTATCACCATTGGAATCACCATTATGAATGCCCAGTATCTTGCCTGCTTCTACATGGTATGGTGGTAATGGAGATACTGAACTGTTATTCAGCGTGATGTATGTACCGTTTGACCGCTTCATGCTGATCTCAAAGGTGATACCTACATTTTCAAGATTACTTCTTACTTCCTTGATACGCCTTGAAAGACTGTTCGGTGCCTTCGGCATACTGCTGATATTATGGTTTATTCCCTGCTTATCGGCTGTTATTTTTATTTCTACCAACAAATCCGAAATACGACCCGTCCATGCCGGTCTGTCACGCATGAATTCAACAATAAGAAACGCAACCACATCAGAATTGATCGCTTCTGTGTTCTGGATATCCTGATTAGCTTTATATTCCTTCATAAAGCTATCGCCTTTACCGCCCATCGCCTCAGCGATAGCATATCCCCAACGGCAGAAATCAGCCATTCTGGTAAGCCTGTTCAGCTTGATATTCGGGTATAGCTTCATAGCCTTTGAAAGAACATCGAATATTGCTCCCAACATATATGGTTTATCCGCTTCAAACGAATCAAATATCCCTTGCAGTTCTTTTCTTTTATCCTCAGTAACACGCTCCAATTCAAACATAATAGAACGGTCAAGCAAGTCAGAACGATTCGCTACATTGTTGATACCGTTCAGCGTCAGACATCTTTTGAACTTGAAAATATAATCTTCTGCGTTCGTATGTAGTTTCCTCTGCTGAATTGCCGAGCCTGTAATCGCCCTGCACAATGTATCACTCATTTCATTACTGATGGAAGAAACATTATCAAAGGGTAGATAGTAATGCTGCTGTAGATTTACAGCAATAGTCCTGTCGTCCTTAGATAATGTCAGCGTTTCCATTACTGACGGATCAATCAGCTTTTTCAGCAGAACACAAGCTGTACTTTTCGCAGCGCCCTTCTCACCGTAAAAAATCGGCATGGGGTGAGGAATATCCGGCACAAAACACGATACCAGCCAGCAACAGAAAAGTAACTGGTAATTACTCATGTTGATGTAATCGAAAATCTTATTCAGATCACCGCCGCTTTTCGGCTCTATCTGAGGTATCTGGTGCCTGTATCTGCAAAACAGCTTTGATACCTCATCCACTGACCAACCGCTCTCATTGATTCTCACAACCGACCAATTCTTGTTGGTAAGATCATAAACAAAATCACTTTCAAGTCTTGCAACACGGTTTTGAAGCTCACAGATACTTGAATCATTGAATTTTGTTTCGGCTGACAGAATAGAAACCGCTTGTGTTAATCCGTCCTTGCACAGCGCTTTCTTGGTTTTCTGATAAAAAACACTCTGCGCCCACAGACTGAACTCTTTGCTCTCCAACGGATAGTTTTCCTTATGTCCGTCTATGATGATTTCTGCATAGGCTTCATTCTGTCCGTCCAAAAACAATTCAGACTTTTCGCTTTTGATAATATCAAGTAATACCGTACTTTGCTGTCTTTTATCGGAAGTGTAACTTGTATCATTGTTATCTTCTTCATCATCAAAAACACTTTCGGGTAAACTTTCTATTTCAGCCATGGAATGTCCTGCCTGCAACCAATCGTAAATATCACCTTTCGGCGGAAGATCAGGAAGTTGCTTTATAATCGCCCAAGGAATAACCCTCTTGATTTTCAGCGCATAGTCCATTCCCGGCTTATCGTTATCCGGGAGAATGATAACATTCTTTCCCTTGAAGTATTTTGAATCCGGTTTTGGAAACTTGGAGTTTGAGCCACTATCAAGTGTAGTAGCCACAAAACCTTGTTTAATTACGGATTCGGCACACTTCTCACCTTCTACAAAGTAGATGGTATCCGCCTTTGATACTTCCGGAAGATTGAAAGGAATATGCGGTGTTCCCTTCAATCCGTAAGTACCGTCAGGAAGAATAAACAGGAATGTTTTTGTTCCATCCTCATAGTCTATTCTTTTCTTGCTATAAACAAGTGTGCCGTCTGCCTTTTTGTAAGGATAAACAGTTTCATTTATCACTTGCTTATCATTCTTAGACTTATGAGGATTACAGCCTATATAGAGGTCTTTCTTTTTCAAGCCCAAAGCCTTCATAACATCCTCATCAGCACATCCTGCCATACACTTGATATTGACCCAATCATCATTAACATAAACAACAAGACTGGGTGTTTTATCGTCATGACACGGACATTTGGCTTCGTATCTGTTTTCTCCGTGTTTCTTTACACTATAGGGATAGAGCTTGTCCAGAATATCATTCAGCATCGTCATTTCCCTCCTCAGCGTCAAACCCCAATGCCGCCATAAAATCTTCCAGATCAGATGCTTCAGGTTTGAAACAAATTGTCTGTACAATATCGCCGCCAAGATTTAACATCATTCTGAAATGTTTTCCTCTGAACAAATCCGCTTCTGTTTCCAACACAGCAGGGTCATTCGCCGCGCTTATCATAAGCTGTTCCAGAATATGATCCATAACACTGCGACCTCCTTTCTGA
This sequence comes from Acutalibacteraceae bacterium, assembly GCA_045221075.1. Lineage (GTDB taxonomy): Bacteria > Bacillota > Clostridia > Oscillospirales > Acutalibacteraceae > UBA1213. Next base: position 34,307 of record JBGUWL010000056.1, read on the forward strand.
TCGCAAGCCCCAACAGGCTCATGACCGTAGTTTGAATTGTTTGCCTCTTTCATAGAAAAAGCCTCCTTTTTTTCTTGCGGTCACAAGCCTTTTGCCTTATAATAGGGTATAGGTTGAACCGCATATATAATATGGAATGTTCACCGAAGACCGCCGTCTGAGTACCGCTAATACTCAGGCGGCTTTTTCATATACCTGTATGAAGCCAACCTGTAGCTGAATGCCCTCGGTATGATATTATTATACGAAAAGATTACCAATTCGTAAATACCGTATCGAATAAATCTAACAGAATATTTTTTGACAAAAACGTATAACCAATACATTCAATTAGTTATATTTTTTCATCACTAAATGTACTTATTAGTGTTTTTTGTATTGACTTTTACTCTATTAGATGATACAATAGATTTAACAAGCTGTAGTATAGTAGTATATGGGAGGTCATTTCAATGATAAATGAAAAAGATAACAATCAGAGTTGCTCAGCAGAAGAACAAGAAATCAATGAAAAAGATCAGTTTCTTATTCTTATAGGTAAAAGAATAAAAGAATTGAGAGAAGCCAAGGATATAACACAACTCGCGCTTGGTCTTGAATCAGGTATCAGTAATAGAATGAGTTTAATTGAATCAGGTAAAGTTGATTTTGGGATATATACTCTAAAACGAATTGCTGACGCGCTTGATGTTTCATTGGTAGATATTCTTATGCCACCAGAAAAAAAAGAGAATCAAACCGAAAATACGATTGAACCAATGTTTTTTGAAAACACTACACCATCTAGAGATCTGCTGTTATCTCTTCTTCACTTCGATAACAAAGTTTTATTTGATGAAAAAAGACCTGATATATCTGCAATCGTTGAATTCAAGAGTTGTTCACGATATAACAATGGAGGAAGAGATTCTCTTCGAGATTTTTTTCAGTTTTATATTGCATTACAGCAAATCGTCAATATGGGTGACGATATCGGTATCGCCAATGTATTTTCAGAAGCCATAATTAAAAAATTTGAAATACTATAATAGGGTAGACCGAGGGACACTTTGTCCCTCAACCTCCCATTGCACCGTACGTACGGGTCTCGTATACGGCGCTACATGAATACAG
>JBGUWL010000057.1:0-19801 GCA_045221075.1 Acutalibacteraceae bacterium
TGCTGCCGCCGGGCGCATCCAGGAGCTTGTTGATAGTGGCGCGAATGCCGATCCTGCTCCGGATGCCAGCCAACACGGAGGCCAGTATGAAACGCTTAACGAGAATGTCGGCCGGACGGCTTCTGATCGCATTATAAACGGAGTCTCTTGGATTGAGGCTCCGTTTCTTCACTTTCACGCAGGATTATCAGCAAAAAGCCGTACATTTGCATACCAACATAATGTTGTATGAAAGAACTGACGATAACAGACATAGAGACCATCATCCGCCGCGATGAAAGTCGCATCCTGGAGGTTAAGAAGACAACTGCTGAAATGAGCGCCGGGATGCAGTCTGGCTGCGCTTTCCTCAATACTGAAGGCGGCTGGCTCTTTTTCGGAATACATCCCACTACCTTGAAGATTCTCGGGCAGGACGTTGTGGATAAGACCAAGCGTGATATCGCCAAGGAGATGCGCAAGTTCTCTCCGGCAATCGATCTTGCTGCTCAGTACATTGATGTCCCGGACAGGCCTGGCCAGCAGGTAATCGCCATCTGGTTCCCGGCTCCAGGCGTCTATTCTGCACCTTACACTTACGACGACAGGCCTTATTACAAAGTCGAGAACACGACATCAATCATGCCGCGCGAGATGTTTGACGAGCGCATCCGTCTGAGTGATCCTAAGAAATTCAGTTGGGAGTTGACCCCTTGCCCGTATGCTTCGCTGAAGGATATAGATGAAAAGACTTTGACTACCGCCATAAACGGGGGCATCAAGACCGGCCGCATTCCTGCAGAGGCAGCCGAAGCTACGACAACCCTCGACCGCCTGCGTCCTTTCAATGTGCTGACCCCGGAAGACGTTCTTACCAATGCGGCGGTTGCTCTGTTTGGAAAGGATCCTGTGCGTTTCTTCTCACATTGCCGCGTCCGCCTGGCTAGGTTTGAGGGTACAATCATGGATAAATTCCGTGATCAGGTCGTCGTGGAAGCCAATCTCTTTCAGCAACTTCAAGCCATTGAGGATTTTTGCCGCAAGCATATGTTCCTTTCCGGTGACCAGGACGATTTTGACAGTAAGAATGAGCTCACGGTGCCGGTCAAGGTAATAAGGGAAGCGAGCCTGAACTTGCTGGCCCATCGCACGTGGTGGTCCGAGGCAAGGACGCCAAGCGTAGCTATCTTCGATGACCGTATCGAGTTCATGAATCCCGGTGCATTCCCCATGGGCACTTCCCCTGAGGAGTTTCGGAAGCACCCTCACTCCGAACCAATCAACGAAAAGATAGCAAGTGCGCTTTTCAAAGGCGGCAAGGCAGAAGGATGGGGCCGCGGCATTCTCAATATATTCACTTATTGCAAGGAAGCAGGGCTTCCGGAACCGGAGTACGCCTTTGTGACCAATTTTGTGAGCCTTACCATCCGGTTCAAGAATCCGCTCGGACCCTATTTGACCGGCCAAGATAATAGTTCACAAAATGAGCGATTAAATGAGCGATTAAATGAGCGATTGACTCCATCTGTGCAAGCAACATTGGATATTATCAAGGCAAATCCCGGCATCCAGAGGAAGGACATAGTCACGGCTTCCGGTAAAGGCGATGCAACAATTGGACGTCATTTGCTGACCCTGATAGATAAGAAACTCATTGAACACAAGGGTTCAAAGAGAACTGGCGGCTACTTTGCCAAATAGCTCACGCTTACCATCATTCTTCCCTCACTTCCACCACTGGCTGATGGAAGTTTTTTATCGTAACCGACTACAAACCCAGATGACAATCAATTACGGTTTTACCCCACTGCTTATAGGGATATGATACCATATACAACTTTGAGTCTAAGGGGAAGGGAAGTTCGATTTCTGGTCTATTCAATCAGTTTTTCAATCTTTGAGCCTGTTCTCATAGTCCCTTGTTTCTCTCGCTTCATCATTTGATATTATTTTCAAGATAACAAAGGTTGCCACCCCCTACAATAGAATGCCTCCGTACACCTTCTCTGGGAGTCGTATGATAATACTACTCGGATTATAAACGCCGACAAAGCCGGTTCCCCCCATGACATTGGTCGGGACTGTGACTGGCTCCAAGAAATCCGACGTGTCGTAATCATTGTCGTAAAGAACATTCTGAATGCTCAAATAATCATATTCGGCCCTGTCCATGGAAATTAATGATACTTCCACGAATGGGATGACCCTTAACTTGTCGAAGTATTGTTCGGCAAACACTTGGTACAGGTCGGCATCGTCCACCGTGAACGCCAAATCAGCTCCAGATTCTGCAAACAACCTGTCTGTAAAAATGCAGTAATGGTTGGAACTGCCACCGATACCGAAGAAATCATCACCATCGCTTCCGCCAATTCTGTTATCCAGTATCGGGTCGTTAGAGTGTTCTATTACTTTTTCGTCGGAATGAGCGTACCAACGGGACCATATCCCCTCGTAATAATAAGATTGGAAAGAGCGTACTTTCAGGCGCAAGCGGTAAAAATTATTCTCTGGAGCATTGTCCAGGAATTGTGATATGAAACGCATCCCCGTCGTAGTTGAAAGAGTATCCAGACGAAGCATCCGTCCAGTAGTGTCTGGCACCGTCACTTCAGCAAAGGCGGAGAGGCCGGCCACATCTGCCGACAGTCGAATGACATCGCCAGGATGCAATTCGGCATTGAAAGAATAGCAGGATTGGATTGCGGACTCCGATGCCGTCTTGTCAAAAACGCCCCGTGAAACCTCCTCGCCGTTGACGAAACAAACGACGCTCGCATCCTCCAGTCTGTCAATCGTAGATGTCTTGCTGAGTCCAAGCCATACACAATGGCTTGATGTTGCCGCGTCAATCTGCGCATTCATTAACAGAAGATCATCCGCATTGTCCGGAATATACGGCACCTCTTTCGTACAGGCAACAATACACAGAAAAGAGCATAGTAGAATATTGGGCAATCCTTTCATAGCATCAAAAATTATAAGAATAACCCACAGATGGCAGAATCGGGAGAATCGTTACCATTTTCAAAGTGATGTCGCGATTATAGATGCGTCCCCCAGCATTCTTTTTATTTGAGGAAATGATAACAAAGTCAGCACTCCGATAGTTGTACAAGTTATATGCAGAGACAGTCCAGACACGTTCTCCCTTTTTTTTCTTCTTCCTGAAATTAACTCCGACATTGAGCCTATGACTCGCCGGAAGGCGAAAGTTTCCCCTTGTCGTGAGAAGCTCCGTCTGGTGCGTCTGTTTCCCATCAGGCGAGAGAACCACAGTTTCTCTCTCGGGGACAGTAATAACACCACCTGTCGAAAATGACCAAGTGCCGCTCAAGTCCACGCGCGGGGAAAACTTATGGTTAATGACTACGTGCAATTGATGCCTGCGGTCATATTTATATGGGAACCATTCACCTCCACTAATTGCCCCGTCCGGAAACCTGCGCTCGGATTTAGCTAAGGTATAGGCAAGCCAGCCAGTAGTATTTCCGGTGGTTTTCTGTATGAAGAATTCCGCACCATACGCTCGTCCCTCACCCATGACAACCTTGTCCTGCCAATCTGCAGAATTACCGAGGATGACCACTCCGTCCCGATATTCAAGCACATTATCCATCGACTTGTAGTACCCCTCCACGGAAAATTCCCAACCCCTTAGTCCGTCGAAATATGCTCCTACGCTGAACTGATCAGATATTACAGGCTTGATGTTTTCAGTCACAGGCACCCACAAGTCCATCGGGAGTGTAATCTGCGTTGAGGAAAGCAAATGTATGTTTTGTGCCATTCGTGAATATGCGGCCTTGAAAGCGAGTCCATTATCAAAGCCGTATCGGACCGAAAATCTTGGTTGCAGCGAATAATAGCTTCGTCCATGCACCTTGAACATATTGAAATGTAGCCCCGGGTCGATGGTCAACCGGTTACCCAAAGCGATATCGTCCTCAATATAGGCAGACCACTCCAGGCCTTTCAATATGGAACTGCCGCTCTGTGTGTAGGTCGTATCCTGTAGAGTCAAGCCATCTTCATCAATCTTTCTTAAGGCTCCTAAAGTTTCCGGATTGAACACATGATAGATGAAACCTGTTCCATAACGAATCATATGTTGTGAAGACGGCGAGAATTCAAAGTCAGCCATCAGGTCAATATCATGGATCCCAGAAAGATAGTCTATCTCTGTATGCTCTTTTATAGTTGTATATTCAGAAGATAGCTCTTCGTAATCCGTAATCGAATGCGTTTCCATCCCGTAATGGTTATATGCCAATGTCATGTTTGAGAAAACCTTGTTATTCCATACATGATTCCAACGTGTAGACGCCAGCATATTTCCCCATTGAATTCTCGTATCAGTATTCTCCCCCGAATCAATCCCATTGTAAAAGAGATGATCACTACCATTATAAACGTTGAAATACAAACGATCCCGCGCCCCAATGCGATGCGTCAGTTTTGCATTTAGGTCATAAAACCAGTAGTTATACTTGTCATCCATATCCATCCGAGCAACGAAAGGTTGCGCAAATATCGTATGCATCAGTCTTGCGCTTGCAGAGAATGTCGTCCTTCCGCCCCAAAGCGGCCCTTCCACATGCAACTTGCTGGACAGTAAACTAACTCCGACAGAGCCATGAATTTCTTCAGTATTGCCATCATTCGTTCGGACATCCAGTACGGAAGATATTCTGCCGCCGAATCTTGCCGGAAATGAACTTTTGTAGAGTGTGACTTTTTTGACGGACTCGGGCATGAAAACCGAGAACAGGCCGAGTAAATGGTCGGCATTGTAGATTGAAATGCCATCCAACATCAGCAGGTTCTCATCGGGGCCCCCACCACGAACGTAAAGACCTGTGAATCCATTTGTCCCTGATTGGACGCCGGGGAGCAACTGGAGAGTCTTCAGTATATCTGCTTCTCCTAATACGGATGGGGTCACCTTTATCTGTTCTACCGGGATATCAATCGCTCCCATGTAGGTAGACCGAATCCCCGTTTCATTCTTGGCAACAACGGTCGCCCCCGTGAGTTCGTTCTCCTGTTTCAGATAGATTGTGACCGTTGTATCGCACCTAACTTGAATCTCAAACTTCTCTGACGCATAGCCGACATATCCATACTCAAGCACCGCCGCTCCTTTGGGCAAAGATATGGAATAGAAGCCATAGTTGTTCGTCACAGTTCCTTGCGCTCCACTGTTTACGCTTGCCGCTATCAGAGGTTCGGATGAATCGGAGTCATATACGAAACCGCTTATCGTGAACTTCTGTGCAAAAAGATTCCCTCCCGACAGAAAGGCGAACACTATCGGGAGGAGGCATCTTTTCCATTTTATTCCCATTTTCATTCAAAAGAAACAGCTTTTGTCACCGAAATGACGTTTGTTCCGTCATTGAATGACACGGTCAGATTATGAGATTTGACCTCAGGCACTTCCGCAAAAATAAGAAACACACAATTCACGTTCAAAAGCAGAAGATCCTCAGGAGTCAGAGTTGTAAGTACTTTATTTACTGGATGGTTCTGCGGACGAAGAAATTCATCGGCGTTATCACCCAATAAAATTTTGTAATCCGAGGGAACCGAAGTCCAATCGTAGGTGAGTGTACCTTTGCTCAAAAGCCATTTATATGGTGACACTGCAACTATCCGTATCAGTCCGCCTAAATTATCTCCTGGTTTTACTCCATTGAAATCAGCGTCGCTCGTTACGGTAATGCCAGCGAATTCGTTCGCGAATGAAGCATAAGTTCCAGGATATAACCTCTGATTGAAATGTGTGTCATCGTATTTTTTGGTAAGAGCCTCCATTTCAGCACCGGATACCCATTGGTTTCCCTCGTCGAAAAGGTGCAGTGACATGGTTGAAGCATTGAAACTGAAGTTCAAATTAGACATTACCAAATACTTATCGATCAACTTTGAGGAGATTCCATTGCGTCCTTCGTTTTCATTTGTGATTTTGTTGCAGGCACATCCTAATACTAAAATCACGCATATGAATATGTTATGTATTCTCATATTATTTGGATTTTTTTGCAAAATTATGAAAAATCCATTATACGGGGTGCATAAATTTCTATTATGCACCCCGTAAAGTTCTAATTAGCGCGAATCCCGCAATTCATTTGAAGTTGGTACTGATAATATCCCGAGGTGCCATACGTCGTGGTTGTTACACTTCGAGTCAATACGGGGCCCTCGTTAGTGTTAAACCTGGTAGAGAGGTAGTACCCGTCATCAATTCCTCCCCAACCCCAGTTGATATGTACAAGGTTTCTGGTCTGATAATAAGTACTATTAAGTATACCATTTTTATACTCCTTCACCTGACGACGTTGTACAAGTGCCTGGTCATATACCCATGCATGTCCTTCTGAGTAGGAAGTTTTCTTATCTACCTGTATCCCGAGAACTTTATACACCTTTACGGTTTTGATAGCATTACCACGACCAAGGACAGGGCCATAAGCCAAATTTGTCTTCAAGGTGTTGAAGTTGTAATCTTCCAAAGATCCACCAGAGGAATATCCGAAGTGTAAGAATGTCCTGCCAGCGTTAGAGCTTGAAGCTCCGGAGCCTTCTCCGTCTGCAACCGCTCCATACGTCATGTCCAGATTTTCAGATAGACCAAGCGTACTAAGCAAACGCTGAACCAAATCCCAGGAATCAGAATAAGACGGCGTACTATACTTGTTAATGACCTCGTGCATTTTGGTCCAGTTCCAATAGGTATCCTTGTATGTATAGTTGAGTCCCCAATGGTACATTATCTGACCCACGGCAATCGCGACACAACCGACATAGGCCGGGCGTCCGTCAGACGTGGTGCAATTTGCATTAAAGGGCGAAGTCTGATTCCAACGGCAAGGGAGAATGGTCCCTGTTGTCGAATAGTCCTCCCAGTCTCCATACACATAAGAGTAAACTGGATTGTCGGGATCATCAGGGTCATCAGGGAGTATAGGTTCTTCTATTGTCTGGATAAGATCTTGAGAATAATCCTCTGCCGTAACTGTATTTCCTTCAGCATCTGTTACGGGCATCCCCGTCAAAAGCCTGTAATAAGTGTCGATTTCTGACAAGGCGACAAGAAGTCCCGGGTTGGCAATAACGTCATCTTGCTCAATGTTACCCTCATCCGCGAGGCACAACACTGGTGAAACTCTGCGATCGCCTGCGACAATCGCATAACCCTGATTGTCCTCGAAATTGAAGATATGGACCAATGGCGTGTCATCTTCCCCATTCTCGGACCTGGTACCGACGGCTGTACCGTTAGAATACCGGTTCGCAATTTTACGAACCGGCTCGCCCGCCCTGGTCTTAACATCTATCATGTTAAGGAGGGAAAGGACTTCTTTCTCGGCCTCATCAATTGAGACAACTTTTGACGTGATTGCGTCAATGGGCGCTTTCTCCATATCGTCGAAGGATATGGAATTCTCTTTGTTACAAGAGAATAGGAGTGCGGCTGCAAAAAGCAGCAGTAGTTTTGAGTGTTTCATCTCGATAACTGTTTTGAGATTGTGATTGTTTTTATTGATGTTAAAACATTTGTATTTAGCAAAAAGCGTATGATATCACACATACAGTTCAAATATACCTTTGGCGGAATCGATTTCTCTCCTTTGATATGAGCTGGCGTGAGCACTATAAGAGATGCGTTCACTTCTATTAAGAAAGTTATCAAGGTTGGGCATCCCTCTACCTCCACGGTCGTGCACAATGCATGCTCCTCCATCCCGAATTTCCTATAGCTCCATTGGCCAAGTTCATTGTTTCCAAGAGCAGAGTATGCGATTGCTTTCAAACGTGATAAATCATTCGCCGTATGTGTTTGAATTTGAATTTCCATGGAAATGGTTGTTTTGTTGTCATTTCCGTTGACCGATTTGTCTCCGACAAGCAGTCTTATTCCAATTCAAATTCTCCGTAGTATTCCGCGCCGCTGGATAGTACAAAATGGATGTTATAGTATCCTGTGGCTGACGAAATTGAAATTATTGCGGGAGCCCCGTAAGCATTGATGGTCCCCTCAAGAAAGTCCCCGGTGGACGTATTGGTAACGTTCACGTCCACATCACCTATATCGTAGATAAATGATACGATGATTGAGGATGTGAAGCTGTCGTAGTACGCCGTAATTGGGACGCGCACAGGAGCCCTATTAGGAGTAGTTGTTTCCGCCAGACAAGCCGGTTTGATTACAACGACCTTTTCCCCCTCCTCTGCATAAAGTCCTTGCAAGGAGAACAGCGATAAAAGAGCTGACATGAGAATGTTTTTAATTTTTTTCATAAAGCAATTGAATTTTATGTTAAACAATCAATTTTTCCGGTTGCAAAGTTACTATGAATAGATGCGGAGCACCAAATAATCGGTCAGTTTATGTCTAACATGTAACTGTTCCAAAAACGGCCTCTCACACGTGTGAAAAGCCGTTTTTGAAACAGTTGTTAGACTCGCATTCTAACGCCCAACGTTCGAAACTACGTAACTAATTGATAATCAATACCCCCCCCTGAATGCAAATTAATTTGAGCCGTTAGACATTTTTTTTGTTCTGCTGATAATCAATAAGTTAGCCTATCATTACGAGATAATCCTGCTTAAATTTTGCTGAAGATTCCTGAATCGTTCTCTTTAGACGTGATTTTTTCATATACACGGCAGGGACGGATGGCATGCGAAAGATGATGCACAATGTCGTTGCATCAAAGCCGACAAAGATGTAACTGATGAATCTATAGTCTTCTTCCGAATAATTAGGAAACTCCTCGCGAAAATGCTTCATCAAATTATCCAAACTTTTATCAATCATATGCTCAAAGCGTCGTTGTCCCGCATGATCCCCGCTAATATTCTGAATCATGTCTTGAACTTTCTCATAAACTATTCGTTGAGAATCTTTTTTCTCACTTGCCAATAAAAATGTTTCGCACAAATCCCCAAGGTATTTGAATTGAGCTTTGTACATATGCGCATACTCTGAACGCAATTGTTGTACTATTTTCTCCCGGGATTCAATCTCGTTTTGAAGAGATTGAATCTGTGTGTTCTTACTATCCACCAAACCTTCCAAATTTACTTTTTCTAATAGACGCCCTTCCTCAGATTCTTTCAAGCGTATCTTCATAGTCTCGGCAATATCGGCTATCTCTATCCGCTCATGTTTCAGCTTCTCATTTCGGTGACGGTAAATGAAATACACCGCCAATAAAACGATGGCAAGTATGACAATTACAAAATACAGCCTCATTTGTTGATTCTTATCTTGCAATTGTATTTGGCTGTTCTTAAGTGCCAAATAATCCTTTTGAGCCCGCGCCATCGTCTGGAGCAGGGAAATATTCAACAAAGAGTCCTGGTAGGTCAATGAATTCTCTAAAAGCGAAAACGCATCTTTATAGTCTCCAGAATTCTCACATGCCGCCGATTTCCAAATGTCTATAATGGGCTTATCCGTATCAAACACCGTGTAGAGTTGGTCAAACACGCCGTCGGCTTCAGATTGATATTGACACACAGAAAGAGCGTATGCGTACGATGCCCATAAATTAATGTTACGCAGTCCATTCCCGTCAGCAAGGACATCATCAAAAAACTTCAATGCCATGGCGGCATTGTCATTTCGCTTTGGGCGTGATAAAAGTAATAAGGCATAGTCCTCTTTAGTTGAACGGATGATAGATTCAGGCGTTTCGGAATCCTCTAACAGATTCAAGAACACCCGTTCCGCATCATCATATCTTCGCAGGTTCATCAAAGCTTGTCCCTTTCGGCTAAGAGTCGAATGGTAGTATCGCGATGCTCCGCCTTTTTTGAAAGTTTCTTCTGCAAGAGAGATATATCGATATTCTTCTTCTGCATTATGTACTCTATTATAGGTGTCAGACATCCTCGAATATAACAAGCCTATCGACAAAAAGTCAACAGATTCTGGGACCAACTCCTCTGCACGAGTAAAGGAAACGATAGCATTGTCATATTCCTCGCCATTATAAAATAACACTCCCTGATAGAAAAAAGCTTTCAGCCTCTTGTCCGGATTGCCATGGCTCCTGCCATAATAATCAATGGCAGGTTGAATAATCCGCACATCGGAAGTATCAACATAGTTTTTATCCAATGCTGCTGCAAGGAGAAGAGAATAGTCAGCCAGAAGGACTTTCGTGTTCAGACTGCGCTCATCAATGTTTCTAAGAACAGTTAGAGCGCTATCCGGTGCATCTTGGATATACGATGTGACATCATCCAGAGTAGCTCTGGTACCCTGATTCTTGCAAGAAAGGACGAACGAACATACACAACAGTATATTGTAAGTAATCGAATCGACTTCATCTTTATAATCATTTTAGGGCACAAAGATACAGATTATCGACGATGGTAACAAACCACTATTATAAATCAGTGGATTATAGACATCCCTTATACATCAAATCTGTAGCTAAGTTGCCCAGTAAAGCGGGGTAAAAGGCTTTACGTTCTAAGGGCGATAAAGGGGAAGCGGTACTCGCTCGTCAGGCCGGCAAAGCCGTCCAGACCAGCGACCTCTATTGCCACCCGTCGCTGTGAGATTGTGCCGGGACAAGCCCGCCACAAACTCACGGCCGCCCTTCCCGCAGTTAAAGGGAAAAATGTCACGGTCGGTTCCCTCGTAAACTCGGTCACCCACCGTGCTGGTCCGTCACCCCCGACCCCTCAAGGGGAGGATAAACGCCCGGACCTCCCTCCGAATCACCGCCGGTGCAAAGGGGCCACAACTTAGACATAATTATTTTTGTATAACCCGCCGGACCAGCAGTATACCTTCGAGCGAGCGACAGAATCCCGGCGCTTTATACAAAAGCGCTTAATTATGTTAAGTTGTTCCAACAGAAGCACTTATCACCGTTATCCCTTGTCCGGGCGTAGTCGGCGGCAGGAAGGGGTTTCGCTCCTGGGCCATCCCCGGCCCTGGCCCGTCGCGAAAACCCCGCATCTTGCGGGTCCCCGCCCACAAGATGCACGCCCTGCACAGCGTTAGTGAAAAAAGGAACCAGCACCACCCGCCTCCATCGCCGCTCCTGCCGCCTCCCGCAGCTCCGCTGCTGGGTCGTTCCGGGCCGTGACTCCTCTTCCTCCACTGCGCTACGCTCCGTTCCGTCAGAAGAGTCCCGTCCCTCCACTCCAAGGTAAGCCCTGTCGGGCTTGGTCATCCCTGCCTGCAATTCCTCCAGGGACTGCAAGGCTCCCGCTGCGTCCGGGTTCCGCCTGATCCGCCCAGCTTCGCCGGGCGGCGGCTACACCCTCCCTTGCCTACGTCCTTGCAGACCCTTCCGGGCAGCCAGGGGGCAGCCGTTCCGGCTGCTGGCGCAGACATTGTCGGCCATCGCGGTGACTGGCCCACACACGTCGGCCACCCGCACCGCCGCGCTGTCCGCCAAAGACTGCGCCGGTCCGCCCGCATCACCTTCGTAGCCGTTTTTACCAATATCGTAGGAAAGTGCAAGGGCGCGAGAGACCGTTATCTCCCGCATCAACCGCAGTGCGTCGCGCCCAATGATGGGCCGTTCCGGCCCAGGTTCCGGAGGCCGTCTGCCCACCGCACGGTGTCGGTCTCCTCCGTTCCGCTGCTCCGCCCTGTCGGGCTCGCACTGCTCCACTCCGGAGCCCGCCTCCTTCCCACACTTCCAGACCGCCACCGGAACCACCGCTCCACTTCGTTCCGCGTCCTTGGTCACTGTGAGACTTACAGGGGGCCTCCCGCATCAAGGCCGGTGCCAACTCCAACGACATCACCCGCGCCACCATACCCCCTGCAAGACTCCCAGCAACCAAGGCTTACCCGGCATCCCACGCCCCAACTTCAGTGCTAATGCGACCGGCATCACCCGCTTGAAGGGAGTCAAAAATACGACTTCCACATCCGGCACCATCTTTTTGATTTCACCCGCCCAGTATAGCCCCTCATTGCCCGTATTGATGTTTGTGTAGAAGTTCATATCCAGCAGCACAACGTCCGGCCGGAACTGCTCAAGTGTCGAGACGAGCGTGGACGGCGAAGGGATCGTCTTCACCTCGGCAAAGTGAAGGGGTAACAAAATCTCCAGAGTCCGGCGAATGCCCTGATTATCATCTACGACCAGTATTTTCCCAATCTTGGAAGCCATTGTCAAATCAGTCTTTTACGCATGAACACGAGTCAAATTCCATTCCAAATAGCGCAACATCCGCATAGTCAGCCATTTGCATTCCAATCGCCCTGTGTAAAGCCGTAAAGCCTCCTTACAAAACTGTAAAGAGTCTTTAACAGTCTTTGACACCCCCTCCCATCCCCCAAGCATCTCCGACCAACCCCCATTAAAACCAAGCAATTAGCCTTTTCATACTTATCTTTCCCTATTGTTTCTTATCCTTCTTTTCGTTATATTTGTACCACATTTGCACCTTTAGGGTGCAGTGTAAAGATTCAGGCCAAGGAAAGCAAGGAGCCATCCTAAACATTCCGCCGACTTTACACCAATTTACAAAAACGCCCCATAAAGGCCCTTTACACACCCTAAAAATGATGTAAAGATGGAAACGATAGAGAGAATACTCGGGCACGCAATTCCCATCCCCGCCGGAGCCCTTCATTCCGGAGTCCGAACTGCGCCCGCTCACTGAGGCCGATTTCCAGCGGCTCTTTGAGGAATTCTGCGCCGCTCCGGTCATCATGCCTCCGGCGGATTACTGGACAGAAACCACAACCGAAACTCCGGCACCCCTCCCAGTTGCCAAGGAATTCTCGGCCACTACAGCCCGTCAGCCCCGTCGCCATCGTCCTACCGACCAGGAGAAATCCATCTCCACCCTTAAGGCGGAACGCTTCGTCACTATATCAGCCGCTGCAAGAATCCTCCGCGTCTCACGGCCAACCATCTACGCAATGATTGAGAGAGGGGATGTCCAGCTCGTCAAACTGGGTCCCAACACCAACCGCATCGACCTGCAGGGAATCACCGACCAGCGCAACTCCTTTCCACCCGTCAGAACCGCCAAGAAAAAAATCGAGCAGGAACGCAAGAAATACTTCTCGGCCCGGGAGGCTGCCGAGAAGTTCAAAAAAGACGAAAAGACCATCAAAGCCCGCGCTGCTGAAGCCGGCGTGGCCGTGGCCTGGTTCAACGGAGCCGCCTGTTTCAGCCGCAAAGGGCTTGAGAAATTGTTCCCGGGGGAGAAGGAAAAGCACGACTACCTCACCGTGGCCCAACTCGCTGAAGAATGCGGCATCTCCAAACAGACCGTCTATGACTTCATTCACGACCATCATCTTCCCCGCAAGCGCGAAGGTCGCTCCGTCCTCATCGACCGGAAGGTCTGGGAGAAAGCCCGCAAAGGGACCGCAACCCATGCCGACGGAAAGGAAGTCAGCCGGAAAGAAATCCAGCGCCAGTGTGCCGAAGCCCGCGACCTCGGATACGTTACCATCAGTGATGCAGCCCGGCACTTCGGCATCCACCGCGGCCACCTCTATTACTATGCCAAGAAGCACGAGCTGAAGACCATCAAACTCGGCGGCCAGGTATTCTATGACAAGAAACAACTCTATAAAATTCTGAAGGAAGAGAATGTCAGCAACAAAAGTAACACTCAGAAAACGCGAACTGCCCAGCGGTAAGATTACCCTCTACCTGGACTTTTACCCGCCCGTGCGCAACCCCCGCACCGGCGAGCTCAGCCGCAGGGAATACCTGGGCATCTACCTCATCCAGAAGCCCAAGGACTCCACCGAGCGGAAGAGCAACAGCGAAAAGCTAAAAATCGCCGAAGCCATCCGCGCCGAGCGCGAGATAGCCATCCTCAAGGAGCAGTTCGGCTTTGCCGACCATACCAGGGGTAAGGTCGATTTCATCCAATACTTCCAGGACATCGCCAACGAGCCCGGCGGCTATGCCGGAGGCGTCTTCAAACACTTCTTCCGCTTCACCGGCGGGAAATGCACCATTGCCGACGTCACGCTGGAACTCTGCCAGGGATTCCGCGAATACCTCCTCTCCGGGGAAGCCAGCCTCGATGACAAACGCTTCGTCTCCCAAAACGGCGCCTCCCACCTCTGGATGTACTTCAAGATGGTTATCCGCCGCGCACAGAAAGACAAACTCATCACCGACGACATCGTTTCCCGCCTGGAATCCATCTCCACCAATCCCGTCCACAAAGAATACCTCACCATCGACGAAGTCCGCCGCCTGGCAGAAACCCCCTGTGAAGATGCCGATGTCAAACGCGCCAGCCTTCTTTCCTGCCTTTGCGGGCTCCGCATCTCCGATATCGTGAGCCTCACCTGGGACAACGTCATCATTGCACCTGACCAGGGATATGCCCTCAAAGTCATCACCCAGAAAACCGGCTCCTACGCCATCATCCCCATCAGCGACGAAGCCTACAGCCTCCTTGGCGAGCGCAAGGAGGGACTCATCTTCGACCATCTCCAGCGCAGTACCCTCAATCGCCACATTGCACGCTGGGTTAAGGCTGCCGGCATCGACAAACACATCACCTTCCATAACTTCCGACACACCTACGCCACCCTTCTCGCGAGCAACGGAACCCCCATCTACACCGTCTCCAAGCTGCTCACCCACGCCAATGTCACCACCACCCAGATCTATGCCGACATCGTGGATGAAAACAAGCGCAAGGCTGCTGAATCAATCAAGATAGGCATCAATCCCCATAAATAACCGCGTATGAGAATCATCAGATACTTCGACAATGCCGCAGACATCATCTACCAGGGCCCGGAGTACACGGCCCTGTACCGGATGATCCTGGAACTCTACACAAAAGGCAGTCACCCCGGCAGCCAGTTTCTGGAAGCGCAGATTCCGTCCGTATCCCTTGTCAACTGCGCAAAAACTATCGTTGAGGAAATGGCCAACTTTGAGAACATCGGCCCCCATCTTGACGACTTCCACAAAAAACTGTCACCCCGTCCCAAATTCAGGAACCCTCCTGCGGAGACTCTCGGGCGCAAGACTTACGAATTCCATCCCTGCAGCAGCGAGCAGCGCATGGCCATCATGGCCTCAGCCTGCTATCTGGGTTCCGCCCTGCATATTTTCACAGAAAGCCAGACTAATCAGTTCAAAGAATGGTTCGAAGCCCACCGGCAGGACTATCCATTTGTTGACTTCTATCTGGACGGAATACCCACCGAAGCCCAACTCCGTGCTCCGATGGACCAGAGTCAGGCCAGCCTGCTGGAGGACTTCTGCCTCGCCAAGTCCATCATCGACTCCGTCGACCGCATCTTACCCACAAAAAGCGGCCCCGGCAAGATCGCCTTCATGGAAGAAGTCACTGAATCCTTCCTTGGAGACAGGGAATCCCTCCACCGCATTCTCAGTGCCATGCTCACCAGCCGTTTCGACCTCCTGGAGGCGGACCTGAAATCCAACGTTGCAACCGGCGGAGTCAGTGCAGCCACTGCCGACGAGGCACCACCTTCAAAAGGGGCCACCGCCAGCCAGCTCGCCATCCTGTGCTACTACCTCTTCAGAGAACTGCACGTTGACTTCACCAACTCCGACAAGACAGCCTGGGCCCGGCTCATCCACTTCATTTCCGGCCACAGCGAAGAGAACCTGCGCAAATACCTCAACATAGACTTCGACAAGAAGTCCGTCCAGAAAGACCTCGGGATTGTACAGGGCGCACTGCAGGAACTCTTCCCGTCCATTGCCCAAAAGATAGAAAAAGACAAACAAGGATAAATATGGGGTAACCCCTACTACTCCCGGCACTTACCCCGGCACATAAAACCATATTCATTTTTGCCAGCGAATAAACCGTCGCTGGCTTTTTTGCTCTCAACAGGCACCACCGGGCAGGAAGGGCAGCGGCATAACACAAAAAAGCCATGCCTAAAAGAAAACCGTCCGACCTGGTCTTCGACCAGGCAAAACTCCAGGCTACACAGCCTGCCAAGAGCCTTGAACAGCAGCTCGAAGAGGAACTCGTCACCCTCCGCCCCATCCCGGAGGAAGAGGTTCCATCCGTTCTTGCGGCAACAAATCTGTTCGTCCGTTACATCTGGGATGCACTCAAACGCCTCAAGCCGGGCGATCTCAACCCGGACCAGGAAATGACCGTGGAGGAGCTGTCCGACTTCCTCCCCGAAAAACCCGCCGTACAGACCATCTACGGTTGGGTATCCGAAGAAAGGATTCCCTATATCAAGCGCGGCAAACGCTTGTTCTTCGTCAGGCGCGCCATCATCCGCTGGAACCGGGAAGGCCGCCCCGTCAACCCGGACAACATTCAGGAACTGGCCGAAAGCTTCGTGGCCAACCATCATCCGGGACGAAACAAGCGATAGCCATGTACCAAGAAGAGCCCCATTTTTCCTTCTTCCGTGCTCCCGTACGCAACGTCATCCCTTACAAGCAGATATCCCTGCTGGACACCTGGCGCTACATTACCGGCCACTACGCCCGCCGCCGCACCGAAGAACTCCGGCAAATCCGAGACCCAAAGTACGCCCGGATGTACAAAGCCGCCAAGTTCGACTACTGCACCTTCTCCGGCACCTTCTCCGTCCGCCGCGAAGACAAACTCATCCGGCACTCCGGCCTCCTGTGTCTGGACTTCGACCACCTTCCCGATGTTGAAGGTCTCTTCCCAGAACTCCTGCAGGACGAGTATTTCGACACCATGCTCCTTTTCCGCAGCCCATCCGGCGACGGCCTAAAATGGATTATCCCCACCGACCTTACCGAATGCAGCCATGCCGACTTCTTCCGCTCCGTCTCCGCCTATATCGCCGAGACTTACCGTGTCAGCGTAGATTCCTCAGGCAAAGACGTGTGCCGTGCCTGCTTCCTCCCGTATGACCCCGGAGCCTACCTGAGCCCCGACTTCAGCCAAGCCCTATGACCAAAAAGAAATTCAACCCCGGCGAATGGAAAGACAAAGGACCGGCAAAAGCGCCGGACCGGAAGCCGGAACAGCCACAGTGCCCGCAGCGTCTGTCTGCTGCCAACCCCTCCTACACCCTGGCACTTGAAGACCAGATTGAGCGCCTGACCGCAAGGATAGAAGCCACCGGCACCGACATCACCGCCGGATACGACCGGTGGCGCGACCTCGGCTTTGCACTCACAGACGCCCTGGGAGAAAACGGTCGCAGCTACTTCCACCGCCTCAGCCGTTTCTATCCGGGTTACGATGAGAAAGAAGCGGACAACCAGTACGACAAGTGCATGAGGGCCCACGGCCACGGCATCACCATCCGCACCCTCTTCCATCTCGCCAAGGAAAACGGCATCTCCGTCAGCTTCCCCTCGGAAAAAACATCGCAAAACTTTCCATCACCTGATGGAACTGATGGAAC
The DNA here is from genome assembly GCA_045221075.1 of Acutalibacteraceae bacterium. Taxonomy (GTDB): domain Bacteria; phylum Bacillota; class Clostridia; order Oscillospirales; family Acutalibacteraceae; genus UBA1213. The sequence goes on from JBGUWL010000057.1 coordinate 17,349, forward strand.
TGACGGAATGATGGAAACCGCCGCCCCGGGAACGATGCCCACCTTCTCCCACAGCCTCTACGGTCACCTCCCTGGACTCCTTGACGAAGTGGCCCGTAACGCCCGCTCTGACGAGGATGCCGACGTCCTCATCCTCGGCGCCCTCGCCACCTGGTCCGCCTGTCTCGGCAAGGTGTACGGCGTTTACGACAACAAGAAGGTCTATCCCAACCTCTTCCTCTACGTCACCGCGCCCGCATCCGCCGGCAAAGGTCGGCTCTCCCTCTGCCGCCGCCTGGCACAGCCCATCCATGACCGGCTTCGGGAACTCTACCGCGAAGAAATGGATGAATACCGCATCCCAAAGGCCCGCTTCGACCGCGCCAAGAAAAAGAACCCGGACCTGGAGCCACCGGAAGAGCCGCCCCTCAGGATGCTCATCATCCCGGCCAACTCCAGCTCCACCTCCGTCTATCAGATCCTCTCCGATAACGGAGGCGGCGGCCTCATGTTCGAGACCGAAGGCGACACCCTCGCCAACGTCTTCGCTTCCGACTACGGCAACTACTCCGACGGCTTCCGCAAGGCCTTTCACCATGAGCCCATCTCCTACACCCGTCGCAAGGACCGCGAGTTCGTTGAGCTCCTGCGCCCGCGGCTTTCCGCCGTCCTCTCCGGAACACCCCGGCAGATATCCGCCCTCATCCCCGATGCAGAGAACGGCTTGTTCAGCCGCTTTATCTTCTACTACCTCAACTTCCGCCTCGAATGGATCAATGTCTTCGCACGCACGCCCAACACCACCCTTGAGGAAATCTTTGACGACATCGGCTACGGCTTCCTGGACCTCTACCAGCGCCTGGAGATGCAGCCCGAGCTGGAGTTTTCCCTCACCCCAGACCAGCAGCTAGACTTTCATTCCTACTACCGCAGCGCCCAGGAGCAGTACTACGGCATCTTCGGCGAAGACATCATCGGCAGCGTCCGCCGCCTCGGCCTCATCACCTTCCGCATCGCCATGATCCTCTCGGCTCTCCGCCTCCACGACACCGGCGAAGTCGTCACCACCCTCATCTGCGACGACGAAGACTTCCAGAGCGCCATGGCCATCGCCCGCGTCCTCATCCGCCACACCGTCCGCGTTTACCGTGAACTCTCCAGCGCCGACCTCGGCAAACCCGCCGCCGAACGCTCTGACCGCCAGCAGCAGTTCCTCTCATCCCTCCCGGACACCTTCTCCACCCAGACCTTCCTCCAGATTGCCGCCCGTCTCGGCATTCCGCAACCCACTGCCGAGCGCTACATCGGCTCCTGGCGCAAGTCCGGCCTCCTCAACCGCATCAAACAAGGCTACTATGAGAAAATGAAATGACCCTGTCATTCTGAACGACCTTGGCTGTCATTCTGAACGAAGTGAAGAATCTTAACCACCAGTATATGAAAATTTTAATCGACAACGGTCACGGCTCCAACACCCCCGGCAAATGCTCCCCGGACAGCCGCTACCACGAATGGAGCTACACCCGCGACATCGCCTCCGCCATCGTCCGCCAGCTCAATTCCGCCGGCTACGATGCCACCCTCCTTGTCCCGGAAACCCACGACGTCTCCCTCCGCACCCGCGCCGACCGCGCCAACGCCTGGTGCTGCCAACTGGGCAAACGCAATGTCTGCCTCGTCTCCATCCATACCAATGCTGCCGGGAACGGTCGCGACTGGATGACCGCCCGAGGCTGGTGCTGCTACACCTCCCGCGGTCAGACCGCCGGTGACCGACTTGCAGACTGCCTCTACGCCGCTGCAGAACTATACCTTCCCGGCCACAAGATCCGCAAAGACTACTCCGACGGTGACCCCGACCAGGAAGCCGACTTCGCCATCCTCAAAAACACCCTCTGCGCCAGCGTCCTCAGTGAGAACCTCTTCCACGACAACCCCGCTGACCTCGCCTTCCTCGAATCCTCCACCGGCCGCCGGGCCATCATTGATCTTCACGTCAGAGGAATAATCCAGTATATCAACCAATTTGCATAAAAATTGTAGGGGTATGAGAAAAATTCATTACTTTTGCAGAGCATTCGCGAAATGGATGCTCAAACTTAAAAGGAGGACAAAATTATGGCAACACCTATCAGACCAATCCCGATTCTTACCGGTGAAGCGGCAGAGCGCTTCGTCAAGATGGCTGATGCTGCTGAAAAGAATCCTCACACCAAGGATTGCGGTATCTCCCGGCAGGAAGCGAGAAGGATACTTGAGAAAGCCAAGCTCAGATAGCATGGCTTTTCTCCTGGACTCATGCACCGTCAAAGTCCTTTCACGGGAGCTTTTCTCCTCGTGCAAGCCTTTTCATTGCGGAGACACTGACCTTGATGAGTTCTTTGCACAAGATGCCGTTCCCAATCACGAAGCCTTGCTCGGGAAGTCTTATTGTTTCGTCCTTGATGCCGACCCTGCGACAATCGTCTGTGCCT
>JBGUWL010000058.1:0-18747 GCA_045221075.1 Acutalibacteraceae bacterium
TTATGACAGAACTCAGAACAGCCAGACCAACTGCGAGATCGAGCTGGTTGCTCCCACAACCGTAACCGTTATGCTCGACACAAGCGGAGACGACTTCGAACTCTGGCCCGTTATCTACTCTTACAGAGCAGGCGGCGACGACAACGATCAGGCTGACATGGTTTATGTCAACACCGGCAAGCCCGATGAAGAGCCCGAGCCCGATCCCGAACCCGATCCCGAACCCGATCCCGATCCCGAGCCCGATCCCGAGCCCGATCCCGAGCCCGAGCCCGATCCTGAGCCCGATAACCTGAGCGGTATTCCTACCGATTACTTCTTCTTCGACAACAGCGAGACCCAGTGGGACAGCGTTTATGCTTACTGGTGGGAGGATAGCTACGCTCCTACTTATGACAAGACCGGCGAGCTTTACGGCTCCGAGCTTGTTGAAGACGCTGACGGAAACGGGGTTTACAACCCCGTATCCTTCCCCGGTACGGCAATGACCCGTATTCCCGGCACAGATATCTGGCAGGCCAAGGTACCCTTCGACGCTACCAAGATGATCTTCAACAGCGGCAGAAGCGATGAAGAGATCTGGGCAGGCGAGATCGGCTACCAGACTGCTGACCTGGCGTTCAGCGATACAACCAATGCAGGTCAGGTCTATGTTGTTGACACTTCTGTTGGGCCCAAGGCAGGCAGAGGCGTAGAAAAGACCAAGTATAAGTACAATGAAGGCGCATGGAACAGATATACCGGTTCCTGCATTGATATGTATGATGAAGGCGACACTCCCGTGCCTGCTGAAAGAACAGCCCTCACAATATTCGGCGAGGAACACACACTGGGTATAACCGGTTCCTTCTGCAACTGGGGCAACCCCACCGATGAAGGAACAATATACGGTGACGTTCCCATGACCGATGAGGACGGCGACGGTATCTTTGAGGGCACCGTATACATTCCCGTAGTAACCGAGGATATGATCTCTGAGTCTTACACAGACGCAGGTCCCGAAGGTGTAGTTTCAAGAGGCTTCAGCGGTGTACAGTTCAAGCTCCGCTGCGACGAAGCCTGGGATTACAGCTGGGCTGATTATGAAGAGGTTTATGCTCGTACCGAGAACAGCCAGACCAACTGCTGCGCTCAGGCTGAAGTAGGTAAACCTCTGACCATTCATGTAACTCTTGACACCACAAGAACGGTAGAAGACTCCGGGATCCCTGCAGACGATCCCGATGCGTATACTGTTTGGGTAGTTGATTACGATGCGGAAGTCGGCGATGTCGGACCCGCAATCACAAACGGTATTGTAATTGACGGAACAGAGCACTCTCTGGGCATTACCGGTTCCTTCAGCAACTGGGGCAACCCCGATGATGAAGGCAGAATATATGATGACGTTCTGATGTATACAGAAGACGACAACGACGGCATCTATAATGGTGTTATTTACATTCCCGAAGTTACCGAAGACATGATCCTTGAGTCTTACACAGACGCAGGTCCCGAAGGCGTAGTTTCAAGAGGCTTCAGCGGCGTACAGTTCAAGCTCCGCTGCGACAATGCCTGGGAATACAGCTGGGGCGATTATGAAGAGGCTTATGCCCGTACATTGAACAGCCAGACAAACTGCTGCGCAGAGGCTGAGGTAGGTAAATCTCTGACTGTCTATGTAACTCTTGACACCACAAGAACTGTAGAGGGCTCCGGGTACTCTATTGAAGATGCGGATGGATACACAGCATGGGTCGTTAGTTATTACTCAGCAATAGGCGACGTCAACACCGATAATAATACTATCTTTGTTGACGGCGAAGAGCATACTCTGGGCATTACCGGTTCCTTCTGCAACTGGGGCAACCCCGATGATGACGGTAATGCTGTCCTTGACGTTCCCATGATCGATTTAAATGGTAACGGCGTTTATGAAGGAATGGTACTCATTCCCGAAGTAACCGAGGACATGATCCTTGAGGCGATGACGGATAACGGTGAGGGATATGTTTCAAGAGGCTTCAGCGGCGTACAGTTCAAGATCCGCTGCGACAATGCCTGGGAATACAGCTGGGGCGAGTATGAGCCTGCTTATGTCCGTACATGGAACAGCCAGACCAACTTCTGCGCTGAAGCTGTTGTAGGCGAGCCGCTTGCTGTATATTTCTATCTTGATACCACCAAGGTCGTTGATGCTCAGGACGAGATCACTATTGATGATCCTGACGCTTACACCGTATGGGATACAGGCATTAAGGTAATAGAAGAATTCCCTGATCCTGTTGTTGATGGTACTCTGAACAAAGAGAACATCAAGAATCATACCGTAGGTGTTACCGGTTCCTTCTGCGGCTGGGGTACAGCTATAGATGAGGACGGCAATGTTGTTCCTGACGTTCCCATGACCGATGAGGACGGCGACGGCGTTTACGAAGGAATCGTATACATTCCCGAAGTTACCGAGGATATGATTTCTGAGGCTTTGACCGAAAACGAAAACGCTGAATATGTTTCCAGAGGATTTTCCGGTGTTCAGTTCAAGATCCGTCTTGACGGAGATTGGATGTATAGCTGGGGTGAATATGAACCCATCTATGTTCGTACAGAGAACAGCCAGACCAATTTCTGTGTTGAAGCTGTAGTAGGTCAGCCCCTTACCGTTCACTTCTATCTCGACACCAACAAGGTCGTTGAAAATGAAGACGGTATCACTGCAGATGATCCGGAAGCTTACACTGTATGGGTTGCAGGCTTTGCAATAGAAGAAATCGAGCCTGAGCCCGAGCCCGAGCCCGTTGAAGACGATACCAACAAGACTAACGATACCGACAAGACTGACGATACCGACAAGACTGACGATACCGACAAGACTGATGATGCCGACAAGACTGATGATACCGACAAGACTGACGATACCAACAAGTCCGACGATACCAACAAGTCCGACGATACCAACAAGACCAATAACACCAATAACCAGAGCAACAACGACAGCACAAAACCCGTTGATGACGGTTATGTAGCAACAGGTGATGCAACTGCTCCCTTTGCCGTTGCTTTTGCTGCATTTGCTGCACTTGGCGTTATTCTTGCAGTTTCAAGAAAAAGATCAGACGAAGAGTAATTTCTTCTGAATCGTTCTTCTGACAAAAAGCTCCGCAGTCCCAGTGACTGCGGAGTCTTTCTTTGTATTGATACGGTTTTTCTATAAGATGGCTTATGATATCTCATACTGTTTTCCGATCAAAAGCTGACACTTTTAATCGGAAAAGGCGCCGCCCGAGCCTGCGCCCATCTGTGAATATGCACAGATGACGTCTCATGCAAACTCCGACGCGCTGATGAGCTATTAAAAGCAGACTATGTCTGCTTTTAATGGGAGTTTAGTATCAGAACGGGGCGGAGAATGCCGCCTGACCGGCGGTCCTTGTGCAAAGCCAGAATATTCTTGTGATTAATGATATAAGCTGAATGACAGCGAGAAAGCCCCTCAGGACGCCGTGAAAGGCTCTGAGGGGCTTTGTGTGGTTGTGTGAGGGGAACCAGTGGCTTAAGGCTTAATGGACCTCTGTGACGGTGTATCCGCTCTTCTGAAGCAGGTCTACAATACCGCCGTTTCCATAGAAGTGCAGTACGCCTACCATCAGAAATACCTTTGACCCGTTTTCAAGATACTGCATGGCAGCCTGGGCCATGATCTTGTTTCTTTCGATGAGGAGCTTTTCGTAGTACTCCTGATAATACTGTTCGTTTTCCGCATTTGCGCCCTCAAAGGTGGATGAGATCACCATGTCTTCGGAAACCGTTCCGGCCTTCCAGCTGTTGTAGATCTCAAGGGTGGCTTTGTTGGCGAATTCTTCATAGTTTGGTTTGAGATACTCGGCGATCATAAGGTTATTAAGACCGTCAGAAAAGCTGTTGAACATCTCAAACTGTGACTCGAGGGATTCCACCTCAATGACATTTTTGCCGTCATTTCTGGCCCTGTTGGTCATAACAACGTCAAATCCGTGGTTGATATCAAGTCCATTGGTTCCCTGAAGGGTCATACTCAGCAGCGACGTCCAGATAAAGGGCTTGAATTGGTCGTAGACCTCGTTGTACAGATTGGCGGCCGTAAGCTTGTCTACAGCACCCTGGTAAACCTCGGGGGTAATATGATCCTTGATGGTGGTTCCGTCGGAATACATCATCATGGAGACATACTGAGTGGTATCCGATGTGCCGGCCACAATACCGGAGATATCCGCTTCTATGGCGATACTGTCACAGCTTGCGTACGCCTGTTCAACATAGTCGGGCATATTATTTACCGATTCGTCGCCCACGTGTATCGTACCTATCATATAGATGGAATGACCCTTGTTGTCGTCCACCTTCCACATATCGGGTGTGGGGTTCTGTGTGCTGCCGGAGATCTGGGTTCCGGAGGACGCGCCGCCGTCACCGGAACCGCTGCAGCCTGTAAAGAAGGGCAGGGCAAAAAGAACTGTGGACATAAAGGCGCATAATAATCTGCGGTGTTTCATAACTTATCATCCTTTCCGGTATTGGGTGTACCAATTTGATTTGCTATCTATATGAATAATAGCACAATTAAACTAAAAAGTAAACAAGCAGATAAAAACATGATCACCCGAAGAAAATCTATGAAACAAACAATTATGGGTATTGGTTTGTTTCAGTCAGGAGTGAGGAGTGAGGAGTGTGGAGTCAGGAGTGTGGAGTTGGAGAATGTGGAATGTGGAATTGGGAAAGTGGAATTATTTGAGTTAGGAGTGAGGAGTGAGGAGTGTGGAGCGTGGAGTATGGATAGAATAAAACACGGACCATCAAAATAACTCTATGCCGTTATTGGCTGTATAAAGCCGTTACCCATAATATAATAAAGCAGACCTTTCGATCTGCTTCTGACTGCTCCGAATCGGATTTCAGGCAAAATAATAGCAGACCTTTCGATCTGCTTCTGACTGCCCAGAATCATATTTCAGGCAAAAAAATAAAAGCAGATCTTTCGATCTGCTTTTACCTGTTGTGAATCGAACTCTAAGCAAAAATTACTTAGAAGCCTTCTTCATCTTTGTAGCTACAACAGCAGTGCCCAGAGCAGCAACGCCGGTTGCACCCAGAACAGCTACAACAGCCATGCTGTTGTCACCGGTCTTAACGGTCTCGCTGGTGTCAGGATTGGTGTTGCCAAGACCTGAAGCGCTTGCAGAAGTAGAAATAGCAAGTGCAGCAGCGATGGTAGTCAGAGCTACAAAGAAAGTTTTCTTGAATCTCATGATAAACATCCTCCTTAATTTATTGCAAGTCTACTTGCAATGTAATCATTATAGCACAGGGTTTTTGTAAAGTCAACGCCGAAATAAAATAAAATTTTAGAAATCAAGGTAAATTTATCCAAAAAGATTGTACAAGTTATACAAGGGAGTATTTTGTAACAATAGTGTATAAACCCGTGACAAAGGCTGAAAATGATAGAAGTATTTACCAAAAGTAATTACAAACGTGTAACAATAGTAAAAGAAAAGTGAGTATTTTCACAGTTTTTTCCAACAGGTACCGTCATTTTAGTATGCTTTCTGCCAGTATCATATCCTCCGGATAGGTAAGCTTTATGTTGTTCCGGTGGCCTTCCACAAGGTGAACGGTACGCCCTTTTTTCTTGAAAAGACTGCACACATCTGTGGCGGCGGCCTTTTCTGCATCGCTCAGACCGGCGTATACGGTAAGAAAAGCTCCGATCCGGAAGGTCTGGGGCGTCTGTATGCGGAAGAACAGGCTCCTGTCAGGGAAAGCCTCAGCGCAGGTACCGTCCCTGGACATTGCGATCGTATCCGTTTCCGCGATGGCGGCGGTGGAGATATCGCAGCCTTCAAGGGCGTCTATGGTCCCGCTGATGACCTGGTGGGGCACAAAGGGGCGCACGGCGTCATGGGTGAGCATAATATCACTCTCTGCGCAGGAAAGCTCAGAGAGTGAATAATTGATGATGGAAACAAGGGTCTCGTTCCGGTTGCTTCCGCCCGGGGTGATGCGTATGTTTTCACCGGGCAGATATTTTTCGACCAGCTCCCGTGTGTAGGACACATAGTCGTGTCTTACGCCGATAACAACGGCATCCACCCGGGGATGGGTTATAAGCTGTCTTGCGGTGCGAATAAGTATAGGCTCTCCGAGGAGCTCCATATACTGCTTGGGAAGCTCACCGCCCATTCTTGTGCCGGAGCCTCCGGCGGCTATTGCTGCTATTATCATTTGCGTACTCTCCTGGCTTTTTTGGCGGGAATAAGACCCTCCTCACGCTCCTTGCCGCGGATGAACCTGCGGTATGATATCAGGAACAGGACTATGATTGTGATGAAAGTCAGGGCCTCAAAAGCGATTATCAGCCAGCTCAGGTCGCTTTTGTTTGAGTTGACTACGGTGACCTTACAGGTGTGTGAGATCTTTCCGTCGGCTGTTGCGTATGTGATATTGGCTGTACCTTCGGAAATACCCGTTATGCGTCCGTCAACGTCCACAACGGCAACATCCTCGTTGCTGGATTTGCACTTCATGGTGGGCAGAGCAGCGTTTTTGGGAGTAACCGTAAAGCTCAGGTCGTGAGATTCTCCTACATTGAGAATGGTCGGTTGATTTTTAAGTGTGACATCCGTGACAGTGGCGGATCCGACCTGATCGTCCTGAGAAATGACAACCAAATCTTTGCCATAGATAAAGCAGAGCATAGTTATATCATAGGAGCCTACCGACACCTGACCCGCGGCCACGGCCTGACGGGACTGCTGATTGCGGAAAACTCTCATGGTATAGTTACCCTGTACAATATTGTCAATATAGAACTTTCCATTGATATCAGTGGTTGCCTCGTAGGACTGATTTGAGGTGCTCAGCTCCACCAGCATATTTGGCTTTTTTTCACTGGCGCTTGAGTAGAGGGTGCCGCTTATGGAAACGCTGAAGCTGTTCTGTCCGGACCGTCTGTTGACCTTGACGATACATTTTGAGGACACGGCGGCGCTGGAGGATTCCACGGTGATAACGGCAACGCCGTTTTTGAGGGCCTTGATGTAGCCGTTCTTGTCCACCCTTGCAACGGATTCGTCGGAGCTGAAATAGAAGAGGCGGGGATCGTCAATGTTTTCCGGAAGTACCTTTGCGCTCAGTGCGTAGGATTCGCCCTCTGTCATGGTCAGGCTCTGGGTCTCAAGCTCGACGGACTGGGGTGCTGTACCCTTGAGTACGCTGACGGTACAGGTGGCCGAGTTGCCCTTGTCATCGTATGCGGTGATTATTGAGGTTCCCACAGAGTCCGCCCGGACCATACCTTCTGCATTGACCGATACAATACCGGGGTCGGATGATGAAAAGCTGCTCACGGTGACGCTGCCGTTCATGGCCAGCTGATAGCTCTGACCCAGATAGAGGCTCAGACTGTCTCTGGTAAAGTCTATAACGTCTCCTACTGCGCTGACGGCGGCAGAAAAACAGCAAAGAAGCATGACGGTCACTGTGAAAAAGCATATCAGACGTTTCTTCATTGGTAGGTTACCTCCGGGCTTTTGATTTGGGATTGGTCAAAGCTGCCGTCAAGGACTTTCAGCAGCTGGGGTCTTACGTTTTCTATGTAATACTTCGGGTCCAGGGAAGCGTTTGATGAGAGCTTCCGGTACAGTTCCCTGTCCTCGGCGATCCTCAGCATGGCTCCGGCGGCCGCTTCTGCGGGCGCACTGCAGTCAATGGGGAAGATCAGACCGTTTTTTTCGTTTTCAACAAGGTCGGTGTGACCCTTGATGTCGGATACCACCGAGGGTATCCCGCAGTAGAGCGCCTCCATAAGGTTAAAGGGCAGACCCTCCATTTTTGCCGCCGAGACAAGAACGTCACAGCTCCGGTAGAGGGTGTTGACGTCCTTTGTATGTCCCACAAAGCGCACCCACGGTTCAAGCTCATACCTGCTCACAAGCTCGCGGCACTCGTCCTGAGTTTTTCCGCTGCCCGCAAGTATCAGCACGGAATCCTTGTGCCGGCTGTGCATTTTGTTGAAGGCCTCAATGAGCAGGGTCTGGTTCTTGCGGGAGGAAAATTCTCCCACGCACAAAAACACCGCAGTGGTGTCAACGGCTCCGAACCGGCTGCGTGTAAGCCGGCGGGTGTCGTCGCTGATGGGAGGGAATCTGTCGGTACAGAGTCCCATGCCGTTTGTAAAGTACAGGGAACGCCCCAGACGGTACCGCTCTGCCAGCTTCATATCCTCATCGTTCATTACCACAAGGATATCGGTCACTCCTGCGGAGAGCTTTTCCGCCGTGCGGTAGACGGTCGAGCGCAGACCCTTCTTTCTGTCAAACATATATCCGTGGGAGATATGTATGCACCGGGGCCGGTCCTTTCCCAGACCTCTTACGGCCATGCGGGCGGCCGCGCCTGCAAGGGTCGAGTTTGAGTACACAAGGTCGTAGCGATTCTCACGCATGAGCTTTTTCAGGCTCTTTATGGTTTTGGCGTTACGGAGGGACAGGGGATTCTTGACGAACATCAGATCATAGCAATGATCTATCAGAGGATGGTCTGCAGTTCCCTGAGCCGCCACATGGACCTCATATCCCATATCCTTGAAATGCTCTATGTAGGGCAGATGAAAATTCAGTATGTGTGATATACGGGAAGCGCATATCAATATTTTTTTCACATCCAACACTCCAGATCCGCCCCCAGGAAAGGCGGCGGCAGAATCATAAGGACTTCGGCGCCGGAAGCGTCAGACCATTCTGTCCGGCTGCTTGACGGTGCTTGCAGGCATTGAATTGATAAAGCTGATATATTTGTCACAGACCTCGGCGGTGGGGCCGGAGGCAACGATCTTGCCCTTTTCCAGCCATACGGCCTTTTTGCATATTTTCTTGACCTGGAGTGTGCTGTGGGAGACGAACAGGATGGTGGTGCCGCCCTGCAGCATCTGAGCGATACGCTCCTCACACTTCATACGGAACCTGGCGTCACCTACTGCCAGCACCTCGTCGGCGATCATGATATCGGCGTTTACGCAGGTGGCTATGGCAAAGCCGAGACGGGACACCATACCGGAGGAATAATTCTTCAGGGGAACATCAATGAACTTTTCGATCTCGGCAAAATCCACGATCTCGTCAAAGCGCTTCTGGATATATTTCTTTGTGTGTCCGTGCATGGTGCCGGCAAGATAAATGTTCTCGCGGGCAGAAAGAGAGCGGTCAAAGCCGCCGCTTATCTCGATCAGGGGAGCGATATTGCCCCGTACCTTTACGGTGCCTCTTGCGGGCTTGATGATGCCGGCAATGGTCTTGAGCAGGGTGGACTTGCCCGAGCCGTTGCGCCCGATAAGAGCGAGGGACTCACCCTTCTTTACCTGGAGGGAGATATTTCTCAGGGCCCAGAACTCATTGTATCCGATCTTGCCCTTCATAAGGTTAATGAAATATTCCTTTACGCCGTCCTCACGGTTCTTGCTCAGGTTGAACAGAACGGAAACATCGTTTACGTCAACGCACACATTGTCGTCGATCTCGTGGGCGGAAGTGATTATCCTCTGGGGGACAGCCTTTTTTTCTTCCGTTTTCTGAACGGGGGCAGGGCTGTCGGAGGAGATATTCAGTCTTTCACGTTTTATTTCAGGCATACTTACACCTCTTTGATGGTCTGTTGAAATACATTTCCTACATTATATATATGGGTTCAGGAAGACCTATACATTATATATAGTATACTGCAGGAACAGCTATACATTATATATGGTATACAGCGGGGTCTGTCAGATGTAGAGGAAGAAGCGGTCTTCCTTTTCCTTGAAGGTAACGACGCCCAGCGCCAGCATAAGGACTGCATAGATGGTGCCCACGATGAGCATTTTTTCGGAGGGCATATTGCCGTCAAGGGCCATGTCACGGAAGATCTTGATATAGACATATACGGGGTTGAGGTCCCACAAAAAGCGGAACTGCTCGGGAACGATCTCTACGGGGTAGAAGAGAGGGGTAATATACATCCAGAGACGCTTGAGCACCTGATAGAGATAGTTGAGGTCCCTGAGGAAGGTAGCGTAGGAGCACATGAACATTCCAAGTCCCAGAGCAAAAAGATAGGAAAGCATCAGGGGAATGGGTATCAGCAGCCAGTACATGGTCATAGGAACGCCGATTACGATACACACCGCAAGATAGGGGAGTATGGAGAACAGCATGGTGATGAAGTGCTGTGTCGTTGCGGAGATGCAGAAGAAATAGTTGGGTATCTTCATCTTGCGTATCAGGGCTGCATTGGCCACCATACATCCCATGGATGCGGTAGAGGCCTCGAATATGAAGGAAAAGATAAGGTTGCCGCTGAACCAGTAGGCCGGATAGAAGGGCACGCTCCTGTTGAACAGGGTGGAAAAGACGATAGACACAACTATCATGGTCATCAGAGGGCTGAGCATGGACCATGCAACACCCAGGACCGATTTATAGTATTTTTTCTTGAAGTCTCTTTTTACAACTTCCTTCAGGAAAGGGAAGTAGTTCATAAACTCATAAAGTCCCTTTTTCATCAAATCTCTCCTTTTTAACTATTCCCTTGCCGTGTTCTCCGGAAGGGCGGCTGCAGACCCGTTGTCGGGCGGAAAAGGGGTTTCAATGCGGCGCAATAAGCCAATATAACATTCTTATTATATCACCCCTTTATCCTCTTGTCCATGACATTTTTAAATATTCTTACTGTCACATCATGACATATTTTATGGAAGGTGCAGACATTCTTGTGGCAGTTTCCGGTAATTTCAAAAATATATTGACTAAACCATAGTGATATATTAGAATAGATAATATGGCAGATTATGTTCTGCAGTAATTGTGGTTTGATTTTTCGCAGTATAAGGTGGTGAAAGCGGTTGCTCAAACAGTATCAGAATAAGCTCAATGCGGTCCATATCGTGATCGACCTGTTCCTCAGTCTCGGAAGCAGTGTGGCTGCATACTACATAACGCTGTACCTGTGTCATACGGACGCTCTTCTCTATGACCACTACGACATCCGCATCATTATCACTCTGCCCATCCTGATCGCCGCGGGCCAGGTGCTGTGCAACCGTTCCTGTGACCTGTACCGTTCATACCGTTCAACGGCCTTTGCCCACGAGGCGGTAAACATAATGAAATCCGGACTGCTGCTGTTTGTCATCATGATAGTATCTTCAATGATCTTTTCAAGGATGCACCAGTTCCAGCTTGTTTTCATGTTCTATTTCTTTGTTCAGTGCTTCTGTTCGTGTCTGTACCGGTTCGTTCTCAGAAGGTTCCTGAGGATGATGCGAAAAAAGGGCTACAACAAAAAATTCCTTGTTCTTGTGGGTATCAACAACTGTACCAATAACTTTCTTGAAAAGATCAACAAGTCCCCCGACATGGGCTATGAGATACTGGGATATTTTGATGCCGCTCCCCATTCTCAGCTTGGAGTGACCTACCTTGGAAACTACAAGAACGTTTCCAAATATTTCAGCGTGACCATGCCCGATGAAGCTCTTATCATGCTTTCGGACAAGTCACAGCCCTATCTGGAGCATATGATAGCGGTATGTGACCGCTGGGGTGTAAAGTATTCCATCATTCCCAATATGTTTTCGACCTTTTCCACCCGTATTTACATATCCAGCTTCGACGGAATACCGGTCATGAGTATGCGCAGGGTGCCGCTTGACCATACTCTTAACAAGTTCATGAAGCGATTCCTTGATATTGTGGGTTCCCTTCTGATGATAGTGATTTTTTCACCCCTGATGCTGACAACGGCCATAATAATCAAGTGTACATCCCCCGGCAAGGTGATATTCAAGCAAAAGCGTGTAGGCGTTTTTCAGCGTCCCTTTACCATGTACAAGTTCCGCTCCATGAGGGAAGAGACGGAGGACGACCTTTCGTCTACCGAAAAGGACGACCCCCGCTGTACAAAATTCGGCAAGTTCATCCGCAAATTCAGCATTGACGAGCTGCCCCAGCTTTTCAATGTTCTGAAAGGCAATATGAGCCTTGTGGGTCCCCGGCCGGAGATCCCCTTCTATGTCAACGAATACCGCAAGTCCATACCTCTCTATATGGTCAAGCACTATGTCAAGCCCGGCATGACGGGGTGGGCGCAGGTGAACGATCTGAGAGGCAGCGACACTTCCATCGAGGAAAGGATAAAGCACGACATATATTACATTGAACACTGGTCCGTGGCTTTTGACATCAAGATACTTTTCAAAACGGTTACCAAGGTCATTTTTTCAAAGAACGCCAGGTGAGTCCGGGAGATACCCCGAGGCGGCCTGACTGACAGGAGATGTTGTTATTGTTATTCTATACCATCAATAATGCGGTTCTGATTTTGTGGGCGGCTATATTCTGTTTCAGAAAGCCCTCAAAGTCCAAAAACCTTATTTTCATACTTCTGGCCTTCAGCCAGCTTTTCATCCTGATGGCCTTCCGCTATTCTATCGGTCTTGACTATCAGATGTACGCCTTCGGATTCAACAATATGCAGGAGGCAGGCTTCGGTACCCTGTCCTATAAGGACTGGGAGACCGGCTTTGTTATCTTTACAAAGCTGCTGGGCATGATACCCGGAATGGATTATCAATGGTACATGATAGTGCTTTCGGTCATCGCCATTCTGCCCGCCGCCATCTTCATATACAAGAATTCCGAGATGCCATGGCTGTCCACGATTCTTTATGTAAATATGTTCGTGTATTTCATGTGCATGAACTTCCTGCGTCAGATGATCGCCCTGTCTCTGATGATGCTGGCATGGCATTTTATGAAGAGAAACAAGTTTATCCTCTATGCCGTCATTATACTAATTGCATCCTTCTTCCATCAGACGGCGCTGTTCATGATACCGGTCTATCTGCTTGTAAAGATGAAGCCGGGACTCAAGGAGCTTCTTATCTACGGCTTTATCATGCTTTGGTTCTACACCGCATCCACAAACCTGATCGACCTTGTCACCAACTTCTATCACGAGGAATACAAGGAGTCGGTATTCATTGTGGAGGGCGTCTCCTTCGTATATGCCATTCTGCCGCTGTTTATCACCATTGCGGCCTTTGTGCTGGTAAAGATGGAGACCATAAACCTTACCTCCGAGAACCGCTACCTCACAAATCTGACGCTGATAGGAACCATCATGATGGTCACCATGTCAAAGCACAGTATCATCGAGCGTCTTTCCTACTATTTCATAATCTTTATGATACTGCTTGTGCCGGTCATATATCAGAGCCTCAAGACCAAGGGTATAAGATATACCACCGCAGGTGACAAGCTGATAAACATTACATCAGTAAAAGGGCGCAGGATCATATCCATGATATTCCTCCTTTCCGTTCTGGCACTTTCCTACGTTCATTTCTATTACGGACTTTCCGATGGAGCCCACGGCTGCGAGAACTATCAGACCTGGCTGAACCTGTTCTGATACCTGTATGAAGTATATCTGAAAGTTACACAAAACGGGGCCGTTTTTTTCCGGCTGTATGTACAAATATTTAGAAGTTTCGCGCTTTACTTGACTAATGTGAGCCTGTATGGTATGATTCTATCCATACAGCACTATCCAACGATAATATGGAGGTTTTGAAGATGAACATGAAGAAGACACTCGTTACGGCTATGGCTGCTGCTGTTGCTGCTATGTCGGTTTCCGCTGCTTCCGTAAGCGCCACATCCCTTGGCGAATCTGCACCTTCCGTTGATTTTACAGTCCTTGAAGGCCAGGAGACGGTTCTTACCGTAGCTGTTGATGCCCGCGGCGGCGGCGAGCTTATGACTATCGTTGCAACTCTGCCCGCAGGTTCCCTTCCCGCCGGTGATTATGTACTGAACGGCCAGGCCGTTATTGATGATGCAGAGACTGCTTCTTTTGTTGCTTCACAGACCGCAGGCGCAGTTGATTACTGTGATATAATAGATCTGGATTTTGCCACCTCAGGCGGCGAAGCCGTATCTCCCACAAACGTAGGTCTTGTTTTCAATTTTGCCAACGGTGTTACATACGATGCCGTTTATCTTAAGGACGGCGGCGCTTATGTTGATCTGAACGCTCAGGCGACCGATACCTCGATCTCTGCAGTTGCTCCTCACTGCTCAAGATTCGTTATTGCAAAGCTGTTTGAGGTCTCAGTTATCGATGACGATTCAAAGGCAGAGGAAGACACCAAGACAGATAACACCCAGAACGGCAGCACCGACACTCAGAACAGCACGACCCCCTCTAACAACAATGTAAAGACCGGCGACGACGGCAACACTACGGCTGTTGTGTTTGCCGTAATGAGTGTGGTAGCTCTTGCAACTGCTTTCACCGCCGCAAAGCTTAAGAAAAACAACAAATAATTCATTTCATCTGGACATCCTCAAAAGCATCGCTTCACGGCGGTGCTTTTTTGTTATCGGTCTTGCTTTTTGCGGTTTGTTGTGACTAACTGCATCTTGACAAACAAAAGCCAGATAAAATATAATTGTATCATAAACAATATTTCATCTGACAAGGAGGATCAATATGGGTTTTTATGAATACTCGGTGCCCGATACAAAGGGCGGTCAGCTTTCAATGAAGGAGTTTGAGGGCAGGGTGGTCATTATCGTCAACACTGCAACGGGCTGCGGCTTCACACCTCACTACAAGCCCCTTGAGGCAATGTATGAAAAATACCACGAAAGGGGACTTGAGATCGTCGATGTTCCCTGCAATCAGTTCGCCGGTCAGACTCCCGGAACGGACGACGAGATACACGAATTCTGCACCCTTAAGTACAACACACAGTTTCCCCAGATGAAAAAGTCGGATGTAAACGGCGAAAATGCCCTGCCGCTTTTTGAATATCTGAAGGAACAGCAGGGCTTCAAGGGCTTCGGAAAGGGCGTCAAGGCCTTTGCGATGAACAAGCTGCTTAAGGGTATCGACAAGGACTATCAGAACAATCCGGATATAAAGTGGAACTTTACCAAGTTTGTCGTTGACCGCAGCGGAAATGTGGTCGCCCGTTTTGAACCTACCGCAGATATGAAGGAACTGGAAAAGCTGGTGGCAGAGCTGATCGGTTGACCGCCGGATATTTACGATCAAAAAAAACAAGCATCGCCGTTACTTTGAACGGCGGTGCTTTTTTGCGCAGTGTTTTGGTTTCGGACCCTTTCCGATAAGCGGTACCACTGCATGACCGGACATAGGACCTTCTGTCAGGTCAGCCTTTCCCGCAGGAGCATCAGCAGCTTTTTCTCACGGCGGGACACCTGTACCTGTGTCATACCGAGCCTTGCGGCGGTCTTTGACTGGGTAAGTCCCTTGAAGAACCGCAGGATAATCAGCGTCCGGTCCTTCTCCGGCAATCGGTCAAGCTCCGTGTGAAGGGCGATGCTGTCCGTTACGGCTTCGTCGGGAGAGGGCACGGGAATGTCGGTCTGTCCGCCCTGTTCTTCGTCGTCCGCCGTCAGTGACAATGGCTGACGGGAGGCGTTCAGAGCCTCCGCCACCTGCTCCGGCGAGAGGGAAAGAGCTTCGGCAAGCTCCGAAACCGTCGGTTCCCGTCCCTTTGTGCGCTGCCATTCCTGAGCTGCCTGACTGACCTTCATGGAAAGCTCCTTAAGGCTCCGTGAGATCTTGACGCTGCCTCCGTCACGGAAAAGTCTGCGAATCTCTCCCAGTATCACCGGCACGGCGTAGGTAGAGAATTTGTATCCCAGACCGCTGTCAAATCTTTCAGCCGCCTTGATAAGTCCCAGACATCCCGCCTGGAACAGGTCGTCATATTCGATACCCCTGCCCTTGAAGCGCTTTGCGCAGGCATGGACAAGTCCCAGATTTTCTTCGGCGGTGAGAGCGGCGTTATCCATCGCTCATCCTCCGGCTTATACGTTTTTTCAGGGTGACGGTGGTACCCTTGCCCGGTCTTGACCTGACGCTCACCCTGTCGCAGCAGCTTTCCATTACCGCAAAGCCCAGTCCCGCCCTTTCCTCGGAGGGAGCTGTGGTGTAAAGGGGCTCCATCGCCTTTTTTATGTCGCCGATGCCGCAGCCCGTGTCCTTTATACGGATCTCTGCCTGATAGTCCGGAAGGATCTTCACGGTGATCGCAATAGTACCTATCGAGTCTTTGTAGGCGTGTACCACACAGTTCGTTACCGCTTCGGAAACGGCCGTGCGGATATCGTTCAGCTCTCCGATGGTGGGGTCAAGCTGGGTGATAAATGCCGCCACCGCAGACCGGGCAAATGCCTCATTGCAGGAACGGCTCTCAAAGGTCAGCTTCATTTCATTCTGCACATTCACAGACTTCACTCCTTGTCTCAAAAATATCCAGCGCTCCCAGTCCCGAAAGCACCATCAGCTTTGACAGCTCCCGGGGTACATTGATGACCCTTAGCTCGCCTCCGTAAAGGGACATCATCCTGTACCGACCCATTATCAGTCCGATCCCCGAGCTGTCCATAAATCCCACTCCGGAAAAATCCAGCCGCAGAAGAGACGGCCGCCGCTGCTGGATGAGGGAATCGGTTTCCTCCCGTATCCGGCGGGCCGTGTGGTGGTCGATCTCTCCCGAAAGCAAAACCGTCAGTACACCGTCGTCAAAACTGATCTTCTGATTCATGCGCATCGCCCTCCTTTATTTTTGGAAGCACTGAATAAATCCATTGCTTGTATTGCGTCAGCAATTTTTTCGTCAGATCGTGCAAAACGACCGCAGGCAACCTGAAGTTGTCAATGGAGTTTTGTGCAGGATGGCGGAAAAAGGGCAAGCAAGACAGGCGCTGAGCCGTCAGGCGTGATTTGTTCAGTGATTCCTTATATTGTATCGCAGCTCTCCCATGCATTTTGGCGAAACCGGTCACAGGGCAAAAGGATCCGGCAATACATTCCGGTAATAATACTATTTTCCGATTAAAAGCTGACACTTTTGATCGGAAAAGGCGCCGCCCGAGGCTGCGCCCATCTGTGCATACGCACAGATGACGTCTCATGCAGACTCCGACGCGCTGTTAAAAGCAGACTATGTCTGCTTTTAATGGGAGTTAAGTATAAACCGATCCCCGGGTACATATACATTCAATGAATCAACAATGGGAGAGAGGATGTTGGGAAATGGAGTATCAGCTTGCAAGGGAGACCTGCCCACAGCTTGAAACGATTTTTGAGGGCAGCAGGGAGCAGCCGGTGGATATTGAGCTGAATCTGCCGGATTACTGTCCGGACATAGAAAAAATACTGAAATGCCGTATCTGTCCCTGCGTCACGGCGAAAAGTCTGAACGGCGACAGACTGGAGGTCGAGGGCAGCGCTCTGCTGAGCCTTTATTATCTGGACGCAAAAAAACAGGCCATCCGTCTGTGTGAACATTCGGTGCCGTTTTCGGTGAGCTTTACGGTAAAGAATTACTCCGAAAGCTGCATCTGCACTGTAAGGACAAAGACAGAGTACCTTAACTGCAGGGCAGTAAGTCCCAGACGCGCGGATATTCACGGGGCATTTTCCGTTATTGCCGCGGTGAAATGCTCCGCCGATACGGAATATTCCGGCGGGATACAGGGGGATGACATAGAGCAGCGTTCAAAGAGCATCACTGTCAGCCGGCTCTGCGGTCTGGGTCAGCAGCAGTTTTCGCTGACAGAGGTGCTTGACATCGGACAGGGCAAGGGCTCGCCCCAGAGTATTCTCCGCAGCGACCTTACCGTTACCCATGACAACGGCAAGGCCATGAACGGCAAGCTGATGCTCAGCGGCGAAGCGAGGCTGAGACTGCTTTATGTGACGGACCTTGAAACGGGCGCGCAGGATACCATGACTTTTTCGATCCCCTTTACTCAGGTGCTGGATGCCGCGGGTATGACGGAAAGCACCATGAACCGTGTCTCCCTTGAGGTTATGAACTATGATACGGCGCTGAAATCCGAGTTTGACGAAAACAGCACCCTTGTCACCTTTGACGCCCGGCTTTCCGCATCGGTCACTGCTATGGAGGACAGGACCGTTACCCTCACCGAGGACGCCTATTCCACTGAATACGACCTTGAGCTTGAGGAAAAGACCTACCGCTTTACCCACACCGCAGCGATGATAAACGAGGATATCACCGCAAAAGAGGAAATTTCCACGGGAGATGCGGTCATCACACGGGTGATAGATCTCTGGTGTGAAGGTGTGAGCACTGTATGCGGCTTTGAAGACAACAGTCTGAAGGTCAGGGGAAAGCTGGAGCTTTGTCTGCTGGCTCAGGACGAGGAGGAAACACCCTTTTATCTGGAGCGCTCCATGGACTTTACCGCAGCTCCTCAGGTACCGGAAGGACTATGTGAGCCGACAGCTGAAATTGACACATCCATCACGGGACTGACCTTCCGCATAACCGGCGACAACGCCATAGATGTGCGCGCCGATATGAAGCTTTGCGGGACCGTAACTGAAAATCTGACGGTCAAGGGTATATCCGGCGTATCCGCTCCCGACGACAGGTGCAGACTAAAGGACAGGTCGGCGGCGCTGACACTGTATTATGCCGACCCGGGGGAAAAGCTGTGGGATATTGCAAGAGCCTACTGCACATCCGTGGACGCCATACGCAGCGAAAACGAGCTTGCCGATGATGTGGTGACGGACAGGGGTATGCTGCTTATCCCCATGTGATACTGTTTTCCGATTAAAAGCTGACACTTTTAATCGGAAAAGGCGCCGCCCGAGGCTGCGCCCATCTGTGCATACGCACAG
>JBGUWL010000059.1:0-2412 GCA_045221075.1 Acutalibacteraceae bacterium
CCTGTACGTCAACGGCGATCCGGTCCCCGACGGCGTCATCCCCGTGCAGAGCGCTGGCAGCACCGTGAGCGTCCGCGTCATCATGGGCTGACCTGAGCAGTAAGCTCTGGACCCTCTATGCAAAAGCGTCCGGATATGGTATACTTCTACCAGATCCGGACGCTTTTGCTGTCGCCCGTGGCGACATGATATAAAAAGGGGGAAATTTGTATGAAAAAGATAGTCCTGTTGCTGCTTGCCGTTTTCTCTTTGTCCGTCGTGAGCCTGGCCGGCTGCGGCAAAACAGCGGAGCCGGCGAACGATCCGGGGCAGAAAGAGGCCGCGGCGGAGGAGCCTGCTCCGCAGGAAGAAAACAGCGCCGTGGGGCTGGCAAATCCCTGGGTGGAGATCACGGAAGAGAAGGCCCGTGAGCTATGTCCCCGCCTGTTCAAGGCTCCGGAAGGCGCCCGGGAGCAGACCTGGCTCATGTGTGAAGCCCTTGGGGATCCGGCAAACGGTGTGGAACCCATGGTCCAGTTGAGCTTTGTGCTGGATGATATGAACTTTACCGCGCGCGCTCAGATGGGCGTTGCGGAGGACGCCGATATCTCGGGCATCTATACCGAGTGGACGGCCGGTCCGCAGGATGTGACGCTTGCGAATTGGGGCGAAGGCCATATGGCCGGAAAAACCTACCGCTCTGTCAATGATGCCGGTTATATTGACCTGATCACATGGTATGACGTGGAGATCGGCATCAAGTACTCCCTTTCCGTTGCGGCGGCAGATCTTGACGGCTTTGATATCCAGGCCGTGGCGGAACAAATGTACGCGGAAGAAAACGAGCCTGTAATCCCATAAGCGCAGCGTCGCTGAGAAGTACAACAAGATCTATTAAGTGCAATTGTCGAAGGGCACGCCCCATGTTTGCAGGCGCACCTACTGCAGCAATCAGGTATAGCCTTCCGCCACACAGAAGATGTTCAGGGCGGTATAAATCACATATGCCAGCAAGGCACTCTGCGAGCTGAACTGCCCCAATTTGTGCGGACAGCACAAAAAGGCCGCTGAGTAGGAAAAGAAGAATTAAGCAACGAACTGGCACCGCAGCTCCAGCGGTGTCAGTTTTGTTTTGGTTTGAATGCGTTGGTGGTTGTAGAAGAAGATGTAGTCGTCAATGAGAGTGCGGGCCTCCTCAAAAGTCGCAATCTTCTGTCGGTAGAGGCATTCCGTTTTAAGAATCGAGAAGAAGTTTTCAGCCAAAGCATTGTCGTAAGGATTCCCGCGTCTTGACATGGACGGCGTAATACCGTATTCTTGAGTCAGCTTAAAGTACGCTGGTGAGGTATACTGAAAGCCCTGGTCACTGTGGAGCTGCAACTCTGCAGTGACCTTCTCATTTCTCTTGGCAGCACGAATGGTGTTAAGAACAAGATTGACGGTCTGTTCTGTTCCAGTCTTGTAGGCGACAACGCTGTTGTCATAGAGGTCGCGGATCACAGAGAGATAAAGGAAGCCTTGTCCGGTGCGGATGTATGAGATGTCTGTTACCCACTTCTGGTTCGGCCGCTCTGCAACAAAGTTCCGGTTGAGCAAGTTCGGATAGTGGTGAAGAGCTTCTCCATACTTCACATACCTCTTTCTCCTAATAACAGACAGCAAACTGTACTTGTTCATCACTCGGAGAACGGTTTTAGGATTGTGATGGATTCCTTGTCTTTCCAGCCAAATGTGTACTCTCCGGTAGCCATAGGTGCTCTTGCATTCTGCCTGGCACTCACGGATCTTCTCGGCCAAAGGTAGATCTTTTGCCGGGTTCTCCATCCGCTTTACATACCCATAGTAGCCGCTGCGAGAGACGCCGAAGAACTGGCACATCTCGCTGATGCTGTACTTCTCACTATGACGGTAGATTACCTTGTGTTTGACGCTGGCCTTCACTCCTTCCCGGTGAGCGAGAGAAAATCCCGCAGCAACTCCACTTCCATTTTCAATCGCTTATTCTCATATTTGTACTCCTGTAAGGTCTTCGCCGGTTTCCTCCCGCGCTGTTTTGGTATCCCAGCTTCCTTGTTCCAGCTCTGTATTGCCCACCGACTGATCCCATATTTCAAGCTCAATGCCCTTTGGCTGCTTCCTTCCTTTAACTCTGTTAGAACCTTTTCCCGCATTCCCGCAGGATATTTCTTCATTCCTTTTTTCCCTGACATACAAACACCCCCTGATGTAGTTATTCTCCTACATCAGGGGGCTTTTGTCTATTGTCCGTTTTTACTGGTTCAGTTCACTTATGCTCCAGGGCCTTTTGTTCCAAAAGGGTGGAATTACTCGTTGATGCCGATAACGACACCGGAGCCGACGGTACGGCCGCCTTCACGGATAGCGAAGCGGAGGCCGTTCTCGATGGCGATGGGGGTGATCAGCTCAACATCC
>JBGUWL010000060.1:0-2105 GCA_045221075.1 Acutalibacteraceae bacterium
ATTCGTCCTTATGGCAAGCAGCACATGTACTCCGGCGGCGGCATCACGCTGGCACAGCTCGCCTTTGAGCGTATCACCGGCACGACCCTCCGCGAGGCCTTCCAGAAGGAGGTCGCCGAGCCTTTGGGCCTTCAGCGCACCGGCTTTTTCCAGCCGCTGGACGAAGAGCTGGTTTCCAACGCAGCGTTCGGAGGCAGACTTGCCGAGAAGGAAGATCCCGCGCACGGTTATCACTATTATCCGGAGCATGCGGCGGCGGGCTTTTGGACGACGCCGAAGGAACTGGTCAAGATCGGTCGCGCCCTTTCCAAAAGCTACCGGGAGGGCGGTCTGCTCAGGAAGGAAACCGCAAGGCGCATGATGACGCCTGTCATGGACAGCTACGGTCTGGGCATTCAAAACCTCCGGGGCGATATCGGCTATCATGACGGATGGAACGAGGGCTTCCTGACGACCTGGATGTTCTCCCTGCGGGAGGATCTGTGCGTGGCCGTGATGTTCAACCGGTCCACGGACGAGCTGGATTGGAAACAATCCTATATCGCCATCGAGCTGTTCCAGACTGCGGAGGAGGACCTGGCCGAGAAGCCGGGCAAAGGTCGCCTGAAAGCCTTGTGCGGCAAATACGAGCATCCCGATGACGCCGAAATCTGCGTAGACGAGGTTTTCATGCAAGACGGAAAGCTGTACGCAAAGTTCATCGGCGACGACGGTGAATTTACCAGTCAGCTCTATCCCATCGGGAAGAAGACATTCGGCCGCAAGGGCGGCTTTGCCAAAATCATCTTTGGTGAAAACTGCCTGACTACCAACGGGATCACTTGCAAGAAGCTGTAAAATCAAAACAGCTG
The DNA here is from genome assembly GCA_045221075.1 of Acutalibacteraceae bacterium. GTDB lineage: Bacteria > Bacillota > Clostridia > Oscillospirales > Acutalibacteraceae > UBA1213. Next base: position 852 of record JBGUWL010000060.1, read on the forward strand.
CAGAGTATCCCTGTTACGATATTTAACGATAACCCTCATTTTGTTGAAATAGCAATCTTTAGCCATACAAATAACCTCTGCCCGACAGGGCGGGGGTTATTTGCATAAAAGAGGGTGGGATTCGAACCGAGGGCCCTTGGCAACATGCCGGGGGAATTGCGGCTTTGCGCCGCCGGGGGCGGATGCAGCAAAGACGCAATTTCCGCAGCCGCGCCGCTTTGCGGGACGAGGCTTTATGCCGAGACCCGGAAACGGCAAATGCGGCAAGGCGGAAGCCAGAGCCGCGACCCGGCCTCCGCCGCAGCGGAGGTCGAATCCCACCCTGTCCGCCAAAAAAGGTAGGAAATTTTGATAGAATTACCTACCTTTTTCTTTTGCATGAAAATGTTCTGAGATCGTCGAAATCCGACTATTTCAGAACATTTTAACTATAAAAACCGAAAAGAAACGCCGCCACGGAGCTCTTTCCGCAGCGGCATTTATGCTTTTTCAGGTGTTCCCGGCACCCCTCTCCCGGACAAATCGTTCTCACAGAGGGGTATCGTTCATTTTGAGGGGTATCGTTCTCACAGAGGGTAAATCGTTCAATTTGAGAAAACCCAAATAGTAGAAGCTGTGCAGCCATTCATCGTCCGGCTTCGCGGTTGACTCCACACAAAACTTGGACGGTCTTTATCCTTTTCCTTTTTTCATCATATAACCGCAGTTCTATTACCTTTGAGCCTTTTCGCAATTTCTCAAATGGCGCTGCGGTTAGCCGCATGGTATATTCCATTCCTCTTCCTCCGGCGAGGCATAGTACCTGCCCGGCGCTGCCTTCAATATCGTTTCCGACATCATTTGCAGCGTAGATACAATATTCATGTGCTGCATATCGGGAATCCCTGCAGTAACGGAAACACCGGCTCCTGTAACTGCGACGCTATAACTGCTCTCATTGATCCATGATTGCAGAGTTTTAAGCTGATCATCCATATGGATCACACCCATTCAAAGCTATCTTTTCCCGCTCCCAGTTCAAAGTGGTATTTCACAAGACCGGTATCCACGCCGGTAAAGATTCCGTTATTACAGGAGATGGACACTCTGTTTTCTGTTCCGCTGATGATGAATGCCTGTTTTGCCAGAGCAGTAGGCGCTAATAGAGCCGCTTCAATGCCGTCCTTAAACCACTTTGGTGCTTCTCCATCGTATGAACTGACCTGCTCTGCCGTCTTTGTCTTATGCGGAACACCCTGCGTCTGCCCGTAGCCG
>JBGUWL010000061.1:0-8031 GCA_045221075.1 Acutalibacteraceae bacterium
CATCCGGAGGAAGTCCGGTCGGCTGCCAGCCGAGGCTATGACCGGGCGTGGCAGAAAGCCAGCAGGCTGTTCCTGCAGGCGCACCCGCTCTGCGAGGAATGCATGAAGCGCGGCAAATACACCCGAGCAACCGTCGTCGACCACATCATTCCTCATCGCGGTGATGAGGAACTGTTCTGGGACCGGAGCAACTGGCGTGCCCTGTGCAAGCGGTGCCATGACCGGAAGACGAGGCGCGAGGATCAGACTCCGGTGTACCACTACTGAGGAGACCCACCGGGGGCGGGGTCAAATCTCTACGGGGCTTCTCCCCAGGGACCGCCGCCCCCTCTCGCGTTAAAATCCGCGAAATTAGCAGGCCGGGGGTCAAAGGCCCCGCGGCAAAACCCGCAAAATGAAAGAAACCAGTATGTTTCCCTGAGAAAACAGCCGGTTTCATAATAAAAATAGCAAAACGGACAAGCAGTGATGGAGCATTTTCATCGCTGCTTTTTCTTTTGGAGTTTCGTGTCAATCGCAGGCGGCCCGTGAAGGTTTCGTGTCAGGAGGAATGAGATGGAAGATCAGGATATCAGCAGTTTTCTGGCCGCCTGCGCGAAGCAGTTCTGCCCGTGGTGTGGAACGCCGGTGGGAAGAAACCCAAACGGCAGACCGAAGAAGTTCTGCTCGGATAAATGCCGGTATGACTTTTGGAACTTCGAGAAACGGCATAAGGCCGAGAAATTAGAAATGGAGGCAAGGCTCAATGAAAACCGCTGAACTGAAGGTGCTGCCGGTCACCGTACTGAAACCGGCAGAATACAATCCCCGCAAAAAGCTCAAGCCCGGCGACAAGGAGTATGAAAAGATCAAGGCGTCGATCGAGGAGTTTGGCTTTGCCGATCCTCTGGTCGTGAATTCCGACATGACGATCATTGGTGGCCATCAGCGCCTGACTGTGGCGATCGACCTGGGCTTCGCCGAGGTGCCCTGTGCCGTGGTAGATATTGATAAGACCCGTGAAAAGGCGCTCAACATCGCGCTGAACAAGATCACCGGCGCGTGGGATGAAAACCTGCTGGCCGATCTGCTCAAGGATATCCAGGATTCCAATTTTGACCCGGGCTTCACCGGCTTCGATCCTCCGGAGATCGAGACCCTGTTCAACAAGGTCCACACGAAGGACGTGGCCGAGGACGATTTCAATGTGGAGGCGGAGCTGGCACAGCCGGTCTTCTCCAAGCTCGGCGACCTGTGGTGCCTCGGGAAGCACCGCGTTATCTGCGGCGACAGTACCGGCGAAGAAATCTACACCCGGCTCATGGATGGGCAGCGGGCAAATCTTGTACTGACCGATCCTCCGTATAACGTAGATGTGGAAGAAACCGCCGGGAAGATCATGAACGACAACATGGCCGACGAAGATTTCTACAACTTCCTGCTTTCCGCGTACCGCTGCATGCACGCCAATCTGGCCGATGACGGTTCGATCTACGTTTGGCACGCCGACACCGAGGGCCTCAATTTCCGTAAGGCATTCCGGGACGCGGGCTTCTACCTCTCCGGTTGCTGTATCTGGAAAAAGAACGCGCTCGTGCTCGGCCGTTCGCCATTCCAGTGGATTCATGAACCGTGCTTGTTCGGCTGGAAGCAGACCGGGAAGCATCAATGGTACTCGGACCGCAAGCAGGTCACCGTGTGGGAGTATGACAAGCCGCGCTCCAGCAAGGACCATCCCACGATGAAGCCGGTGGCGCTCATGAGCTATCCGCTCCGCTGCAGCACCATGACCAATGGCATCGTGCTCGATCCCTTCCTCGGCAGCGGCAGCACCCTGATCGCCTGCTGCGAAATGGACCGCGTCTGCCGGGGCATCGAACTGGACCCGAAATTCGTGGATGTGATCGTGAAGCGGTATCAGGCATGGTGCGAGGAACACAACGAGCCCGCGGAAATCTATGTGCTCCGTGAAGGCCAGAAGCTCACGCTGGACGAGGCGCTTGCTGCTTCATTATGATCATTTACGTCGGCACATATTTGTGCACTTTATGGCTCAGAATTAATACTATCCCTTGATAGAAATCTTTAAGTCTTCCCGGCAAAATTAGCGCCATGCTGCGTTAAAGTCCTTGAGCATATATCTCCATTATGCTCTGCGGACTTTGCCTTGCCTGACACAAATTTTGCTCGGAAATCCATTAAAGCTTCTTATCAAGAAATAGTATAAGGCATAAAAGCGAAGGGAGCATGAAAATATGAACACCACACTTGACGATATTCTGACCCGCCGCAGTGTCCGCAAATTCAAAGCGGAGATGCCGAACCGGGAGACCCTGGAGCAGATCATCGAGGCCGGACTCTATGCCGCGAGCGGGCATGGCATGCAGTCGTCCATCGTCGTCACCGTTACGGACAAGAAGCTCCGCGACCGGCTCATGGAGATGAACCGGCTCATCGGCGGCTGGCAGGAGGGCTTCGACCCCTTCTATGGCGCGCCCGCCGTTTTGCTGGTCCTGGCGGACAAATCGAGCCCCAATCACGTATATGACGGCAGCCTCACCATGGGCAACATGATGCTGGCCGCGCACACGCTGGGTCTCGGAAGCTGCTGGATCAACCGCGCCCGGGAGGAGTTTGACTCCGACGAGGGCAAGGCGATCCTGCGTGAACTCGGCATCGAAGGCGATTGGGAGGGCATCGGCCACTGCATCGTGGGTGTCCCCGAAGGTGACGAGCCGAAACCCGTACCGCGCAAACCCGGCCGCGTTTTCTGGGTGGAATAATAAAGCCGCATAAGAGAAACGGTTCCCTGCCTGAAAGGCGCGGGAACCGTCTCTCTTTCTCGAAAAAACAGACGTCCCAAAAGGAACGTCTGTTTTGCGTGCGGCAGAAAGCTCAGGGCTGCTGCATACATCATTCTGCCTCGCAGCTGCCTCTTGGTATAAATTCTACCGGTATCTTCTCTGTAACCGAATAATCGTTGTCTTTTTTCATATAAGTAAGATATTCGACAGCCTTTCTCGCCCTGTATAAGACATCCTGACGCACAGACGCCAGTGTTGGTCTTACATTTATACAATCCGCAATGTCATCAAATCCGATTATCCAAATATCTTCCGGTACTCTATATCCATGATCCATCAGAAAGTGCAGAAGTTCGATTGCATAATAATCGGATGCCGCGAATACTGCGTCATATCCTGCAAAGTCTTTTATCCTGCCGGTATAATAGATTCTTCTCTCTTCCTTATGCATGGGTATTTCCCAAAAATCCGCATTCCTTTCAAGCCCATCACACAGTCCTGTATATCTGTCAAAATCAGGGCTCAGCCTGTTGTCAGCTATGAAGATCACATCCAGACAATTATGCTTTCTGAGATATTCTCCGACCTGTCTCCCGCCATCGTGATCATCCAACATCAGGTTGCATATATTCCGATCATTCTCAAAAAAACCGTCATACACAACAAAGGGAATGCGAATCCTATCCCTGAGAACCTGATACTCATCTGCACAGAACCCCAGAAGAATCATTCCGTCCATATTCCACATTGACGAAAAAGGCACCGTATCCATGATATCCTTTACTTTTTTCAGCATCAGAAAATATCCCGCTTTTTCAATCTCGTCCGACAGCGAGTTGATGGCAGAACAGACAAACGGATCTTCAAGTACATGCCCCTCATACTTTGGATGATCGTTTACGACAATCCCGATGATATGCGAATTGTTCTGCGCAAGAAGCGTCGCAGCCATGTTCGGGATATACCCCATCTCGTTGAGTTTCTCCTGAACGCGGCGTACAGTGCGATCGGATATTTTTCTGGTTTTACCGTGTATTACATTGGACACCGTTGCGGTGCTTAATCCCAGAGCATCCGCCACATCCACTATCCTTACTTTGTTTTCATCCCACATATTCTACCTCACTGAATGGTATTCATCCATTTTCTGCTCCTGAACATGAATATTGAAATTATGAACCTTACCAGTTCTTCCTGTGACAGAATGAAATATACCCACACAATAGGAAGCTTCAATATCAATCCTGTCAAAAGAGCAAGCGGCACGCCAATCAGCCACGTACCAAGCATGTCTATCATCATGATATATTTTGTTCTGCCGCCGCTGCGTATGATGCCTCCTCCAAGTATCATGTTCTGCACCTTTATCGGCATAAGTACCGCAAAAGCTGTCAGAAGCGCTGAACCAATCGCCCTTACATCATCAGATACGTTAAATAAATGTACATAAGGGGCTTCTAATCCCAATATTGTTACTGACAACAGGATGCTGCCGATAAAACCATACACACACAGTTTCTTTGATTCCTGATAGGCTTTCTCATACTGCCCCTCACCAAGACGTTTTCCGATCAGTATTCCTGCCGCCTGAGCAATTCCGCCAAGGGCTCCGATGGTGAGTCCCTGAACCGACCCCGTAAGTGACATCCCGGCAAGTTCATCAGTGCTCATATGCCCATATACGAAGGTATTGATACTCTGACCTACAGCCCATAAAAATTCATTTATCACAACCGGTACAAGCATGGTCAGATACTGCCAACATTTTTCTCTCCCAAGGGAAACTGAATAACGGATCCTGCCATACAGCGCAAAAAACATCACGATGAGCAGTACAGCTCCTGCCACCTGCGAGATTACGCTGGCATAGGCGGCACCCCTGACGCCAAGCATCGGCATGCCAAAGTTTCCGAATATCAGGCAATAGTTGAGACCTGTATTGAGGATCGCAGAAATGAAACCCGCATATAACGGCCATGACGATTTTCCTCTGCATCTTATAGCAGCACCCATAATATTGCTTATACCGAGCGGAATGAATGTCCACCCTATGATTCCCAAATACGCGCTCCCTTCATTTATGACGCGCACATCATCAGTAAACATCCTGATAAACTGTAAAGAAAACACCGCCGAGAGAAAAAAGAACGCGATTCCTGTGAGCATCATTACAAGGAAATTCACACAGATACTTCTTTCCTCGGACTCCCTGTCATTCTTCCCGATATACTGGGATATCATGATACCCGCTATCGTACAGATCGCTCCGACAACAAATGAATAGATAAATCCGGGCTTCCCTGCTATCTCTACTGCGGCTATGCTCTTTTCCCCAAGCTGTCCCACCATTATCTGATCGATCATGGAAAAGGATGACTGGAGCATTGACTGAAGTGCGACCGGTATCGCTATGCTTATTACCTGTTTTTCAAAAGTCTCTTTCATAAAAAAATCCCCTTATCATTTGGTTAAATAATAAGGGGAATGTCTCAAATTTACAATGGGTTAATCGCATAACCTTCATCGCATCATTCAGATCTTTACACCTATCTTTTCTTTTTACAACTCCTTAAGTTCTTTTGAAATCTCGAAAGATTATCTCTTGCTGAACTGTCGAAGCGTTAGGAAAACGTGCCGGGGGCACGTTTTATACTAATTTCTAATTAAAACATTTAATGATCCAAGAACGCGCAGTAATACTGTGTATAACCTCGGCAGATAACGAGTTAATAGTATCACAGAGACGATCAACAACTTTTTCAAGAGTAGCAAAGACTTCATTTTGAAAGCCTAATTTGCGAAGCTCCTTCCAGATCTGCTCAATAGGGTTCATCTCTGGAGTGTATGGCGGAATAAAAAACAAATGTATATTTTCTGGGATCAAAAGCGCGCCAGACTTGTGCCATGCAGCGCCATCACAGCAAAGAAGAATTTCATCATCAAGGTATTGATTCGAGAGTTCCTCAAGGAAGATATTCATACAAGCAGAATTGCAGTAAGGCATAATGAGAAAGAAGGAGTCACCAGTCAATGGTTCCACGGCACCATATGCGTAACGGTACTCCCTGATATGGTGACACGGGACAGAAGGACGAATCCCTTTCCTGCACCAACAGTATTTCGGTTTGTTAATTCTTCCGAAACCGGCTTCATCCTGAAACATCAGATGGACTTTTTTGCCTGTTGAAAACTTTATTCGTTGGATCTCCGCGTTAATTTTTTTGAGGTCGCTATGACCTCTTCATCCGCTTTCTTGGGGTGCCGGCTACGCGGCATGATTTTTCGCCATCCTTGACGATGGAGTACGTAATAGATTTGTGCTTCACTTATGGGATGATCTACCGCTTTCTGATACGCTGCTTTAATCTCAGAGATTTCTACGAGCTTGCCTGCTTCCGCTTCTTTTCGGAACGGTTCTAGAATGGCCGCCTCTTCCTCTACGCTCATATTACGCCTGTTCCCGCGATAATGATTGTCTACAATCGCTGTCAATCCACCATCACGGTATTTCGCCACTAAGGTCGTAATGTAGCTCGGATGGTATTCGCACGCGTGCCCCACGTCTTCCAAGCTTTGCCCCAGCGCCCGCATCTCTATTGCTTTCAAGCGCCGTTCCACCCGTTTGTCTGTATTCTTTCTTCGCGCTTCTTGAATTTCTGCTATTTCTTCGGCACTAAATTTGTATCTGGTAGACATCTTCATCACCCAGATTTATTATACTCCTCTGTTAATCATTATTAAAGCTTTTTGTTTTAAATTAGTATAACTTGCTATATCTCCGGCGCAGAGTGATTAATACAGTACCCCAAGGGGAAATCATTGACGGAGGTAATACCCATGCTGAACATTAGACTTGCAACAGAGAACAGGAAGGCAGCAGCCGAGAGGCTGGCAGAGATCACAGGAGCCGAATCACATTACACACGGGTTCCCAGGTGCGCATATGAGGTGGGCTTGTACACCATTGAAAAGGATGGCAGCATAACAGTCGCGGAAGGCACTGATCTTCAACCACTTCATGCGCTGGTCAAAGAAGGCTTAGTTGAGCCTTTTGAGGCCGTAGCTCCTGAAACGCCGCCCGAAGAACTCACGCCCGCCGCGGACGAGGATGAAACCGCGCAGGAACCGGTGGAGCTCACGGTTAGCATGCCGCTGACGCGCCATACCGGGGCCACGTTGCGGAACCTGATCAACCTTGTCTACACCCGGGCAAGCCTCCTGAACAAGGCGCTTGGCACCAGCTTCCGGGTGGAGCCGGGGCTGACGGACGCCTTGCAGGACGACGCCTGCATCCTGACGGTGGAGAGCCTTCTGACTGCAATCTCCGCCTACGAGGACGAGCATGGTAAAGCACTCAGCGGTATCACGATCACGCCAGAAGAGATCAGCTTTACTTCCCTGCCCGAGACAACCGAGCCGGAGCGGCTACGGGCTTTCACGGAACTGGTGGCCATGATGAACAAGCAGGCCATTGATCAGAAGCGGGTGCAGGCAAAGGCAGTCAACGAGGAGAACGAGAAATACGCGCTCCGGATCTGGCTCACCCGGCTCGGCATGAACGGAACTGAGTTCAAGACTACCCGCAAGGTGCTCATGGAGAACCTGACCGGCCACACCGCCTTCCGCACCCCGGCGGACGAAGCAAAGTGGAAAGCCCGGCAGGCGGAGAAACGCGAAGCCCTGAAAACAGCAAAGGAGGCGGCAGAAGATGAGAATCCCGAGACCTGAGATTATCGAGAGCCGCCGTGATGGCTTTCCCGCCGGATGCCGGGTGGAGCTTCTGCGGATGGACGATCCGCAGGCTCCTCCCATCGGTACGCTCGGGACCGTCGTCGGAGTCGACTCGGTCGGCACGATCCATGTGAATTGGGATAACGGCTGCGGCCTTGGTTGCGCCTATGGCGAAGACGCGTGCAGGAGGATTGACCATGACTGAAACCATCCGGGAGCAGATCCTTGCGATCCGGGACACCGGCCTGACGAATATGTTTGACCTGAACATGGTCCAGCGCCTCGCCTACGACCGGAACTACTACGAGCTGGTCTGCTACATCGAGGAACACCGCGGCGAATACGTACACTTTATCCTGACCGGCGAGGCAGAATGAGCCTCGCAGCCAAGGGAGCCGGACGGCTCTTTTGGTCGTATACTGGACAATTCCGGCGACACATATTTGTGCACATTATGCCTCCGAATTAACTTGATATATCTCCGGTTTAGAGTGATATATACAGTACCCCAAGGGGG
>JBGUWL010000062.1:0-6680 GCA_045221075.1 Acutalibacteraceae bacterium
GAAGTACATCAGATCACGCTCTGAGGGCAGGAGCAAGCCGCGATTGAGCGCCGTTTCCAGCGCCGTAATGACCGGAATGACCGCACCCTTGACCGTTGCCACAAGCCCGTCATCTCCCAGTCTGCCGCTTACGGCGTCCGGCGACATATTGAAGATCTGACAGACAAGCTCGTTGTTGCGGACCTTGTTCTCGTTGAGCTGCATTTCAACGCTGGTGTTGCTGCTCTCATGGAACTGCAGGCCCTTGTTCAGCACCATCATGGTGTTGCCGGAGTTGGCGTACATCTCGTTCCAGGCTTTTTTCAGGTCCTCCAGCTTGTCCTTGTCCAGCTTGTTCTCGCTGGTAAGAAAGCCCTTTTTGTTGCCGCCGTTGGAGACAAGCAGTTTTTCATGCATGATCTCACGGTAAACAGCAGAAAGTATCTGCTGATGCTGCAGGATAATGCTCTCTCCGGTCATGCCGTCCTTTGTGTCCCGCAGCAGGCGGATGACCTCATCATCCCGCAGGCGCATACCGTTGGAAAGCACATACTCCCCGTACTTGAATATCGGATCATCCCCTATGAATGCGCTTATGCGTCCGTGCCGTATGTACCGCAGGGAGATCACCTCGTTGCCGTCCATCTCAGGATAAACATACCCGGCGCCGTACAGAAAAAAGTCCCTGACAAGCGCCTGCTTCATCTGAAAAGGGTCAAGAAGGTCCCCGGTCTCGTCATTCAGCAGCCGAAGACGGTTGTCGTCCTTGATCTCTTCGGTGGTGTTTTCCGTCCGGTTCTCCCGATAGAGCTTTACCGGCAGACCCGCAATGCAGGAGCTGATGAACCCGATACAGGCGCTGACCGCCGGTATCTCTTCCGCCGTTTCCGGACTGATCTCCAGCCTTCCCAGCAGCGCAGACAGATGATCGTCCGCACTGATAACCTGAGAGCGGTGCTCCGTCCCGAACAGTCTGCTAATTATTCCCATTTCTTTCACTTCCTTCAAAAATCATACCTGCACCGCCCAGTCCGCAGTGCCTGCCTCCTGCAACTCAAACACCTGCAGCAGGTACACGGCGTTGATAAGCGCCACTACCATATCCACCTTGCCGGAGCTTTTCTTCTTGTTGACATACATGCTCTTGTTTGTGTCGTAGGTCACCCGGGCGTTCTGGAAATTCAGCTCCAAAAGACGGTTGCTTTCATAGCGGAAATGCCCCTCCAGTACGCTCTCCTGCAGCAGCTTTGTGGGCGCATGGAGCACGCTGGAATGCTGCCGGATCTCCACCGTCTCGTATTTTTCGTCCCACTTCTGGGCGGAGCTCATGGCGTTGCGGCGGTCATAGCCGATATATGCGATATTGCAGCCGTAGCGTTCCTCTACCCGGAAAACGAACTCCTCCACCACGCTGTAGTCAATGACCCGTCCGCCGCAGGCAATACACTTCAACGCTTCGATAAACTCCCGATAGTTGACCTTCTCCGTCAGGCTCTTGCTCTCAACGCTGTCGGCAGGAATAAAGCCTATAACGTCCGCAAGGATCGTCTCCCCGTCATCATCCAGGGCGGCAATGGCAACCGCCGTGTTGTCCGTTGTCTCCGACAGGTCAACCCCGAGATAGACCGTTCTGCCCTTCCAGTCGATGTGTTCCGCACGGCAGTTCATCACGTCCTGAGGGTCGATATATGTCTCCGTGCCCAAGCCCTGATAGATGATATTCAGGTGCTTTGTCAGGAAGTTTTCCCGCTTTGAGGGCATGGTCACGGCGTCACGGCGTTTCTTTTTTATGTCCTCCATGACCATAGGGATCTCAAGGGCAAGAGGGTTGCTCTGCTCGATCAGGCTGTCGTCGGTCTCCCAGTTTTTGGTCTTGTCCGGCTCATAAAGCAGGGCAAAAACCGTCTCGTCATCGTCAATGCCGTCAAGGACACGCTTTGCTTTTTCAACCTCGTCCTCAAAGGGGTTGTTGATGGTGGGATACTTGGTGCTGATGATGCAGCCCAGCTTGTTCCGGATCATGAGCTGACCGGAGCGCATGGCTTCTATGGGATAGTTGACCGGCAGCGCCCCCACCTCGTCCGCCACAAAGGCGTTGGGCAGCTTGCCGTCAAGTCGGGACGTGGAAAAGGACAGCGGGATATAATCATTCTGGTTGAGATAGCACAGAATATCATCCCGCCGGACCTTGAATTTCCCTTCAAGCGCCGGACTTGATGCGATTATTTCCTTGATCTGCTGCTGAATTTCTCTTGACAGCGCGCCGTCGGGAGCGACGGAGTAAAACTTTGAAAACTTCGGCTCCGTAAAGAACAGCACGAGGAAAACTATCGCTATCAGGAAGGTTTTTCCGTTTTTTCTGCATATTTCAAGAACTGCCGTTTCGTACCGGCGGCGGCTCTTGTCCTTCCTGAATACCACCGTCAGAACGGCAAGCAAAAACAGCCATTGAAAGCCCGAAAGGGTCTCAAAGACTGTTTTTCCTGCCGAGAGTCCTCTCGGAACTATGAGCAGCCTGGTCATTTCGATGATCCGGCTGCGCTTTGTCTTGTCGATGCAGTATTTTTTGTCCCTGCCGTCAACGATTTTCAGATAGAGACGGCACTGCTTTCTGACGTATTTCGGAGCGTTGATCTCCTTGTTTATGACGGCCCTTGCGTAATCGATGTCCTTCGTCATGAGGTGGCAAGGGTCAGACCGCTGAGGGTGAAGGTCTGGCGCACAACGTCCTCATCCTTGTATGTATCAACAACAAGCACCTGCTTTGTCTTGTCGGTGATCTTGAATACGGCGTTCATGTCCTCATCCAGAGCCACAAGGCCGCTGCCGGCGCTGGGAACAAGCCCTACCTTGATCTTGTCCGCATCGGCATAATCCGTGAATTTCAACGCAAGGTGCGGCAGTCCGCTTTCCTCGTCAACGCTCTGCAGGATCATCAAGATATGCCATGAAATGTCTGAAGGCAGCGTCACGATAGCGCTGAATCTCAACCTGTTTCCAGTTATCCGGGTCGCCGTATTTCCTTGTGCCGTACTCACGCACCCGTGCGATGTCGAAGAGGATCCTCCGGGGCACAAGTGTCAGCTGCGGCTTGCCTGCGTCGGCTTTGGCTTGCTGTTTGTTCGGTATAATTTGGGCACTCCTTGCTGCCTGTTCAAAGGCTTTAGCTATGTCATTTGTTGTCATCTATGTTCTTCTCCTTCCGAGCATAAAAATACCGCCTTGATTCTGCACAGCGCAAAATCAAGACGGTGGAGTTATTCTGTTTAGTTAAGAATTGGTGAAAATTGGGTAAAAAAAAGTTAAGAGCAAGTTAAAAAGTCCACTGTTTATGCGGATTTTATAAGACTAAATCGGGGAATTATCCCAGTAAATCAAGTTAACGTTTCTTCATATTCATAAGCACACGGCTTTCGACGCTCTTCCTCAAAAGCTATCATGTACTTTTTGAAATCCTTCGGTTTAATCGTGCCGTACACCTTTTCCAGCGCCACACCGGAAGCTCTCAGCTGCTCCGCCTGATAGAAAAGCTCATCATAGGCATCTAAAATGACCCTGTCGGTCTCTTCCTTGGAACCACTGCCCCAGTGCCGTCCCTCTTCGTCCCAACCAAGCAGTATTTCTCCCTTCAGAGCGTGCTTGATTTCCTCTTTTTCATAGGCACACGCCTGGCCGAAGCTGATGCCGTTTCCGTATTTTCCCATGGTTTTCACCTCATTTACAGCAATTCTTCAAGAGAAAAGTTTAATCCGTATTCCTCCAGATCCTGTTCAGATACATCAAGCTCATTTTTTATGGTGTCCAAAACCTCATAGTAAGCCATCTTCTTTCCATTATTGAAAGCATCACCAGGGTTTTCTTTACTTCCTTTAGCGGCATCGTTAGCGTTATCGATTACACGTGCAATGATATACTTGAGCCTTTCAGTTGTCAGTTCATTCATCATAATCACCTCTCCTTTTCAATTCGTCTTCACGGCGCTGTATAGAATCACTAAAATTGTTGATTTCTTTTTTCCAGTGTTTAAGCAGACCTTCTTTGTTTCTGTCATCTAAGCTTTCCCAGTTGCTGACGTATTTTTGAGGATTTGATATCTTATCGTTGTGTTCGTCTATTCTTTTTTGATACTTTCTGATTGAACGCTTCAAAGACGAGCTATCCTGTCTGTATAGATCAGATTCTACTGTTCTATCCGTTTTTTCGGATGACTTGTTTTGCACCGGGTTTTCAGAATGATACTGCTTCTCCCCATCAGAACCTTCGCTTTTATCCTCCGCATACGGCTCACTGCCTTCCATTTTGCCCGTATCCGGATTTTGCTTGAAGTGTTTTCCGTCGTTTTCTCTTTCCTCAATTATAGCATATCTCTGCTCCAAGTCAATCATGCCGGCAAGAAAAAGACTGTTCTCAAAGGCTTCATAATCGCCGACATTCAATGCCAGAAGCGCCAGCTCATAACTGCAGTTCAACAGCCTCGTCATACCGCTTCGCCCCCGAATAATTTAAATATCGGGTCGCTTTCCTGCTTATCTCTGCCGGCTGCCAGGATGCCCATTTTTGCCCTGCTCTGGGGCGACAGAGAAAGCTCGTTGCAGATCCGGAAAAAGTTCTGCATATATTCCTTCCTTGTGTTGCATATCTCCCTGTCAAACAGCAGGTCGGGATGTTCGTTCAGGTGCTCTTCGATCTGGTTCAGCCTGTCAATGACCACTGCGCCCTCAGTGAGCACATAGCAGTCAAGCTCACCCAAAAGCCCCACCTTGTCAAACATCGACTTTATCCTGTTGAATATTTCGGTTTGCCTTTCGCTCAGCTCAAAGGTGGGTACAACCTCGCCGCTTTCGCCCTTCAGCTTGTTTTCGATGTCCCTCCGCTCCTGTGCGGTCTCGCTGCTGATTCCTCCGCTCTGGACGTCTATGGACTTTGCCGGTCTTGCCATGTTCTCACCTCCAAAAGTTTCATTTTCAAAAATGTTTGTGTACAGAGGGCTGCCGTTTCGGTGTCGCCGTCATCCCGAAATCGACCATTCGACCCCCGGGGGGGGACATACAAAAAAATCACAAAATTTTGTGCATAATAACAACAGTGTTTATGCGGGTTTTGAGACTTTTTACTCACGAATTTTCAACTTTTCAACCGTTAATTTCCGCAGTGTTTCCGGCGTTATCCTGCCCCGTTCTGCCTGTTCGTGACACTCACGACATAATGTTATTAGGTTCCTGCTGCTGAGACGCTTTGAGTAATCCTTGTCCAGCGGGATGATATGATGCACGCTCAGGTCTGCCGTTATGATCCTGTGCTTGACGAGGAAGCAGTACCGGCAGACGTTGAGGTCCCTCGATCTGATCTCGGCTCTTTTTCTCTGCCACGCCTGAGAGCTGCGGAACCTGTCTGCCTTGCTGTCACGGTCGTACTTGCTGCGGTCAAAGGCTGACTGGCACCTGCGCCTGTATTCGATCTGCTTCGGGCATACATCATCAAAGGCGTGGAGCTTGCCGCAGGTGGGACAGGTCTTCAGCATATTATCGCCTCGTTCCAATAACACAAAAGCCATCCTGCTTTTGACAGAACGGCTCTTGTGCATACAATGGAGGATGAGTGCGTGACCGCACCGGACGATTCACGCTAAACATTATCACGTGCGAAAGTTTCGCGCCGCGGCAGTAAATTATCCGATGCATAAGAATTAAAGCGCGAAGTAGGGTCCGGCGGTACCCCAAGGGCACTTGTTTCACTGCGCTCGCCGGTGCAGAGGACGGACTTGAACCGCCAACCTTTAGCTTATGAGGCTAACGAGCTGCCATTGCTCTACTCTGCCATAGGCGCAGGATGGTGGTAAGGCATCCTGCCCAGAAAGGAATATAATGACCGCAGCAGCGGAAAAGGAGATTAAACCGCCGCCGCTCTCGCACTCAATTTCACAATACCATTCTACTACATACAAAACGAACAAAACGAACAGATTACCATCTGTATCTGACAACAGTCATCCTGACTCCATCCCCTGTATTATTCCCGCCGACCTCCTGTGCAATGCGGGTCCAGCTCCAGCACTTCACCAGCTTGCAGTGGATCAGCGCCTTTATGTACTCATCGGGGACAGACTTGATTCCCTCTGTGAGCTGAGTGTAGAGAGCGTTGAGCTTCTCCTCCTCAACGATGATCTTCCCCACGCTCATCCCCACACGGTCAGACACCCCGCTGCCATGAGGTGATCCGTCCGATGCCGCATTAATACTCACGGCTTTATCCCGTACGGCAGCAACGATCAGCTTCTGGGTGTCGATGTGCTTTTTTATATTCTTCAGCTCGTAGTAGTTCAATGGACTGTCCCCTTTCGATTCCTTTGGTTATCTGTTATTTCAGCAGTTCGGGATTGTCGTAGATGTTGCCGATGACATCCACATCAAATTCATTCATAACAATGTCAATTGCAGGGCGATTAATTCCATGCTGCACGCAATAGCCACCATAGCCATCACCCCAGGTAACCACGCCTTTCCATTTAGGCGTTGACAAAATATCCCCCTCAAAAATCTTCTTGCCGTTCTTGTCGGTCAGACCTGTGTACTGCCCGACGGTTTCAGGGGCTACCTCAAAAGACGTGCCGGCACAGCACCGGTTCACAATTCCAACATAGCCGGCATACCCGTATGTCAAGTACCCTTCTATCCACCTTTTGTCTCCCTTTTTCCGTCTTC
>JBGUWL010000063.1:0-2020 GCA_045221075.1 Acutalibacteraceae bacterium
GTTGAATTGCAAAGTTAAGTTCCAGTCGGCGAGGTTGCCGGGCGGAAATTAAGATTGCAAAATCTTCTATAGAATTTAAATATGCAAACATGGGTTCACTGGAATGAACGCCATGAGATTGCCGACAGGGCAGCATCTTCGGGTGCTGCTCTTTCTTTGCTTCTGTGGATGCCATATAATGTTCTCTGCCGTCGGGATAGCGGAAAGGAGCCGACAGGAGGAAACCGTTATGGCAAAGCATTCCCATCTCACGCTCAGCGAACGAATCGAGATCGAAAAAGCCCTCAGGGACAGAGCAAGCTTTTCGGAGATCGGGGCAAGCCTCGGAAAAGATCCGTCCACAATCTCCAAGGAAATCAGAAATCATTTCATCATCAAGGATGGCGGCAGTCGCTGCAATCCCTGCCTTTACCGGAACGGCTGCAAGCACAGCAGGGACATATGCCAATCCTGCAAGTATGAGTGGAAGAAGGACTGCGCCAAATGCGGCGTCGCATGCTACAAGTTCTGTAAAGACTTCAAAGAAGAGTTCTGTCCGAAGCATCAGAAGCCGCCCTATGTCTGCAACGGCTGCGAAAAGCGGAACGGCTGCCCGCTTCGCCGTCATCTGTACGACGCCAAGGCTGCCCAAAAGGAGTACGAGACAACTCTAAGCGAGAGCCGTCAGGGGATCGCTATCTCACCGGAAGAGCTTCGGCGCGTCGACGATATTATCTCTCCGCTGATTCGCCAAGGTCAATCCATTCACCACATCTGTACGAGCAATGCCGACGTGATCATGCTGGACGAGAAGACGATCTACAATTACATTGAGGCCGGACTTCTCTCCGTCGGTAACCTCGATTTGCCCCGCAAGGTTCGCTACCGCGTCCGCAAAAAGAAGAAAACCGTCCGGGTAGACAAGCAATGTCATCTTGGAAGAACCTACGAAGACTATCTCGAATATATGGCCGCCAATCCGGACACAGCCGTTGTTCAAATGGATTCCGTTGAGGGCAGAAAAGGCGGGAAAGTCCTACTCACCGTATTTTTCACAGGCAGCGAGCTCATGCTTGCCTTCCTGCGGGAGCACAACACCGCCAGGTCCGTCACGGAGATATTCAACTCCCTTGACACGATTCTCGGCAGAGAGGTCTTCCAATCGCTTTTCCCTGTCATTCTGACCGACAGGGGCAGCGAGTTTACCGACCCGCTGTCAATTGAGTGCGACATGACCACCGGCGAGCTTCGTACCCGCATCTTCTTCTGCGATCCCCAGCGCTCTGACCAGAAAGGCGCCTGCGAGGTCACACACGAGATGATCCGCCGTGTCTTGCCCAAGGGAACATCCTTCGATCATCTCACCCAGGCTGACATCGACCTTATGATGAGTCACATCAATTCCTACACAAGAAAAAAGCTGAACAACCGGTCAGCCCACCGGTTGTTCAGCACAATTCATGGCGAGGATGTTCTCGTTAAGCTTCGCCAGAAGCTTATCCCCGCAAACGAGATCAATCTTACGCCCATGCTGCTCAAGCAGAGATAACGAAATCCTTTCCGCTATCCCGGCACAATACCGACCGTTCAGGGGTGGAAACTGCTATTGCAAATTTTTTGCCGCAGCTTCGACCTCCGGGTGTTTTGCGCCTATTTGACCGTAGAGATTTGATCTGTCTTAATTGTACTACCACCTGAGCGGCGTGACAAGTCCCTTTCTAATACTAACTTCCGGTTTGAAACACAATTTTCTGCTTTGCCCAAACCTTGCAAAACTCACTTCCGGTTTTCACCTATTCCCGGAGCTTACCCTTGCAAGAAATCTTTGCTCAGGAACTTACTCTTGCAAACCGGAACTTCGCTTTGCAATTCAGCTATTTTTTCAGGCAGTTTTCTCTGATCGCAGTTATTTATTGTTTTTCGATAATTTTTTATTGACTTTTAATAATACCGCTATATAATAAACGCAGAACATCAAATAAAGGCGGTATTATTGATATGAGCGTCGTAAAAAAATGCAGCGATCCGATAGTGATCGTCG
>JBGUWL010000064.1:0-7311 GCA_045221075.1 Acutalibacteraceae bacterium
GTGCGTATGCACAGATGGGCGCAGCCTCGGGCGGCGCCTTTTCCGATTAAAAGTGTCAGCTTTTAATCGGAAAACAGTATTAAACAAAGAGCCAAGTACCGGCAGGCTCGCCTGATCGGAGCGAGCTGCGCAGTCAACAGACGCGGGGGCTTTGTCTCCCGGGTCCGTCGGCGGGTGATTCTTACCCACCGCTGATGTACGTATGGCACCGCCGCCTTTAGTGACATGTGCCATCGAAGTTTGTTATACCGTTATCCGGCAATAGGTCCCGTTATAGAATTACCCGGAACAATTCATACACATCCCGCCGGATGGAAGGCAGGGACGACAGAAAAGCAATGAAAGTAACACTGGATATTCTGTCCCTGCTGGCATCAGTCAAGCCTGATATTCTGGAATATATGGCCCATTCTGTCCTGCTTTGTTTTAAGGTAGAATTCGTCATACTGTCCGGGGGTTATCTCGATGGGGACACGCTCTTTTATAACAAAGTCAAAGCCCTCAAGTCCGTAGATCTTGCTGGGGTTGTTTGTCAGCAGCCGGAGAGACTTTACTCCCAGGTTCTGGAGTATCTGCGCACCGCACCAGTATTCTCTCAGATCGGGGGCAAAACCCAGACGGATGTTTGCGTCTACGGTGTCATAACCCTGCTCCTGCAGCTCGTAGGCCTTCAGCTTGTTGATAAGTCCGATGCCTCTTCCCTCCTGACGCATATAGAGGATGACGCCCCGTCCTTCCTTTTGTATCATCTGCATGGCGGTGTGGAGCTGGTCGCCGCAGTCGCACCGTGAGGAGCCGAACACGTCGCCGGTAAGACACTCGGAATGTACCCGGCAGAGAATGTTCTCGCCGTCTCCGATATCGCCGCACACAAGGGCCACATGATGCTCGCCGGTTATGTCGTTGACAAAGCCCATGATACGGAAGTCGCCGTACTTTGTGGGAAGCTTAGCGGAGGCCTGGAGTTCCATGTGATTCTCGCAGCGTCTCAGGTGATCCTGCAGGTCCTTTATGGTGATGAAGCAGAGGTCATGCTCCTTTGCAAGCTGCCACAGTTCGGGAGTTCTCATCATGGTCCCGTCATCCCGCATTATCTCACAGCAAAGTCCGCACTCCTCAAGTCCCGCCAGCCGGCACAGGTCAACGGTGGCTTCGGTGTGTCCGTTGCGCACAAGCACTCCGCCTTTGCGGGCAGTCAGGGGAAAGACGTGTCCCGGACGGCGAAGGTCGGAGGGCTTTGTGTTTTTGTCCGCACAGGCGCGGCAGGTATAACCCCGCTCTTCCGCAGAGATACCTGTGGTTGTGTTGACATGGTCAACGGAAACGGTAAAAGCGGTGCTGTGGTTGTCGGTATTTTCGGAAACCATCTGAGGCAGGTCAAGACGGCGGGCTATCTCCCGGGACATGGGAGTGCAGATCAGACCCCGTCCGTACTTTGCCATAAAGTTGACGTTTTCTGTGGTGGCAAACTGAGCGGCGCAGATAAGGTCGCCCTCGTTTTCCCTGTCCGGATCATCGGTGCAGAGAATGAGCTTTCCCGCCCGAAGCGCCTCAACGGCTTCGGGTATGGTGTTGTATCGGTAATCCATTGATAATCACCTCTGATTATTTTTTATTGGTATCGGCTTGTTTCGGCAAAAGACAAGGTAATATGCTCTTTCAGTCAGGAGTCAGGAGTCAGGAGTGAGGAGTTAGGAGTGAGGAGTTAGGAGTGAGGAGTTAGGAGTGAGGAGTTAGGAGTGAGGAGTTGGGAATTTTATAATGTGGAATCAGCTTTGCTGACTGAAACGAATTTTTAAAATATTGATCCGCCACTTCGTGCCGGACACCTCATCCGTCACGGCGCTGCCGTGCCACCTTCTCCTCTGAGGAGAAGGCTTTTATGCTTTCCACACTGAGGATGAGTTGCGCCGGGAAATCGGAGACAAGGGCAAACGCTGATCGGATGGCGGAACTTATGCATAGCTGACAGCGCACAGCGTCGGAGAGAGCCGGCTTCCTTGTATATCACCCGCAAAAATATATACCAACACCTCTGAGGATATTGTCTGAAGTATATGGTTTCAGCTGTTTTATTACAGCTCACATAAATCCGTTTTGTATAAGATATTTTTGGTAATTCAGCTTTCGCCCGTGAGGATGTGTCCGACATTCAAAGGGAGCCGGACATCCTTCGGAGATGTGTGTACCCCGATGTCACATAAAACCGTTGCGCATAAGAAATTCTTCCGTTATCCGGCTTTCACCGCTGCCGGTCTGTCCGGCGCTCAGAAGCCGCTGAACGTATTTTGCAACGATGTCGTTTTCAAGGTTAACGGCCTCGCCGGGCTTTTTTGAAAGCATAGTGGTCTGCGCTCCGGTATGGGGAATGACGGATACCGAAAAGCTGTCTCCGGTGAGAGCCGCCACAGTCAGGCTGATACCGTCAATGGTGACGGAGCCTTTCTCCACAATGAGAGAAAGAATATTTTTCGGCGCGCCCACCGTGACCCACACGGCGTTTCCCTCACGTCTGAGGGAACGAATGGTACCGGTGCCGTCGATGTGTCCGGATACAATGTGACCGCCGAAGCGTCCGTCGGCGGGCATCGCCCTTTCAAGATTGACTCCGCTGCCGGGTCTGAGACTGCCCAGAGCGGACCTCCGGAGAGTTTCGGGCATGACGTCGGCGGAGAATCCCCTGTCAGTCAGCTCCGTGACCGTCAGGCAGACTCCGTTGACCGCTATGGAATCCCCCACACGGGTTCCTTCAAGAACAAGTGAGGCATTTACGGTGAGCCTGCCGCCGATAATGCACTCAACATGACCCAGCTCCTCAATAATTCCGGTAAACATCAGCGCATCCCCCTCTTTATATCATATTCCAGCAGAAGGTCGCCCTCAAGCTCCGTTATCCTCGGCGAAGAGAGCAGGACCGCATTTTCGGGACAGTCCGCACCCGGATCGCCTACAGGAGAAAGGGCGGCTTTCCCTCCCATCAGCATGGGCGCAATATAGGCGCACACATGACTCACGATGCCGGAAGCAAGGGCAGAACCGGCGATCTCACCTCCGCCTTCGATAAACACGCTTGATATATCCTTTTCCGCAAGATATTTCATCAGCGCCCTCAGATCAACACGTCCGTCCTCAGAGGGCAGACAAGCCACCGATATTCCGGCTTCTTCAAGCTTTTTCCGTTTTTCTTCATTTTCCTCACCGCAGGCAACAAGGGTGGGATACTCCTTTGCGCTGCGGCAGATACGGCTGTCCAAGGGTATTCTCAGGTGCGAGTCTACTATGACCCTCAGGGGCTGATGTGCGCCTTCATTACGACAGTTCAGCATGGGATCGTCCGCGAGCACCGTTCCTATTCCCGCCAGTATCGCACTGTACACGCCCCTCAGCTGATGAACGTGTCTGCGGGCAGTCTCGCCGGTTATCCACTTTGAAGCGCCGGTACGGGAGGCGATTTTTCCGTCGGCGGTCATGGCGTATTTCAGCACAACATAGGGTGTTTTTGTGGTTATATAGTGGAAGAACACGGGATTCAGCGAATCACATTCCTCTCTGAGAAAGTTTTCAACAACTTCTATACCATGTTCCCTGAGGATTTTTGCGCCCTTTCCGGAAACAAGGGGATTCGGGTCCCGGGAACCGATAAACACCCGTCCTATTTTATGTTCGATTATGGCTTGTGTACAGGGAGGGGTTCTTCCGAAGTGGCAGCAGGGCTCAAGGGTAACAAACATGTCGGCACCCTCCGCCGGTTCCGTAAGAGACAAAAATGCGTTTCGTTCCGCATGAAGCTCCCCGCACCGGTGATGGTACCCTTCGCCGATGATCCGTCCGGCCTTTACTATCACCGCTCCCACCATAGGATTGGGTGCGGTAAAGCCTTGACCCAGGCGCGCCAGTTCTATGGCACGGCGCATCATTTTTTCATTGTCCTGCAAGATGTATCAGCTCCTTTGCAAAACGCATTATATCAGAATCAGGGCAAAAAAGCCCCGGGGCGATCCCCCAGGGCTTGTCTGTATACTGTTATGCAGTTAAGACAACTGTACCTTTTTCATCCGGACTGTGACCGTCGGCTCCGGAATCTCACCGGATCGGCCTGAAAGCTCAGGCAGGTGGGCTGTACCGCCGGTGGGGAATTTCACCCCGCCCCAAGGTTACAAATATATTATATCACGCATCCCCACGCTTGTAAAGTGTTGTACTCCAGCGCACACGGAAATCAATTATTTCAGGGCAGTCCTTTGGGGAAAACCCTTTTCCGGCGGAAAAAGGGTTCTTCCCCAAACCCCTTTCCTAAAACCGCTGAATTTGTAACTGCTGCAAAAACAGAACCAAGCAGCAGTCCGAGGTGGGTACAGCTATACATTATTTAATGGTCATTTCTGCCTGTATATCTGACCTGGATCCACACGAATACAGTCGTAACCGCGGCAGCTAACAGCCGGATGCTATTGAGCGTGAACAGAAGTTACCGTCAGCGGCACCCCAAGGGCACTTGTTTCACTGCGCTCGCCGGTCATTGAGCGAACGCAGGGAGCGCTTCCGTTACTGTTTCTCGTAGTAGATATAGGAGGTATCCTCGCCTCCTGTTGAGTTGTCGTTGTATAGCTTGCCGTTCTGAATGATAAAGGCACTACCGGAACTGCTGTCGGGCTCAACATCCGAATCGGATACATAGATCTTGCTGCCTTCCTGCTTCCATCTGCTCTCTTGTGTATTAGAGCTTGTCTCACCCATCAGGCTCATGTAGGTGTCAACCTTGACCTTGCCGTCAGATGTGAAGGTCATGGTGACATCCACACTGTTCATGATAGTCTCCACCATAGTCTTCTCGTCGTCTGGAACCTTGTTTATATCGTATTTAGCCTTCCATGTGCCCACAACGGATTCAGACGTGTCTGTGACGGAGCTTTCAGGAGCAGAGCTTTCAGGAGCAGAGCTTTCGGTAACGGAGCTTTCGGTGCTGCGTGGGAAGAGTCCGCCGTTCTTTTCAAAGTATGCCTTGTCGCCAAAGGTTTCTGACCAGAGGACGCCGTCCTTGTAGGTGAACTTTGCGGCATCGCCGTTTATTGTAATGGTAACATCACTGCCTGTGATGGACCATGTACCCTCGCCAATAATGTCGGTCTTGCCGTCCGTCATGATCTTGTAGGATGAGGCGGTGCCGTCGTTGTTCAGTATGACAGTAAACTCGTCAAAATCAAGATTATCACGGGCGCTCTGCAGCTCCGAAGTGGTGTACTTTTTCTGGTTGAAGGTCATCTTCCATATACCTGCAAGCTCGGCGTTGACTGAGGAGCTTTCTGTGGAACTTTCGGGCTTGCTCTCATCGGAGCTTTCTGTGGAGCTTTCGGGCTTTGAGGTCTCTGTGTCGTTATACAGTTCGCTGAGACTGGTATCCATAGCAAGAGGTGAACCGCTCTGGTCCTCCTTGTAGTAGATGGTGGTACCGCTGAATACGAACTGGTCTATATTGCTTTCGTTGATGACGGACTCTCTGCCGGCGTATGCAATGGCGTCCGAAACCGTAAGGGAATCGGCTGCTTTTCTTCTTTCGGAAACCGTGGCGGCAGGTCCGGGCAGCTTTGACGGGTCAAGTCCGCCAAGCTCGGCGGCAGAGGAGGAAGAAGTCAGCACACCGGATGCCACGGCAGCATAAAGGGTCTTGTAGTCAGTGGTAAGCTCGCTGGCAAACTGGCGCAGATTAGCCTCGGTGGTGGGAACGGGAGTTGAGCTTTCTTCGGAAGGCTCTGAAGGCTCGGACACCTGGCTGGGCTCGGAGATCTGGCTTGTTTCGGTATCGGCGCTTCTGATCTGACCGATGGTTGTATCAAGAGTCAGTGGGGTGCCGTCGGAATCCTCACGATAATAGATCTGCGCGCCCTTATAGACATAGTTGGTGACAGTCGTTTCGTTGAACTTGTCCCCGGTGCCTGCATAGGTCACCGTATCCCTGACGGTCAGGGCGTTTGCGGCGGCTTCCTTTGAGGCGGCGTCTGCATCGGGAGCGGGCAGCTTCGCAGGGTCAAGACCATTAAGCTCATCGGAGGACAGAGAAGAATTTATCATACCGTTGGTAACGCCGACATAGAGGTTGAGAACGCCCATGTTCAGCGACTGTGCGTTGCTGCGGAGGGTCTCGGGGTCGCCGGTATCTGAGGTATCGCCGTCCATTGCGTCAAGCTCGGCTTTGATAGCATCGCTCTTTGTGCGCTCATAGCCCTGCTGCAGTGTTTCAAGAGCCTTATCGGGCTGTTTGTTTCCGGTATATGCCTTTGCAAGCTTGAGATAGAGGTCGGGATTGTCCGGATCGATCTCAATGGCTTTCTTGAAGGCCTCGATAGCCTCAGGATATTTTTCTTCGGCAAGGTACTTGTCCCCAAGGGATATCTGTTCCTCAAGCTGAGTCTGAGATGAATTGTTATTGTTGGCGAAGAGGAAGAATGCGCCCACGCCCAGACCTGCCAGCACAATGCAAACAGCAACAATGATGGCGATGATCTTTCCTTTGGAGCCCTTTTTGCCGGGCTTCTTTTCCTTTGCCACCCGCACATTCTGAACAGGAGCGTTGTACTGATCGCCGTATGCGGTCTGCGCCCCGCCGGGAAGAATGACCTCCTGGGTGGCTGCGTTATCGCTTACAGGAGGCTGCACTCCTGATGCAGGCTTCCGCATAGGCATGGTGGCATCGCTCTCCGGAGCATAGGGAGAGTTCATGGGGAGTGTGCCGTCAGGATCGGGTGAAGCAGGGCTTCTCATGGGTATGGTGGCGTCGCTTTCCGGAGCGTAAGGAGAATTCATGGGGAGTGTGCCGTCAGGATCGGGAGCGGCGGGATCTGCCATAGTGACAGTGGCCTCTGATACGTCAGCGGATCCCGTAGTGGGAAGATTTGCACGGGAGCCCACATAATCCGGGTCCAGCGAAGGAAGCGTGCCGCCGGATCCGGAAAGTGCAGCTCCCGGATCGGGACCGTAAATATCCTTAAGGGGCAGGTTCTCGTCAGATTCCGTCTTGATCACATCATTAATGGAACCGGTTATCCCGGCGGGTTTATCCTCCGGTTCATACAATGTGCCGCACCTTGGGCAGACGTTGTAGTATTCGTCAAAGACGGTCCCGCACTTTTTACAGATAGTCATGTAATTCACTCCTTTTTTCAATTATCGATACCGCCGATTTTTACCGGCCAACAGATCCGGCGGCGGTCCATGCAGTTATGCTGTTCTCATACTGTTTTCCGATTAAAAGCTGACACTTTTAATCGGAAAAGGCGCCGCCCGAGGCTGCGCCCATCTGTGCATACGCACAGA
>JBGUWL010000065.1:0-2088 GCA_045221075.1 Acutalibacteraceae bacterium
ATGAAACGACAGGAGGAGATAAAGCACAATGGGTACTTTCTCGATAGACGCAAAAGATTTTGAATGGATTGACGGAAGCAGAGACGATCCGGAAGATTTATGTCTCCACGGGCATGCAACAGCCATAATCGGGAATCAAAAGCTCGAATATTGGGTTACAGTCAGTGCTACAGCCTTATATTTGCTGAAGTCCCTGACAGAGAACCATTTGATAGATGAAGACATCATACAGATGATGCCATGCTGTGGGCATTTTATGATCCCGAACAAAGATTTAAGCGAAGTCGTGATTTCCGGTTGCGGACACGGCATAGACTGGTCTGTTATCCATGAAGATGACGATACGGTGAAAATAATATTGGAGGATGGCACGGAAGAAAAAATAGCCATGGCGGATTACAAAGCCGAAGTGTTTCGCTTCGCGGATAAGATTGAAGCCTACTACCAATCCTGTTCCCCGAAGATAATCCCGGAGGATCAATTTGAAAGAGACGGTTATACCGCATTCTGGAATGAGTGGCACCGCAGAAGGGGTATGTAGTTGGTGGAAAGCACGATTTAATGAAAGGAGCCAACGAACATGGGCGCATGGAGTACGAGTATCAACGGCAACGATACGGCGGAGGATTTGAAGTCGGAATACACCGTGGCGTTCTGGAAGTTTGAGGTCCCGGAGGCGCTGCGGTTGCTCGATGAATATGTGCGGCAGGACTTTGACGAATCCGATCCGGAGGAATGGGTCAACTATTATTACTCTCTCGCAGATTTCATGTGGAAAAAGGGCATTCTCACCGACGAGGTACGGGACAAAGCCATTGCCATGATCGACAGCGGCTTTGGTCTGGACCTATGGGAAGAAGCCGGGGAAAAGACCTTGCAATCGCGGAAAAAAGTCCTTGCTGAATTTCGGGAAAAGCTGCTTTCACCTCAGCCGCCGAAAAAGAAGATCAAGCCCGATATCCATGCCGAGCGCATTTTCAACGATGGAGACATTATTGCCATCGAGTTGCAAACGGCCGGAAAGCCCTATACCAAAAGTACGACGAGAGCCATGACGGAGGATGCGTTTCACGCATGCGACGGAAAGTTTGTCCTCATGCAGCTTGTCAAATGCAAGCCAGACTGGCATTCTGCCCTTGCGCCGGAGGTTGGGGACTATTGGGCGACCTTTCGGCTTTTTGACGGCGTATATGACGAGCCGCCCGAAGCCGTGGAGGTATGGACATTGAAGCCCGCTGAGTTTATCTGCAATGGGAAATTCAGCCCCTATTTCCGTTGCGAAAGCAGTATGTTTTATTTCAAGCGCCGACAAGCACAGGTCCTCGGGAATGACATTTCCTCGGTGAAAGATCTGGACCCGGATTTCAATTCCACCGCTCACGTGTTCTTCGGTATCAACCGCCCGTGGGTGAACGCGGATTCCAAATTGCTTGCCGCCATGGGAAAAGAACCGGTGTGCTCGGAGTACCGGGGCTTCGGGCAACTGTACCGTGATCTTGTCCGTAACGCCGTCTCTTACGGCAAGTATGACTATCGCCTGACGAAGCAGGAAAATGAGGATCGTTTCTACTATCTGACAGAAGCAATCGCGGATCGGGCACTGGCTGCGGAGAAGGACGGCGGAATAATCCTGCAGCTTACATACGGCGGCGTTATGGCCGGCGTTCTAACGGTGCGGGAACGTCTGCTGGAAGACCTCTATATCAAGGGTGACCTACGAAATCATGGTTTCGGTACGCGGTTGATGCAGAACGGTCTTTCCCACGCTGGCCAGGGAGCTTACCTGGACGTGCCCGTAAACCATGCTGTATTGATCCATATCTGCGAAAAGCTGGGTCTGTCTGCAAATGATGGCGCGGAAGACGGATTCGTGCGCTATGTATGGGAAGCAAGAGAATAATAAGGTGATACAAGAACAATATTCAGAGGTTCTGAACCATGAAAAAACGGATGCCTCTATGGATGCTTGTGGCAGCTTACAGTATGGCTTTGCTGATCGTGGTGCTCTACCGCCTGGGCGGACCGGGCGAGATGGCGCTTTTTATGATTTGTGTACCGCTGCTGTTTGTCTGGTACTGGCTCCAGACA
>JBGUWL010000066.1:0-4951 GCA_045221075.1 Acutalibacteraceae bacterium
TCCTGTCCGAGTTCAGAGCGTAACGCAGTGGAGCGACAGCGCGAACACGGGAGCGCAGGCTCTGCGCCAGCCGGAAAGTGCCGCTATATGCGGCACGGCGGCGCCGGCGAGCCGCCGGTGGTGACTTCACGCTCACATTCAATAGCATCCGGCAGTCATGCGCCGCGATTACGGCTTTAGCAGAATAGGCATTTTTTTACTGGCGCGGGAATAATACTTCCCCATCCGACCCCAGAGCTAAACGGCAGTTGAGCGACAACGCGAATCGTCCAGTGCGGTCATACCCCAAGGGCACTTCCTGCGGGCGCGCACTCAATCTGTGTCGAGTTTGAGGACTGCCATGAACGCCTCCTGGGGGACCTCAACGGTACCGAGCTGGCGCATGCGCTTTTTGCCCTCTTTCTGTTTTTCAAGCAGCTTTTTCTTTCGGGTAATGTCGCCGCCGTAACACTTTGCAAGGACATCCTTGCGCATTGCCTTGACGGTCTCACGGGCGATTATCTTGCCGCCGATGCAGGCCTGTATGGGCACCTCAAAAAGCTGGCGCGGGATCTTCTCCTTCAGCTTTTCCGCCATCTTGCGGGCGCGGCTGTAGGCTTTGTCGGCATGGATAATGAAGGAAAGGGCATCCACAACATCGCCGTTGAGCATGATATCCAGCTTTACCAGCTTTGACTCCTCATATCCTGACACTTCATAATCAAAGGAAGCATAGCCCCTTGTGCGGGATTTGAGGGTATCAAAAAAGTCATATACTATCTCGGCAAGGGGCAGTATATAGTGTATGTCAACACGGTCGGCGTCAATATAGGTCATGTCCTTGAACACGCCCCGCCTGTCCTGACAGAGATCCATAATATTTCCCACATATTCGGAGGGTGCATATATATGCGCCTCGGTCACCGGCTCCTCGGCCTTTGCGATCTGGCCGGGGTCGGGATAATTTGTGGGGTTGTCGATATATTCTACGGTGCCGTCGGTCTTGGTTATGCGGAAAATAACGCTGGGCGCCGTTGTGATAAGGTCAAGGTTGTATTCCCGTTCAAGCCTTTCCTGAATTATCTCCATGTGGAGCAGTCCCAGAAAACCGCATCTGAATCCGAAGCCCAGAGCTACCGATGTCTCCGGCTCAAAGGAAAGGGCAGCATCATTAAGCTCCAGCTTTTCAAGAGCCTCCCTAAGGTCGGGATACTTTGCTCCGTCCGCCGGATAGATACCGCAGAAAACCATAGGCTGCACCGCGCGATAACCCGGAAGGGGGTTGTCGGCAGGTCTGTCGCCGAGAGTGACAGTATCACCCACACGGGCGTCGCTGACGGTCTTGATGGAAGCGGCGATATATCCCACCTCACCGGCATAGAGAGCCTGAGACGGTTCAAGACTGGTGGCGCGCATAAATCCGCACTCCACCACGTTGAATTCCTTGCCCGTTGCCATCAGGCGTATTGTGTCACCGACTTTTAGGCAGCCTTCCTTTATCCTCACATAGATGATAACGCCCTTGTAGCTGTCATAATACGAGTCGAATATCAGAGCCTGCAGGGGCTTTGTGTCATCTCCCCCGGGCGGAGGCACAAGAGCGACGATCTGCTCCATTACATCGTGGATATTTATACCCGCCTTTGCGGATATGCAGGGCGCATCCTCTGCCGGCAGACCGATAACGTCCTCAATCTCTTTTTTAACCCTGTCCGGGTCTGCGCTGGGAAGGTCGATCTTATTGATGACCGGCACGATCTCAAGTCCCGCATCAAGGGCAAGATAGGTGTTTGCAAGGGTCTGGGCTTCTATTCCCTGAGAAGCATCCACCACCAGCACGGCCCCCTCACAGGCCGCAAGGGAACGGGACACCTCGTAGTTGAAGTCAACGTGTCCGGGAGTGTCGATCAGGTTGAAGATGTACTCCTCCCCGTCGTCGGCATTATAGACCAGCGTCACGGCATGGGCCTTGATGGTTATTCCTCTCTCCCTTTCAAGATCCATATTGTCAAGAAGCTGATCTTCCATATCCCGTATCGCCACGGATTTTGTCTGCTCCAGTATCCTGTCCGCCAACGTGGACTTTCCATGGTCGATATGCGCTATTATGCTGAAATTCCTTATTTTTGATCTGTCGTTTGCCATTGTTACCACCTGCTTTTATTTCTGCCCTCTATTATACCACATCTTCCCCTCCTTTGCAAACCTTCGCTCCCGATCTTGGGGCACCGCCCCAAACCCCGCCGGGGGAACCCCAGAAATAGTGAATCTACAGTAAAACAGGCACGTTAAACCATGAATAGCGCAAGAAATCCGAATTTTCGTTGAAAGCAGCCGGAAAGTGACCCGATTAAGGGTCACGGCGGCGCCGGCGAGCCGACGGTGGTGGTTTCGCGCTCTAGTTCATTGTTCTCCGGGGGTTTTTGTCCCACGGTTACGGATTTATCATCGTCGGCATATTTTTTTATTATTGGCGCGGGAGAAAAAGTGTCCTGCCTGAACCCAGAGCGAAACGTTAGTGGAGCGACAGTGCGAATTGGGAGCGGCAGCTTGCCGCAAGGGTTATTCCCCGGACACCTTTCCCAAAAAACTTGTGTTATGGGCTTCTCTGAAAATCGGAATACGAGCGGGATTGCGTATATGGTTTTTTCGCAGATAATGCAGCGGAGTGTACCCCAAGGCCACTTGTTCCACTGCGCTTGCCGAACGCATTAATACTTGCTGTATTAAAGTGCTTAACAACGAAGTATGCTGAAAAGGACATAGCAAGACCACCGTAAGGGAGGTTATTATACTAAACTCCCATTAAAAGCAGACATAGTCTGCTTTTAATAGCGCGTCAGAGCGTCGGAGTTTTCATGAGACGTCATCTGTGCGTATGCACAGACGGGCGCAGCCTCGGGCGGCGCCTTTTCCGGGTCAGAGTGCCTGTTATATCTGACCGTAAGCAGAAATAATCAAAGACAGGAGAGTCACCTCTCCTGCCTTTTCATTGTCTCATATACTTTTTGAATTTCAGTCCCCGATCTTCACCTGACAGCTCTTCATGGTCTGCAGCGCGGCCTCATGTGCCGCCGAAGTGACTCCCGCACAGCATACGGGGTCAACGCTTATTTCATGCTCCGGGAAAAACGCCTTAAGAAGCAGAGCGTTGGATACAACACAGATATCAGTGCAGAGTCCGATAAGCTCTATGGTAAAGTCCTCATCCCCTGCAGCCTCTGCGATCAGACCGGGCAGGCTGACAGAACCGAAGGTGGGTTTTTCCACAGCGGTAAAACTCTTTCCCTCAAGAGCGGCGGCAACACTTTTGTCAAGCTGCCAGCCCTCCGTACCCCTGATGCAGTGGGGAACGGGAAGATTCTTCCCTTCAAGGGTGTCGGGATAGTTGTTCTCATGGGTGTCGTATGTTACGAATATCCCGCCGTCAAAGTCCCTGATCTTACTCACAACGGCAGGAACGATATTAACGGCCTCCGGCGAACCCAATGCGCCGTCAACAAAATCCTTCTGCATATCTACAACAACAAGAAACTTTTTCATTAATATCCATCCTTTCCGGATAACGGGTCCCATAAAACCGCCGGACAGGGGTCTGCAGGCTCCCGCAAGATTTATTTTGCTTCACGCTTCAGGCGGAAGGCAACGGAGCTTTTGAGATAGTCAAGATACTCCGTGTCACGGCACATTGCCTTTCCGGGGGTGTCCGAAAGCTTCGCCACCGGACGGCCGTTTACATACTGGAGCTTTATAACAATATTCAGGGCTTCCTTGTCCGTATCGTTTGAACAGAAGGTCCCGATACCGAAGGACACCTTTGCTTTGTCCCTGAAATAGTCAAAAAGCTGCTGAGCCTTGTCAAAATCAAGACTGTCGCTGAAAAGCAGCAGCTTTGTTCTGGGATCGACTCCATAGCTCTTGTAATGGGCAATGATCTTTTCGCCCCATTCGTAAGGGTCGCCGCTGTCGTGACGGACACCGGTATAGTTGTTCACCATGGAGCGGTTGAAGTCCAGCAGGAAAAGATCGGTAGTTATCGTATCAGTAAGGGCCGTTCCGTTGTCGCCCTTATATTCGTCGTACCAGTCGTTCATGGCGTAACAGTTGGTATAGGCAAGGGGGATCGAATCTATGCCCTGATACATCTGCACAAACTCGTGAGCATAAGTGCCCACAGGGGTGAGATCGTATTTCATTGCAAGATATACGTTGGACGTGCCCACGCAGTTCTTTGTCTCGCTTGTCAGGCGGCGCACAACGGTGTCCTCCCATTCCCGGGAGAGCCTTCTGCGGCAGCCGAACTCGGCAAAGGGAAATGTATATTTCCCCGTCTGAAAGTCCCTTATCTTGGCGTCAAGGCGCTCCTCTGCAGAATGCTTCAGCTCCTCGTAGTCATAGGTCATGCGGAAATATACCTCGTTAACGATCTCAAGCAGATATATCTCGAACTGCATGGCGGAAAACAGGGGACCGCTGACCTTTATTTCAAGCTCTCCTTCCGGGCTGCGGCCGACGGTGACATATTCACGGATGGGTCGCCACAGCCGCAGGAACTCCACATAGTCGTTCTTGATGAAGCGTATGGAGCGCAGATAGTCCAGCTCCTTATGGCTGAATCTGAGGGTGCAGAGGTGGTCTATCTGGGCGTTGATCTCTTCAACGATCTCTTCCGAAAACACAACTCCCTTGTTGCGGCACTTGAAGTAATACTCACCGCAAAGGTCGGTATGCTTGTGGAATATCACCTGATCCATATTGAACTTGTAGAGATCCGTGTCAAGCAGGGATATAACGATGGGTTCCAGTTTCACTCAGATCTTCCTTTCGCAGTGTATTGACGGGATAAAGCGAATTAGTATACTATTTGTATATATTAGCAATAAACAACATAAGGGCATCTCTAAAAACCCCTGTACAAAAGAGTCGTGAAACGGTAAAATAGAGACATGAGAAATATGCAGTTAGGGTTCTT
>JBGUWL010000067.1:0-2561 GCA_045221075.1 Acutalibacteraceae bacterium
AATCATATAAAACATACCGACACTGATAAAGCCGTAACCGCGGAACAAAACTAACGGATGTCACTGAATCAGGGCGCGAGGTAGGGCGCGCAGGCTCTGCGCCGGCACGTCATATACCGTACCCATCCGCCGACGTGCCGCATTTAGCGGCACTTTCCGGCTGCTTTCTACAAGCAAACAATTTCTTTCGCTGTTCATGCTCTTGCGTGCCTGTTATATCTGATAATAAGCCGACCCTAATATATCCGTAACCGCGGCACTTGACTGCCGGATGCTATTGAATGTGAGCGCAAAATAGGGTGCGGCAGTCCCCCAAGGGCACTTGTTTCACTGCGCTTGCCGGTCATTGACATATATTATCTGTTATGTTAGACTGAGATAGTACAGAGTGAATAACACTTTTTTTCAACGACACAGCCAAAAACATCAAAAGGAGAGATAATGATGAAACGATCAAAGAGAGCGCTCCTGTCCGCGCTTCTTGCGCTACCGCTGGCATTTTCTTCACTGCCTGCGGCTGCAGCCGGACTTGCGGACGACGACACTGCCCCGCCTGCGACGCAACAGGCTCATGATCCGGATATTTACTCCGTTGTGGGTCTTTCGGACGGAAGAGTAAGGGTAATAAAGGGGGTTCCGGGTCAAAAGCTGCTGACGGAGCTTTCCGGCGACAACAGGATCGAAGGGTATTCCGTCGTATCGGAGGGCGAAGCCCTGCTTTCCGCATCGCTTCTGCCGGATACCGTCACCGAAAGTCACGGCGGCTATTACTCGATCTCCTTCGGTCTGCCGGAGACAAACAAGGAGGTCTTCATAACAGGCCTTTCCGCAGAAACACTTGCGGGCACCCAGTCCCGGATAGTGGAAAGCTATACAAAGGGCACGTCACTTCATCTGGAGGATCTGGAGTTCATAGATGCCGAAAAAACCCAGGAAGAGGACAGCGATGATTACCTCTGCTGGGCTGCATCAGCCTCAAATATTCTGCAGTATACCGGATGGGGCGAACAGGCGGGATTTGAAACTGAGGACGATATCTTTGATATCTTTGCCGATAATTTTATTGATGGAGGAATTATTTACTGTGCGTTTGAATGGTTCTTTGACGGCTTCTATTATGTTAACCCTTACATAGCGGAAGAAGATACCGGAGGCTATCTGAAAGACTATGCCGCCGACAATCTGTATGAGTATTACACCTTTGATACTCTTATTCAGAGTATTATTGATCCTGTCGGCAGTATCAGAGCGGTATTCGAAAAGCTTCGCATGGGCTATGGAGTAGGTGTAGATATTTTTGGTGACTCTACCGGCATCGGTCACGGCATTTCCCTTTGGGGATATGTTCTTGACAACGATATTCCGGAGAACGACCGGGAGCATTATGAAGCACTTATCATTTCCGATTCCGATTCGGATGAGACATCCGGCGACCGCAGGGACGCATTCAATATTCTTTCGGTAAGAAGCATGACACCTGTGAACAACGGTATATATGACTCATGGAAATTCGATGACTACCATGATTTTGTTCTGGTGGGATTCACAATATTAAAGCCTTATGATGCTTCCATAGAAAAGGAAACGGATCCCACCGCAACAAAAGAAAAATACTATACGGTCGACTTAGATGTGGGTGATATGGCGTTTTTCACGGAAGAAAACAATATCACAACGATCAACGGATTCGAAGAAGAATGTCAGTCCAACCCAAAGCTCAGGATCTTTCACGAGTCCGACAGCATTTATATGACTCCGGTGATCGCAAACATTGGCGCATACGACTGTTACGAAGAACTCTCATACAGGGCCGCTATATTGGACGAAAACAACAACACCGTTCAGGAAAAGACAGGCACCGCCTCCCTTGACCATGCATATGAGGAAGACCTGAAAAACGGTATACAGGTGGATACGATAGCGTTTGACAGCCTGCCGTCAGGAAACTATACTGCGGTCTATGAGCTGAATACCGACAGAAGCATTGAAGAAGCATACTTTATCAACAACACATTTACACATGAATTTTCCGTGATCGGAGATGAGCCGGAAGGATCGGATGTTTTTGTAAATGTTTCATTACCCGATATCGGACCCGGCGGGCACTACAAATACGCCGACATTACCTACGGCTCATTTGATTCCCTGAACTACACCCATTCCACACTCCTTGTGAGCTATTATTCCAACAGAAAATGGACGGATTGGGATATAGCCAAGGGTTATGACGCTCAGAGTGAAGATCCTATGCCTTCGAGAGCCGTACTGGATTCCAACGGAAGCATGGTCAGATACGGCGTACTGTTCATGGACGAAAGAGGAGACCAGAGATTCGTGAGCTCCGAACCACATAAACTGAACATACCATATATTTCGGTGGATATATCCGAAGAAAACCCCGAAACCTTCTCACCTGTCGGCATCAATGTTGACAGACTGGCTGAGGGTGAAAGCTTCGTATTTACGTTGAACAACCTATCCGGTGACAGCTTTGACACCGTCGGGGGAAATTACTATCTTGTTTTTAAAACTTCCCGTAATGAAGAGATCAGCACCGTACC
>JBGUWL010000068.1:0-22962 GCA_045221075.1 Acutalibacteraceae bacterium
TGACGAAGACCCGCCCACAGTGGCACAGGTCGGCGCAATCGAAGGCGTAAGCGGCGACTATGCCGGTGCCGTTATCAACATGAAGCCCGGCGAGAAGATCGTCATCGGACGTGACCCCACCTGCTGCAATATCGTTCTTTCCTCCGCAAAGAGAGACATAAGCCGTACCCACTGCTCAGTCAAGTACGATCCCTATACCGACAGCTTCAAGGTAATTGATATGTCCTCCAACGGAACCTATATCGAAGGTCAGAAGATGGCAAAGGATCAGGAGACCACACTTCCTGCCGGAACGGTGATCTCTCTTGGCGCCGGCGACAACCAGTTCAGACTGAAAAAGGTATAAAGGAGGATAGCAATGGCAAACGAAGTAAGATGTCCCAACGGCCATATATTCAGTATGTCGGTTTTTCAGACCTGTCCCTACTGTGGTCTGCCGGCTGCTTCCTTCAATGCTCAGCAAATGCCTCAGCAAACGGTCCGGCCCATGCCATCCCGTGTACCCATGGCTCCGGCCGCACCCCAGCCTCCGGTCCAGGCCTACTATCCTCAGCCGGTACAGCCTTCACCTGCCTATTATACGGCTCCCCAGCCCCCGGTTCCGGAGGCCGATACCCGCAAGGTCGCCGGCTGGCTCATCGGCATTGACGGACCTTCAAAAGGAAAAGCCTATACTATCTGTGAAAATAAAAACTACGTGGGACGTTCCGCCAGCAACGACATTATGCTTGCGGATGACCACAGCGTTTCAAGAGAAAAACACGCAGTTATCGTCTATGTTCCGAAGCAGCGCATTTTCATCGCCCAGCCCGGCGAATCAAGAGAGCTGTTCTATGTGAACGATGACGTTGTCCTTGACAATCTTCCCCTGAAAGACGGCGATCTGCTGGAGATTGGCCGGTCAAAGCTCCGGTTCCTGCCCCTTTGCGGCAGCGAATTCGGATGGGATGACGTAACGGAGTAATGTTTCTCTTACACCGACTGCCCCCGGCTCTGAATCTGTCAGAGTCGGGGCGGTTTTGGTGATATGTGTCCCCCGCCGGACGCTCACTGTTATCTGAGTAGCCCGGGACACTAACTATCATTTCAGTCCCGACTGACGCACGCTGTCATTCGAGACACGCCGGATATTCGCTGTACTTTGTGTTTCACGGGCGCTCAATATCATTTCAGCCCCGACTGACGCACACTGTCATCAGAGACTTGCCGGACATTCGATGTACTTTGAGTACTCCGGGCGCTTATTATCCTTTAATATCCCGGACGCCGGGAAAGGCATACTCTGTGAGCCTGCCTTTCCGGGTGCCCGACAAACAGCACACAATAACTGCAGTTTATGCCGTTTCTCTCATCCGGGAATATACTCTCCGGTCTGAAACACGGTTTGTTTACTCTGCAAAACAAAAAGACAAGGGTTTCTCGCCGGAGGAAATGTATAATTATCCTTCCGGTAAAATACAGGGATGTGTTCCCAAAACAAAAAACGCTCAGGAGGCGGAATAATTATGAATAACGGATTCAGTAATCCTCAGGTCCCGGAAACAAAAAAACTAAGCATCCTGTCTATTGTTTCCATGGTAGGTTCCATGGTCTTTGTCGTTGCGGCGGCGCTTATGATCCTTCTTCCCTCTTATAATATGTCAATGAATGCACTGGCCAGGTCAAACTTAAACATGATGAGCGAAAGCGAAAAAAATATAACCATGGGTTCTCTTATAATGCCAATGAATACCGAGCAAGGCAGCTCCTCAAAAAATGTCACCGAGGTATACGGCAATCTTTCATCCTATGATGTGACCGTTATCGGAAAGTCCGGCAGCAATTTTATGAACAGCTATTCTTACTTATCCAAAAACCGCAGTCAGCTGAACAGCGCATCAGAGGCTGTTTTGGACAAGGGACTTGCTTTTGTAATAGGAGCTACGGCGGCTTCCTTTGGATTGATAGTTGTGGTACTGTTTGTTGTTCTTGGAAAAATACGACAGGCATCCGGCGGCGGAAGAATGATTGCTTTGATTTTTTCACTGATCGGTATGTTAATAAGCCTGGGTTATATGATATGCGGAATTATATACTTTTCACAGCTTGATGACTGGGCAAGAAACGGTATTATCGGAAACCAGTATTCTTCCCTCGGTATTTCTGTATCTGTGGGTGTCGGCCCGATACTCATGGTCGTGTTCTCCGTTATCACATTTGTTTTCTGCATTATCGGTTATAATGCAAAACAGGTTTTCAGAAGCCCCTACGCTGCAAATCCCACCTCACCTTTCGGCGGGTTCAAACCTATGCCTCAGCAGACCTACAACGTCGGATATCAGACCACACCTCAGCAGACCTATAACGGCGGATACCAGCCCATGCCTCAGCAGACCTATAATGGCGGATATCAGACCACACCTCAGCAGACCTATAACGGCGGATACCAGCCCATGCCTCAGCAGCCCTTCCAGGGCGAATACCAGCCCATGCCTCAGCAGCCCTTCCAGGGCGAATATCAGCCCATGCCACAGCAGCCTTTCCTGAGCGAATATCAGCCCATGCCACAGCAGCCTTTCCTGGGCGAGTATCAGCCTGCGGCCGACCAGTCTGCATTTCAGCCTGATCCCACACCTTCTGTCCAGCCCT
The DNA here is from genome assembly GCA_045221075.1 of Acutalibacteraceae bacterium. Lineage (GTDB taxonomy): Bacteria > Bacillota > Clostridia > Oscillospirales > Acutalibacteraceae > UBA1213. Next base: position 2,629 of record JBGUWL010000068.1, read on the forward strand.
CATCTGCTGACTCCGACGCCGGACAGAGCGTAAACGGAGATAATCCATGAGTCGTTAAGTGTGAAACATCACCTTGTCCCTGAACATCTTCCGCGAAGGAATGCAACCCGGTGAACACGCCGGTCAGAGCTCCGTTTCCTGCAATTTGCGGCGGCAGATCCGGATGGGATGAGGTATCGGAGTGATATTTCTCTGACACCATCCACCTGCCCCCGACTCCGCATACCTCAGAGTCGGGTGGTCCTGGTGATATGTGTCCCCTGCCGGACGCTCACTGTTATCTGAGTAGCCCGGAACACTAACTATCATTTCAGTCCCGACTGACGCACGCTGTCATTCGATACCCGCCGGACACTCGCTTTCCTTTGTGTTTCACGGGCGCTCAATATCATTTCAGCCCCGACTGACGCACACTGTCATTCGATACCCGCCGGACATTCGCTGTACTTTGAGTACTCCGGGCGCTTATTATCCCTTGATATCCCGGACGCCGGGAAAGGCATACTCTGTGAGCCTGCCTTTCCGGACACCCGGGCAGAGACAATTTACTGATGTACATTAATTTACTTGTGTTGATATATTTACACATCTGATTTATCTTTCCGGAAAACGATACTTCATCCTGCCGGATAATAACAAAACCGATACAGCTTATAGTCTGTATTAAACAAGGAGCTGAGTTCCGACAAGCTCGCTTGATCGGAACCGGCGACGCAGTCAACAAACGTCGGGGAGCTTTATCTCCCGCGGGCGTCGGTAAGGGATTATAACCCGCCGCCGACGAACTTATAGCACCCGCCGATCATAGAAGCGGGGGACATCGGCGTTTGTTATTCATGACCAAACCACAGTATCCAACGGACAGGGTTCATCGGCCTGTAGCATTGTCCAAGGGATCAAAACGAAAGGGAGGATCATTATGCTTGAAAAAGGCACAATAATCAACGACACCTACAGAATAGACGACAAGATAGGAGCCGGGGGAGGAGGAACCGTATTCAAGGCCTACCACCTCAGGCTGGAAAAGTATGTCGTAGTAAAACGCATCAATGACGCATGGGTGGGACTGATGGACTCACGCCGTGAGGCGGATATCATCAAGAACCTGAAGCACCAGTATCTGCCCCAGGCTTATGACTTTCTGCGCCTTGAAAACGGCATCTATACCGTAATGGACTTCGTTCCCGGCGCATCTCTGGACAAGTACATCAAAAGCGGCTACAGCTTCGGTCAGCAGCAGATACTTTACTGGACAAAGCAGGCGGCAGAGGCTCTTGTGTACCTCCACGAGCAGAACCCGCCGATAATCCACAGCGACATCAAGCCCGCAAACATAATGATCGACCTTGAGGGCAATATATGTCTCATCGACTTCAACGTATCCCTGACCAGCACACCCGACAGCAGCATCAGCGCCACAAGCAGGGGATATGCGGCTCCCGAACAGTACCTGAATCAGAAGCCCATAAATATCCCGGCTCCCGGAGTTCCTTTTGAGCCGGAGTACAACTTCGGTATGAAGACGCCCCTTGACCAGCGCTCCGACATATACAGCCTCGGCGCAACGCTCTACCACCTGATGACGGGGCAGAGACCCCCGAAGCTGCCGGAGGAAAAACTGCCGGAGATACCCTCAGACCTTCAGGGTTATGATGAGGCCCTTATAGACATCGTAAACAAAATGACCCGCTACGACCCCAGGGAGCGCTACCAGACCGCCCAGGAGCTTCTTGACGATCTTAACAATATCACAAAGCTGGACAAACGCTACATCAGACACCGCAGGGCCAGAATAGCCGTAAATGTGATCTTTCCCGTTATTATGGCGGGAGCCGTTCTGCTGGGACTTGCGGGTTATCTGCAGATGAACAAAGAGGATGATTCCCGATTTGATCAGAAAATATCCTACGCTCTGAACCTTGCGGAAAAGAGTGACTACGAAAATGCCGAAAAAGCCTATCAGGAGGCCATCGACATGAGAGGAGACAGCATCGAGGGTTACTACGGCATACTCAAGATGTACTCCGACCGTATGGATTATGACAAGGTGATATCTTACGGTAATGACACACTGTCACAGCATGATTTTGAAGGCAGCACAGATAAGGATCGCGCCGATTTTTACTACATCATCGGCAACGCATATTTTGAGCAGGAAAACTACGACAAGGCTGTTGAATACTACACCAAATCCACCGGACTGAACACAGAAAATCCCGAATACTACCGCGACTTTGCCATTGCACTGGCTCGCAGCGCATACGTTGACAAAGCAAAGGAAATGCTGGAAAAGGCAACAAAGCTGGGACTTGAAAATGACGGCATCGCAGTGGTTAAGGGTGAGATAGCCTTTGCTGAGGGCGACTTCAAATCCGCCGCAGAAAAATTCGCCAATGCAATGAAATCCACAGCAAACAGCGATCTGAAGCAGCGGGCCTGTCTGTACCTGTGCCGTTCCTACTATCAGCAGGGAAAATATGATGACGTACTCAAGACCGTTGACGACAATATCTCTATCCTGAATGACGCCCGCACCCGTGCCGCAAACATCATGTGCGGCGAGGCCTGTCTGAAAAAGGCCGAGACGGCTGCAAACGATGCCGACCGCAAGAATACGGCGCTCAAGGCAATAGAATACTACACAAGAGTCAAAGCTCTCGGGGCAGTATCAAAGGAAACGGACTTCAACCTTGCCACCGCGTATCAGTACGCCGACGACATGGAGAACGCCCAGAAGATACTCAACGAAATGCAGAACGAGTTCCCGGAGGACTGCGACGTATATGCCCGTCTTGCCATTCTTGAAGCCGACAAACAGGCAAAGCTTCCGGTAGCCTCCAGAAAGTACGACAAATTCAAGAATTACTATGACAGAGCGATAAAGCTGAGTCTGAACAACAACGACGGCACCACCAGCGTTTACTTCCAGACCATGGAGCAGCTTATGCAGCGGCTCAAGTCCGGAAACTGGATCAAAGAGTAACAGCATGGGGGAGAGGACCCCGAAAATACGACCCCGAAATCCACAAAGAACAGCAGGGAGCTAAGGCTCTGCGGACAAAGGAGTGACAGCAATGACAGCAGGAACAATAATGCTATACAGCGGTATAGGACTTTTTGGCGTGGGACTTATCGGAATGATACTCTCAAACATTATCTTATCGGCAAAGGGCAAAAAGCTGAAAAAGCTGATGAAGGATGATTATGAAATGCCGGCAAAATCCGAAGAGTAAACAGGGGAGACCACTGAGGTCTGACCGGAAAAAACAGCAGCCGTCTGATACGTTTTCAGGCGGCTGCTTGATTTTCAGTATGGCTTAACTATTCAGGCGGGAAGTTTTATGACTGTTCTTATACTGTTTTCCAATTAAAAGCTGACACTTTTAATCGGAAAAGGCGCCGCCCGAGGCTGCGCCCATCTGTGCATACGCACAGATGACGTCTTATGCAAACTCCGACGCGCTTTAGTATCAGTCGCCCTTCAGGGCAGAGGCGATCTCTCCGAGGGTCGCATTATCCTTAAGGTGCAGCGCCCTGAGTATCTGGGATTTGTTGCGGTCGCCGGAATCCATTATATTTTTTGCCTGCTTGAGGTTATGCGCTTCAAAGGCCGCAATCTTATCTTTCTCGCTGATATCATCCTGAGAGATCTTTACATTTATGCCCATGCGGGCGATGGTGATACGGTCCAGTTCGTTGTTTGAGGTATCTGAGATCATTTCCGAAAAGTAATGAGTGCGGAACGCATTTCTGATCTGTGTACGTACCTTCGCTCTTTTTTTCTTCAGATAGCTTTCGATTATCTCCTGCTTTTTTGCGTTGATCTTAGACTCGGCCCGTTTGTCGGATATCTTTTCGGAGTATTTTCCAATGTATCCTCCCAACGTGCCGACAAGGGGTGTGACGGCGCTCAGCACACTTCCAACGATCCCGCCTCCGACTTTAGGGATGGCCTGCGCAATGGATGAAGCAAGCGTGAGTGTGGATGTTATGGTGCCTATCGCGCCCTTTGATATCTGGTCCTTCTTTATCTGATGAAATGCGGCAGCCTGCTGCATAGCGTATTTTTTTGACTTGAGCGCCAGGTGGTTTTCCTTTGCGGTCTTGAAGGCTGCGGATCTTCTGTCAAGAGCGTCAAGGGCGGCCTTGCTCTGAGTTTCGATGGCGTCATCCTCATCGTTCTTGTTTGCAAGCTTCATGCCGCCTGCCTTATCGATCAGCTTTCCGCGGGCAGCTTTGTCTTCGGAGCTGCCGATCCATCCCGCTGCGGAAGACAAAAGTCCCAGTCCGGATGACAGTATGGCAATACCGTTAAATGCGTCCTTGTGCTGTTGATTTCCTTTTACGTCGCCCCATAGCTTAAGACCGGTGTTTGTCGTTTTCAGTAAGTTGGAAAAGAACCCGAGTCCGTGCTTCCACATATTGGCAGAGGCAAGATTATTCTTGCGGGTGTTATGGGAATTTCTCACGCTGTTGCCGGTCTGGAAAAAGCTTGCAAGACTTACCCCGGAGCTTACCAGTCCGGAAGCAAAATTTATATAACCGTGAGCAGTCTTGATGTCCTTGTGTTCCTTTTCAAAATCTTCTTTCTTTTTTTCGCCGTAGGGGAAGGCCTCCTGAAGACCCATGGTAGTATTTCCGATGGAGGTAAGGCCTGCAACATCCGTTGCAAGACCCGCCCAGAACATGGCCTCGGAAGCGGCCTTGCTCGGAGGCTCGGGTCCTACCGACGGCTGCTGCTGATTCGCCTGCGCACCTCCGCCTCCTCCTCCAACGCCTTCTACGATGAGGTCATCGTCATCGGGGGCGTCTTCGTCTTCAAGTCTTTTTGGCAAGGATGAGACGATCTCTTCGGGAATTTCATCTTCGGACGGTTTTTCTTCTGAACCTATTCTGCCTTTCAGCATGTCATCTATAGATTCCTCTTCAAGATCATCTTCAAGACCCTTATCCTGGCCTTTCGGAGGTATCTTCGGATGCTCGACCGGGTCTTCGTTCAGAGAGATATCCGAAGCCGGGTCTATCACTTCCTCATCGTGTGAACTCTTCGGAGCCGATTTACTGCTGGTAGTGGAGGGGCCTCCTTCCTCGAAATCCTCTTCCTCATCGACCTTGGCAAGGTCCCTTCTGACCTGCTTATCTTCAGCGTCATCCCGGGGTACGTTGCCGTAAATGCCTGTATTCTTATATTCGTCATAATGATCGACCATAACATCCTTCAGCATGGATGCTTTGTCGCCGCCGAGATCGTTTATACGGGCCCTTATTGCGGCTGCCTCCTGGGTATCCGGTTCAGGTTCGCTGTCGTCTTCCGGTACACCGTGTTTAGGTCTCCAGATTCTGTTCCGATGCGGTCTGAAATCTGTGATCCGACTTGTTCCTGACCCCTTTTTGCTGCCGGTGCTGTCGCCTTCTATGCTCAGGGAGTTGTCGTCATCCGAATCGGAATCCGATTCCGAATCCGATTCGGCGTCAGGGTCCGAATAGCGTGCCAGATTTCGTCTGACATCTTCTGCTGAGGTGGTGGTTGTTGGTCCGACTGAGAGGACGACGGGCTTTTTTTCGGTCGGGTTATTGGACTCTTCTTTCTCTGATCCGGAGCCGCTTGTGTTTTTTTTCTTTCCTTTTGCCGGTTGTTTTCTCAAGTGTTTCCTTCCGCACATGCTGCGTCACCCCCTGTTCATTCCTGAACGATGTTCAGCTCGGTACTCATCATTTCCTCTTTTGTCATTTTTCCCTCCACAAGGGGGAGAAGCAGCTCACGGCCCTTATCAGCGGTAAGCGTCAGTACCGAAAATGCCGCGCCCAGTGACATAAGGATATTGTCGGTTTTCAGTCCGTCCGTAACAAAGGCGTAGCTCAGATATAAAAAGCCCTCATCTTCAATAGCGCCGAAGCTGCCGAGAGTAAGATAAAGATTCATCCGGGGGAGAAGGGATACGGCGTCCTTTGAGACCTTCCGGTCAAGATCCGTAAACAAAGAGAACAGCAGCTGTACCACCGTATATTCCTCGTCCGGATGTATCACGGTTATGGTGCAGTCGGCAGGCATATCGTCGCTGCCTGTGTCAAAGGGTATCACAAGGGCCTCCTGACCGTCAAGCTCGGTCTTTTCGGCAAGGATATCTATGTTCTTAAAGAAGCCTGCGATCCTTTCAAAAAGTTCGCTGTCGTTGTGTGTCATCCGGCTCACCTCACATTCCGTTAAGCAGATCAAGCAGTTCCGCTGCGGTCATCTGACCTTCAAAATATTCCTTCAGCAGTGTTCCCACGTTGGCCGCAGCAGTTTCCATAAGAGAAACAGTCTTCATGATATTTTCTGCCGCATCACTCAGACCGACACCTTCATCAAGGATGATCCCGTCGGAATACAGTATCGCCGCATCCGGCTCAAACAGAGAGAATCTTCCGATCACTGTGCGGACATTCATACATTCAAGTATCCTGTGAAGGTCGCTGAAAAGCTCCTCCGGAACGTTCTGGAATAGGATGATCATCAGTTCAAACAGCACAAAGCCGTCCGCCGGCCTGTCTGTGGAGATGGAATAAAAAAGCTCATCTTCTTCGCTGAAGGGCGAGGCAGCTGCAAAGGCCAGCACGGGACCCTTTTCTGAGTCATAAAGCTCTGCCCCAAGTCCCTGTTCCTTAAGTGCCGACCCGACGGCAAAAAGCAGTCTTTTTTCGGCTTCGGTCTGCATAGTATTTCCTCCTTTATCGTCCGAGATAATCAAAGTCGGCTTTGGTCAGCTTCTTCCCGTACTTTGAGTAGTTCAGTATTACGGCCTCCGTGATATGGCGGTTCTTAAGTCCGGTCCCTTCGGCGGCGGCCAGGTATGCGGCATTCGTCAGTATCTCTTTGATGTTGCTGCCCGAAAGCTCGAAACGGCGGGCAAAAAATTCAAGATCAAGGGGCTCGTCGATCCTGCAGTCCTTCGGAAGTATCCTGTTCCAGAGCTTGAGTCTGACATCCGGCTCGGGAAATGCAAAGTGGACCATAAAACGGATCCTTCTTTTGAAGGCATCGTCTATATTGTTGACATAGTTTGTTGCGAGTATGGTAATGCCCTCGTGATCTTCAAGTCTCTGCAGCAGGAACGCGGTGTCGGCGTTTGCATAGCGGTCGTTGGCATCCTTTACCTCCGAGCGCTTTGCGAACATTGCGTCGGCCTCGTCAAAGAAAAGCATGGCATTGATATTCTTCGCCTTGTCAAACAGTCTGTTGATGTTTTTCTGGGTCTCGCCGATATACTTGCTTGTAAGCTGTGAAAGGTCGATGCGGTAAAGCTCCAGACCCAGTTCGTTTGCCATGACCTGAACGGCCATGGTCTTTCCTGTGCCGGGGGAACCGTAAAACATGGCGCATAGTCCCCGTCCGTAGGGAGTGCCTTTTGAAAAGCCCCAGTCCTCGTTGACTATGCTGCGGTACCTTACCTGGTCGCATATCATCTTCATGCGGCGCTTCTGCTCCTCGTCAACAACAAGATCGTCCCACGAAAAGACGGCATTTATTCGTGTGGCGTAGCTTCCCAGCTGGTTTACGGAATATTGCCGGACTGCCTTTACAATATGCTGTTCCTGCAGCTTTGTGCCGTCGGATGCTGCCATCAGCTCCGCAAGGGATGCGGAGTCCCTTATGCCCTTCGGAGTGAGGATGTACCGGTTGGCGCAGGACATCAGGTCTATGTCGGTGCTCCTGATCCTTTCCTTCCAGAACGTATGTCTCTCATTTGCTGTGAGCATGGTGATCTCGATGCTTATGAGCTGTGCGTCGGTGGATACGAAGGAGCTGTCCTTCCGGGGAGTGAGCCAGAACACGAATCTGAACAGTCCGGCTATCTGAGCCGCGGCGCCGGAATACATAGCCCTTTCATCCTGTACCGGAACATATTCGTCCTCCTGCTGCTGCACATCCTCCCTGGTGTCGATGACAAAGCAGGTAAGAGCTCCCAGCAGTATGGTTTCGGTATATATCATGTCGATCAGTTTTTTTGAATCGTCACGCATCATCATGGGACTGAGCCTTATCCTGAGCACGTTCAGACCCAGGGAGGATGCAGCCCTGCAAACCATGGTCGTTCTGCCGCAGCCGCTGTCGCCGTAAAGCTCCGCAACAAAGCAGCCTTCATCACGGAAGGCTCTGTTCAGGATAAGATAAAGCAGCTTTTCCTGGATATCCTCCCGGAAGGGAATATAACTTTTGCTGTCATAATAGGCCAGGGAGCAGTACTCTTTCAGTATGGGGGACAGGTCGTTTTTGCCCAGCAGGAAAGAGGTTACTCTTGCGGATAGCACCAGTCTTCCGGATGCTTCGCTTCTGTCCCGGCTTCTCAGCTCACGGCTGCACAGGAACCTGCAAAGGGGGGATTCGCCGGTCAGCACCCTTGAACGGGATATGGCTTCTTCCAGGAAAAGACTTTCGTACAGTCTTATTGCAAGCCATTTCGTGGCGTAAAAGTCTGTGGTATTGTTGTGCAGGCGGGAAAAAACGCCCTCGTATTTTCTGTCATACTGGGGAGCAAGGGCAAGCAGCAGAGCAAAGCTTTCAAAGTCGTCCAGATCGAATTTGACTTTCAGCATTTCAAACCTGGGAAGCATTTCGTTATCTGCGCTTTTTCTGAGTCGTGATCTGATATGACTGCGTCCGAGTCCGATCTGTCCGGTTACCTCCTGCAAAAGCCCCTCGGCTCTGTCTGCGCCCTGCCGGGGCTGCAGCAGACCGCCGGGGTCCTCCGCCGCAACGGAGATATCCGGAAGATAGCCTGCGCCTCCTGCTTCAAACACTCCGGCCACTTCAATGCCCCGGGCGCTCATTACCGCCGCAAGGCACATATCAAGCAGGGAAAAAAGTTCTTTGAGGTGTTCCTCGCTGTTCCGGTACGGTTTTTCAGAAATCTGCGGGTCAAAATAGGAATTGTAGAGGTCGGTTTTATTCATAAGGGCACCTTCTTATCCGAGATAGCGGAATCCGAGTATCGTGGTGTCAAGAAGCAGAGGACTTCCCCTGCGGAATTCGTCAAGACTTCTTTCTATCTCTGAGATCATTTCCTTGATGGGATAGTTCTCTCCGGCGATCCGGTTGATCTCGCCGGTAAGACGCTTTTCGGAATACTCCTGTCCGTCGGAGTCCTTCATCTCGTGAACGCCGTAGGATGTAAAGAACAGGGTGCTGCCCTGGGTGAGACGGATGGTCTTCTGGGTGAAGGAAGATCCCCTCATTTCGCCAAGGTTAAAGTGCATCTCTTCCTCTTCGCATACATAGGGTTCGCCTGACTCTTTGATGATAATGGGAGGCATTCCGGCATTCACATACTTCATAACGCCGGCTGAAAGGTCTATTTCGGCGATCAGTGCGCTGACAGTCATGCTGACGCTGTTCTGGTCAAATCCGCAGAGACCGTTGTTTGTTTCGTAGGCGATGCGGTAGGGCTCGACCTTCATTTTTGCAAGAGCGCTGATGTTTGTGGAGGCAAGCATGGACATAAGCATGGAGGGCAGCGTCTTCCCCACGGACTCGCCCATGACGATAAAGAGATGGTCCTCGTCCACCAGGAAGTAATTGCAGAAGCTGCAGCTGTTATAGACGGTGTTTTTCATGCTGGCATAAAGCTCAAAGTCGGAACGCTCCGAAAAAGCAGGGAAGCTTGTTTCGGCGGACATTGCGGAACGCAGGCTTCCGGCAACATCAAGCTCTGCCCGCAGCTTTGCCTGGGCAGCAGTGATATTTTTCAGGTCGCTGGTGTACTGAAGTATGGATTCAGCCATGCTGTTGAAGTTGTCCGTCATCTGTTCCAGCTCGTCATGTGTGTTGAGCTTTATGGGGTCATGGGAAGAAAGCTGGCTTCCGCTGCTGACAAAGTTGTCCATCCTGCCGGAAAGCATCTTTACCGGAGCGACAACACGCTTGCGGATGTACCTGAGCAGTATAATGCCGAATATCACGATGACCGCTTCAAATACCACCACCATCAATATGGATACCTTTATGGTCTGATTCTTGATATTCTCCATGGGGAAGCAGACTCCGATAACGGCGCAGGGCTTGTTCTCATCGTCCATGACCGGCACAAATACGGTCATAAGGTCGCCTTCAAGAGCGGACTCCAGGGCAAAGGTGTATTGCTCCTCTCCGGTTTCCATCAGCGCTTTGACCTTGCTGAATTCTTCCTCACCATTCTGTATCTCCGGCAGGTTTATGGTCTCGCCCAGCTTATATTGATTTTTCGGAGCTACCTCCTCCGGATTCAGGTCATAGATAAATGTACACACACCGGTCATTTCTCCGTTTTTGTCGGTTTCCGGTCTGTAAACATAAAGATATGCAATCTTGAATACGTTCTTGATGGCCTCAAGGTCCGCTTTTTTGACATTATAGCTTGCATCCGGGCCGTCATCCAGCCAGAATTTGACCATCCGCGCGCTGACGATCTCGTTGACATATCTTCCGCACCTTGCCATCAGACTCTTGCTGTAGTTAACGGTGTTGTTATAGTTTATAAAGTATACAAGGTTACCTACAACAAGGGCTATAAGCAAAATCAGAATTATAAAAAAATAGCTGAGCTTCACATCCAGTTTACGGTATTTTTTTGCTTTCAACGGATTCACCTCGGTCCTTACGACTGTTTACTGCCATATCTCAAGGAATTTATTTTCAAGTCCTTTTCCGGGGTCGGATATTGCCCGGTCGCACATAAAGATATATTTTTTTGCCGTGACATCGTTTCTGTCAAGCTTGAGCAGTTCGATGAAATACTTTCTTGCCCCGGGATAGTCGCCCTTCAGGAACAGGTCCACACCGGTTTCAAACACCAGCTTGCTGCGGCGCTTGCGGTATTTTAGGTCGGTAATATCGCTGTCAAAAACATCGTACACTATGTCCTCCCAGCTGCTTTCTATGCGGCAGAAGGCGCCGATCTTCCGGCTGCTGAAACGGTTTTCAAAGGACCTGATGCGCCGTGCGGCCGTACCTGTGATGAGTATTCCGGCGTCATAGAAGTGCGCGGACTTGCTGAGCCGTCGGGCAACACGCATCTCGTCCGAAATGCCCACGGTGGCAACAAAATCGCCGTAGCCCACCTTTGCAAGGTAAACAAGGCCGAAGTGTATCCCGATGGTTATCCTGCAGTCAGAGTTTCCGTCCGAGGCTGCGGCATTGCGGAACACTCCCAGCGCGGCTAAAAGGGCCTCTTCACATCCGGACTGGAATATTGCTCCGATGCCCTCTTCCGAAACACGGGTCAGTGTGCCGTGGTTTTCGGTTATGGCGGGGGCGGCCAGCATCAGAACTCTGTTGATGGCGTTGAGCTTGTCTTCTCCGCTCTGCAGACGTCCGGAAGTGAGTGCGATCATTATATTCATAGTGGCGGCGTTTGTTTTGACGGTATCCATAAGCGACCTCCTTTTGTCAGGGGAGCTGTATATTGGTCACGGCGGGATTCATGATCTGTATCACTCCGCCATAGGCGCACATCAGCTTGCAGGTATTGTTGAGAGCGGGGCTGCCTCCGATAAGCACCGTGGGACTTCCGGGTACCCAGGGAGCGGTTATCGCCGGTATGCAGGGCATGGGAGTCAGCACGCCCAGAGCCGCTGCTGTGGCCGCGGCGACAGTGGGGTTTGAGGGGGATGTACACATTCCGAAGGGCATTATGTTTGCCATCGGTTTGTTGTCCATGATGGTTGCTATAGGCATTGTTGTGACGGTTTTGTTGTTGGGGAGCACATTCAGGACCGATGGCGCCATTCCGAATGAGCACATCAGCTGAGCTCCGCCGCATACTGCAAATCCCATAATATATTACCGCACCGGAGAGGTGCTTTTCCTTTCAGTATTTTTCTTTCGGAAGGTCTGTGAAAGCCTCCCATGGGGGGCTGTATATGAGGCTTTCAGAGGCTTTCCTTTGTAAGGTCGGGGCAGAGACAGTTTGTTTCACAGGAATTGAATTCCCGTTTTCTTCCGCCGTCTGACAGGAACACTATGTTGGAGCCGGCCTTGTAGTCCTTAAGTATCAGGAAGAACTTTCCCTTGCTGTCTGCACTGACCGCGTACGAAGCCACCATATAGCTTCCCACTCTGGGATAGCTGCGGCTCAGGGGAGGGTCGATAAGGTAGCAGTGCTCACGTCCGGGAACGGTGCCTTTTATCGCAAAGTTTTCCGATGAGCCATCGGCAGACAGCAGGCAGAACATCCCGCCCTCAAGACTGAGGGCGTCAGAATGGAACACGGTTATTTCATCGGTCCCTTCGGGTGCATCGGCAAGAAGCTTGAACGCCGACTGCTTGTCGGGAACATATACGATGATCTCCGTTTCCGGATCTGCCTGACCTTCTATCCTGAGACAGCCCGGAGGCGCGGGATAGGTCCTTGCGGGTCTGAGCCGGATGGTCATTGTCTGCAAGGGACCGTTCTTTGCTGTAAAGCTTACCGAGCTGCGCTGATAGTGTCCGCCCTCGGCCAGCAGAGTGTATTCCTTGTTTTCAAGGTCGGTAAACACAAACCATCCGTCGTTCTTTTTGATGGGTGGCTTTGCGTTTTCTATCCAGGCCCTTGCGTTGCTGCCCGTTGCCGGCTTGCCGGTCAGGTCGTCCGTCAGCAGCACGGCAAGGGATACGCTTCTCAGCGCCCTGTGGGAGATATAATATCCGCCGTCCATGGTCGTCCCTCCTGCTGTTGTTTTGACACACCGTTTCAGTTGCCCATCTGACCGACAGTAAAGTCAGTCTCGCTGACACGGGTGATGTTGGTGATCTTTTCGGAAATAAGCTCAACGGGATATACCTTGTAGAACAGAGAGAGCTTGTATGGCTGGTTGGGTATATTCCAGATGCGGTTTTTTTCTTCGTTATCCAGCTCCAGCAGCTCCAGACAGGGTTCGTACTGCAGGTCGGAAAAGGGTTTTCCGAATACGCTGCCCCTCAGTACGGAGGTCCCCTCAAGCACCTGAAGGCTGCGTCCTATTATCTTTGCTTCCTCTATGGAGCGGAACCTGATATCACTTGATGAATAGGCTGTTATCATATAGTAGAGTTCAAGGAACATAGAAGGCGCTCTCATCTTTTCCGTTCCCATTGCGGTCCTTTCGGGAGTCACGGCGGTGCAGCGCTTTATATCGTACAAAAACAGACCAAGGGTGATATCGCCCCTGTCGGAGGGGTGACAAAGGCCGACTCCCTCACTGTTGGGGATAATATCCGGCACAAGTCCCCGGCGCAGCAGCTTTAAAAGAGCATCGCCTATGTCGGCAATAATACTGTGGTCTGACATACAAAACATCCTTTCCTTGGGTTTTATTCGTATTCCTCATCGTTGTAGCCGGTCTCGTGATCATAGCCGGCATCGTAGTATTCCTCGTCTGAGGTTTCTTCCGAATATTCTTCCGCCGCAGCGTACAGAAGCATGGGGGAGGAGGATTCTGCCGACGGCTGCTGGGAGATCTCTGCGGGCTGCTGAGAAGGTTCGGGAGCCGAGGACTCCTGAACGATCTCTTCGCCGTGTTCGTCATAGTAGGTACCGTTTCCGGTGTCCTTGCCGTAGCGGAACTCTCCGATATACCTGATGACGCCGTTTTCATAGAAGAGTCTGCCCTGACCGTCGTATCTGTCAAGATAGAATCCGCCGTCATAGATCATTATGCCGCTGCTGTTGTACAGCTTGCCGGTCCCGTTGTATCTGCCCTTTTCAAACTCGCCCTCGTAGATGAGCATACCGCTGCTGCTGTACTGCTTGCCTGAGCCGTTATACTCGCCCTTTTCAAAGCTGCCTTCATATATGAGCTGACCGTTCTGGTACAGCTTTCCTGTACCCTGGTATACATCGTCAACTACTTCGCCCTCATAAGACTTCACGCCTCCGGAGGTAAGGGTGACATAGCCCGTAACGACTCTGCCGTCAGCGTTGAGCTTGCCCTTTGAGGAAACGGTGCCGTCCTTCTGATAGAAGGTGCCCTCACTGTCATATTTGCCGTCCTTGAAACCGCCGGAATAATATAGTACTCCGTCAGAATACTGGGAGCCGGTGCCGTCATATTTGCCCTCCTTGAATCCGCCGTCATAAACGATAGTGCCGTTTGCGGAGTTGTAGAGCTTTCCTGTTCCGTCGTATTTGCCGTCCTTGAAGGAACCTTCGAATATCACGGTGCCCTTTTCGGGGTCATAGAGCTTTCCTTCACCGTTATACTTTCCGTCCTTTATCTCACCGTCATATATTACCCGGTTCTTTGCGTCCTTTATCTGGGTCTTGCCGTCCTTGACGGCTCCGGTCTCGTCCATCTTGCCGCTGGAGACCACATTGCCGTCCTTGTCGTAGAGGGTGCCCTGTCCCATCATCTTGCCCTTTGAGAACTCGCCCTCATATTTCAGCTTGCCGTTTTCGTAAAGCTTACCCTTGCCGTCATATTTTGCATCCACAAAGTCACCTTCATAAATGAGCTGACCTTTATTGTAGAGCTTTCCGGTGCCGTTGTATTTTCCGTTGGCAAGAGTGCCGGTGTATTTGAGCTTTCCTGTTGCGGTATCGTACAGCTTGCCGGTACCGTCATACTTGCCCTGGACAAATCCGCCTTCGTACAGAAGCTTTCCGGAGGTCTTGTCGTTCAGCTTGCCGTCGCCTTCATACTTGCCCTTTGAGAAGCCTCCCTCGTAAAGCAGCTTTCCGGTGGCGGGGATGTAGAGCTTTCCGGTGCCCTCGTACTCGCCTTTTGCAAATGTGCCGTCATAAAGAAGCTTTCCGGTCTCTTCGTCATAGAGCTGACCTGTGCCGTTATATACTCCCTTGTCGATTTCGCCCACATAGAGAAGGTTCCCGCTCTTGGAAAGTATGGTGGTGGTGCCGGTGGTGACGCTGCCGTCTCCGATGGTGCCGGTGGCGATGACCTCGCCCTTTGAGTTGTAGAAGGTGCCTTCGCCCTGCATCAGTCCCATAGAGAACTGTCCGTCATAATACAGCTTGGTGTCGCGGTACAGCTTGCCCGTACCGTTGTATTCACCGTCGGTAAAGGTGCCCTCGTAAACAAGCAGGTTGTTTTCGTATTTTTTGCCCTGACTGCTGGGCTTGCCCTCTTTGAAGGTGCCCACATAGACCAGCTGTCCGTCATCATACATCATACCCTCACCGTTGTACTGACCGTTGGTAAAGCTGCCGTCATAAATAAGCTGCCCGTCTTTGTACAGCATACCTTCTCCGTTGTAAATGCCGTTGTTGAAGCTTCCACGGTATTTCAGCGTGTGGTCCATTTCGTCATACAGCATACCCTCGCCGTCATAAAAGCCGTTCTTGAAGCTGCCGGAATACAGGGTGCTTCCGTCCTTTGTGAATTCCGTGCCTATGCCGTTGTATACGTTGGATTCAAAGCCGCCCTCGTAATTCAGCCTTCCGGTGGGATAGTACAGCTTTCCCTGACCGGAATACTGGCCTGCGGCAAAGTCTCCGGTATATACAAGCTGACCCTCATAGTTGTACAGAGTTCCGCTGCCCTCGACCTGACCATTGTTCAGTCTGCCTTCAAATATCAGCCTTTCAAGCTGAGGATTGTCATATAGTCTTACCTTGCCCGAATAGTTCACGGTCTCGCCGCTGTTTATCCACATGGACTTGGTAAAGAACAGACTCACCAGCCAGGGGTAGAGGAACTTGATGATAAGGATGATAAATACGATAAGCAGAAGGAACAAAACCAGCAGCAGCTTTTTGGCGACAAATCTGTCGCCGATTATTACATACTGCTTAATGCTGTGGGGCTTTGCCGGAATACTCTTTACATTATCCTTTACATCCACTGCCACCTTGCTGACAATGTTCTGGGGATTGAGCTTTCTGAGAATGTTTCTCCAAAAAAGGATAATGGGGGTAATGAATATTCTCTGGAATTTTTTAAAGAACAGCTTGAAGGCTGCAAAAAGTTCAAAATTCATAAAAATCACCCGGTGTTTTCAATGGATACCGTTCCGATAGAGGTAAAGTGACCGCTGCTGTTTTTGTTCTTGTTCGGGTCTATGATAATATATATCAGATAGATCAGAGCGGCGATAATAAGCAGGAAAATAAGAAACTTCTTGAGCACCTTGAAGCATCTTTTTATCTTGTCCCACAGCCTGTACCAGAATGTCTTTGGCAGTTCGTCGCTGTCGGAGTAGTTTTCAAGCTTGCTCAAAAGTATGTAGTATTCGCTGTAGAGATCGGTCATTTTCTGACCTGTAAGATCGGGCAGGCGCTGCATGAAGTCCATCAGCAGGTCCGGCACCTTTCTCATGATCTCATGGTCAAACAGCAGGCGGAAAACGGATTCGATGTTTGCGCGTCCGTCCTGATTTCTGTCCAGCAGAATATCTTCAAGGGGATAGTTGAAGCTTACCGAAAGATCGGCTCCGATTATTATCTGATCCGGCACAAAGCAGCGTGAAAGAAAATAGTCGGGAATATCCTGGAGTATCACTCTTTCCAGCAGGCGGCGGCCTATCTCGAGTCTTTCCCGGAAGGGGACGCTTTCGGTAGAAAGCTTTGTGCTCAGGCTTATACCCTGGGTGTATCTCATGACGATGCACAGCTGACCATTGTAGATAAAGTGTTCCCGATGGTCCGTAAAGGTCTCGGTGTCGATGATATCCGTAAGCCAGCTTACAAGCATGGGGAACAGGCTGCTGTCCTTTATGCTGATGACACTGCAAAGTCCCTTTGAAGCTGCATCCCGGCAGATATATGTATCGTATTGTTCGGTTTGTTCTTTTATCCCGATCACGGGGTATTCATGTTCAAAGGTTCTGATGACCAACAGTCATTCCTCCAGTCTTTCCGCAGATCTGATCGGCGCTGCGGGGTATTTGCCGTTACGGTGCAGGGGAGGTCAGTTTCTTACTACCACCATGATGGAAGCCTTGACCTCGGGATATACCGCGCTCTGGGCTACTATTTCATATACACCCTCGGTGACGGGTGCGGTATAGAGTCCGTTGCCGTCGATGTTTCCGCCGGATTCGGGTGTCACTGACCAGCGCAGGGTCTTGTTTGCCATGTTCATGCAGAGGGCGTCAAGATACCTGCTCTCACCGGGCTTGACCACCAGTGAGCTGGGACGTATCATTATCTTCATGTCGTTCTTTTCGTTTACGGTCTCGTCAACATCCCTGACAGCCGTCCATTTGACTTCGATATAGTCGTCAAGCACCGTGGTGGTCGTCATAACTCCCACAACAAAGCTGCCTTTGTCGGGGTCCACACGGGCCGCTAATTTTACCTGGGGAACATCCTCACGGAAAACCTCGGGATCGCCGTAAACGGTGCCGCCGACCTTGGATTTGAGGCCCAGTATAACGGTGACGCTGCCAAGTCCCAGTCCGTGGATTATATCCTCAGAGTAGAACACCTTGTTTTTCAGACTGCCTGAGCTGAGGTCCACACGGCAGATACCGCTTGACACGTCGCGGTCGGATGCTCTTGCCGGCTCCTTTCCGTCGGAGGAGGACGCATTTTCGGCTGATGTGCCTCCATTCCGGAGTCCCGATGCGGAACGCAGCATAGCTGCCTGGAGGGCATTGTTTATAACATACTGACCGAAGGGGACATTGATGATATCCTCGATGACCGCTGTCTCTCCGGCATTCAGAAGGTCGATGCGGGCAAGGTACAGTCTGCTTCCCAGAGAGCTGCGCAGCAGTGTGTCCATATCCCGGTCAAAGCTTTGACGGAACATAGCCTCCTGAAGGTCGCCGTCGATGACAGAGGCCTCAGAGCGTCCGTTGATATTACCCTCGGCGGGAGTCTTGTCGTAGGTCAGAATAAAGGTGGAGGGGTCTATTCCGGCAACGGCCTGCGTATCGGTGACGTTGTTTACTTTAAGGCGGTAGTTCAGGGTGTATTTGCCGGCCTTTTCGGAGAACATTTCGTTGAATTTCACATTCAGCACGGAGCTGTCGTCCTTTTCGTTTGTCATGCAGATAAGCTGCACGTCATAGGAGAAGGAAACAAACTGCTTTGTAAATACCTCGATCTCCACCCGGAAGTCAAATGCGGACATGGGGTTTACATAGCGGGGCATGATATGCCGTATGCGCATATTCTCGTCGGAAAAAACGGTGGTGGAATGTTCAAAAAGGGAATTTACCGGGTCGGGGTCGGATTCCGGTTCTGCAGATGTCAGGTAGATACCGTATCCCTCCTTGATCTTGTCGGGAGTGCTGCCGCCTTTTCCGGAGGACAGATCATAGCCCTGACCCTTTTCGTCCTCGTTGTATTCTATACAGAGATAAACGTAAGCACTGCTTCCGCTGTTAAGTGCGGAGTGATAGCCGTTTATCATTGAGAGCTTTTTTGTTACCGGGGCGGCAACCACGATCTCACGTCCGGTATTGTCGATGGCAAGTCCGCTTTCAAGGGATATGGTCTGTTCGTCTATCCTGACCACATTCAGACCGCTGACAACTCCGCTGCCGTAAAGCAGCCTGTTCATCAGTCTTCTTTTGTCGTTCATATACTTCTGTTCGGCGTTGAAGTTTTCTACGCTTAGAAGCATTCCGTAGTAATACTTGTTTCTTTCAAAGGGATAAAGCTGTGTGTTTTTCATGTTGCTTGCCCGCAGAGCGGACTTACCTCCTATCAGAAAAGGCACAGGCCTTTTATTTTGTTTCGTTTTCTTCTCCGCCGAGAACAGAGGACATAAGCTGTGAGCTGCCGTCAAGCACCGCGGGCCGGTATTTTCCAAGGGTGCTGTTTACGCCGAGATAAGCGTAATTGTCAAGATAGATGTAGGGATCAAGCTCAACGAGATTGAGCTGGACCGTAAGCGGCAGCATCTCTTCTGCAAGCCGGCGTATCACCTCGGTGTCGTTTCCCGGTTTTATCAGGACGGTGACGGAATATGGGTTGCTTCCGTACATTTCAAGGATGGCTTTGCCGTTAGGCATGGAAGCAGCGGTTTCCTTTATGCGTGTGCCCTCTATGATAAAGGGTTTTTCGCCTGTATACAGTTCTATGATCCGGGAAAGACCTTCCTTTGTTCCCCTTATCCGGTAAAGGCTGACAGCCTCCATAAGAAGCTGTCTCAGCTGAGCTTCGGTCCAGACGCTAACTTCCCTGATGTTCAGCCAGCCGGCCAGCCAGCTCAGAAATTCACCTTCGGCGCTTTCTGGGTCGAAGTGGAGGGAAGCAGAAGCTATCTCTTCATCCAGCTCTTCGTACAGAGTCTGGAATATTCCCAGATAACGTTCAAGGAAGTGGGTGTCCCTGTCGCTGTTCCGGTAGATCTGCGGCAGGTGATCTATCCATGACGCAGAGGGGAGAAGTATGCGGATATCGCATATGCCCGCGGGAGACGGTCCCGGACTGTACTGTTCTATCAGCACCCACAGGTATCTGCCCTTTACGTCATGCAGCAGCACGTCGGATGCGCCGGATATCTGTTTTGCGGCAAAGGGTGAAAATATATCCGCCTTTTCCTGAAGGGTGAGCTTTTTGTCTGCGAACAGGTCGGTTTTGGTCGTCTCGGCACCTTTATAGGTCATCTTTTCCTTGTCGGTGCAGAAGACCGTAAGTCTTATGTCCTCAGGCACACAGTTTTTTGTGTTGATGATGAGCCTGTGCCAGGTCATCTCACGTTCTCCGGAATCGAATATCCTTGTCATAAAATGACCGACACCAGTTTTGTCTTTACTGTGAAAGCAAAGTGTATTACCCTCCGGAGCCATATTTTCAAATATACCCCTGCTGTAGTCATACGCTTTGTTTATGATAAAGTATTTCAGCTTTTCTCTCATGCCGAAGCTCCTCTGTATATGTGATGGGGTCATATCCCGGGTGATCTATCGTCTTGTTGTTATCATGAGTTCGGTCTCGCTCAGGTAAGCCATTACGTTGGGTGAAAGGAGCAGATCCCCTTCACGGGTGCGCTGTGCGCCGCTTCCCTGAGTTTCGATGGTGAGGGTATTGACAGAGCTTACAAAGCTCTGACGGTTTATCATTTCGTACAGCTTGCTGTAGATCAGCTTTATGCCGAATTTGTTCTTACATTCTTCAAAGAAGCCGTTTATGACAGCTTCGGTCCTTTCTCTTGCCAGGGGAGCGGAACGCTCGATGGTGATATCCACATAAACCCTGACTCCGGCGTATATCGGCGGAACGATCCGGAAGGCCGTACAAAGCATTCTGCGGCTTTCAAGGGCTGCAAGTATGTTGCGGCTGTAGCGGTCACCGGGAACTCCCCTTCCGTCGGGAGCGTAGGGCTTGACCACGATGGGTCTGACTGGTTCCCTGCGCCGGTCATAGGAAGCGTTTGTCTTAAGAAAACTGCAGGTCTCTATCTTGAGTCCCTGTATCCCCATGATAAAGCGCTCGTGGTCCTCATCGG
>JBGUWL010000069.1:0-7003 GCA_045221075.1 Acutalibacteraceae bacterium
GTGCGGATCAGTACAGAGGCTGGTTCCAGTCCTCACTGCTCACAGCTATCGCCACAAGGGGTCAGGCTCCCTATAAGGCCGCCGTTACCCACGGATGGGTAATCGACATGGAGGGCAAAAAGATGTCCAAGTCCCAGGGCAACGGACTCAGCCCCCAGGCCATCATCGACCAGTACGGCGCCGATATCCTCAGACTGTGGGTTGCTTCCAGCGACTACCACAGTGACGTGCGCATCTCCAACGATATTCTCAAACAGCTTTCCGAAGCCTACAGAAAGATCAGAAATACCGCCCGCTATATCCTTGGCAATATCAGTGACTTTGATCCCGATAATGACAGGGTGGGTATGGACGCTCTGCTGCCCATCGACAAGTGGGCTCTGCTGAAGCTGGATGCTCTCAACAAAAAGGTCCGTGAGGGCTACGACAGGTTCGACTTCCATCAGGTATATCAGGCTATCCATAACTTCTGCGTTGTGGATATGTCCAACTTCTACTTTGACGTACTCAAAGACAGACTCTATACCGAAAAGAAGGACGGTACCCTGCGCCGTGCCGCACAGACCACCATCTATACCATCCTTGACGCAATGACCCGCATGATCGCGCCTATCCTTGCCTATACATCAGACGAGATCTGGCGTTTCATGCCCCACGACAGCACCGCAAATGCGGAAAACGTTCTCTATAACGACATGCCCGCCCTGACAGGCGTAGAGCTTGAGGACAGCTTTGTCGCCATGTGGGACAGGATACACGAAACCAGAGACGAGGTAAAGAAGGCTATCGAGGTTGAAGTCAAGGCAAAGACCATCCGTTCTTCCCTGGAAGCCAAGGTCACTCTCACCGCTGCCGGTAAGCAGTACGACTTCCTTAAGGAAGCAGAAAAAGAGCTTGCGGCTTCCTTCATCGTTTCCGCCGTTGAGATAAATCAGGGAGACGAAGAGGGTCTTAAGGTTGACGTTGCCCATGCGGAGGGTGAAAAGTGCGAGCGCTGCTGGATCTACAGCGACACCGTAGGAAAGCACCCTGTCCACAAGACACTGTGCGCCCGCTGTGCATCCGTTATTGAATAAAACACCCTGATAAAACATACAGAAAGGGAAACCACGCAAAACGGTTTCCCTTTTGTAATATACAGAAACTGAGGTGATCTGATGGTTCTTGCGATAGTGCTGGCTTCGGCTGCGGGACTCGTGATAATCGACCAGGTGATAAAATACTTTATACTTCAAAATCTTGCCCCTGTGGGCAGTGTTTCGATAATTGACAATCTGCTGTCCCTGACCTATGTGGAGAACCGGGGCGTGGCCTTCGGGATGTTCCAGAACCATGTGTGGCTTTTTGCGGTGATAACCCTTCTGCTCATGAGCGTTTTTGTCTGGCTGATAATTTCGGGCAGGATGCAGGGCAAGCTGTTTTACGCTGCCGCCATACTGATGATAGGCGGAGGTATCGGAAACCTTATCGACAGGCTCTTCAGGGGCTTTGTTGTGGACTATATCTCTCTTTCCTTCTTTCCGCCTGTGTGCAACTTTGCAGACTACTGCATTACCATAGGAGCATTTCTCTTCATTTTTGTTCTGCTTTTGCAGGGAACCGGCAAAAAGAAGGAGGCCGCAGCAGAGGGAGCGTCTGAAATGCTGACGGAACAGGAAACGGCATCCAAAGAAAACGATACCGCCGGCGACACTCAGGACACCGGGACAGACGTGAGCAATGGCGAGACCACTGCGGAAGCTGACGGGAACTTTCAGGACGCCGGGGAAGACGACGATAAACAGCAGCCTGACAAAGAGGACGGACCGGACCATGGAGACTAAGCGATTCAGCGCCGGACCCTTTCAAGGCGGAATGAGACTTGACCGGTTTATTGCCGATGAGGACGGCAGTCTTACACGTTCCGCCATAGTAAAGCTGATCGAAGAGGGTATGGTCACTCTTAACGGAAAGCCCGCAAACAAAAAGGACAAGCTGAAAGACGGCGACGTAGTTGTCATGGAAATTCCCGACCCGGTGCTTCCCGAAGCAAAGCCTGAGGATATCCCGCTGGATATCGTATACGAGGACGACGATCTGCTTGTTGTGAACAAGCCCCGGGGAATGGTGGTGCATCCCGCCGCAGGAAATCCTGACGGTACTCTTGTGAACGCTCTTCTGCATCACTGCGGAAGCAGTCTTTCCGGAATAAACGGTGTGCTGCGCCCGGGTATAGTACACCGCATAGACAAGGATACCAGCGGACTGCTCATTGTGGCAAAGAACGACTTTGCCCATCAGCACCTTGCCGCACAGATAAAGGAACACAGCTTTACCAGAAAATATCAGGCCGTGGTCTGCGGGAATATCAAGGACGACCAGGGGACGATAAACGCTCCCATCGGACGACATCCCACCGAACGGAAGAAGATGACGGTCACTATGAAAAATTCCCGTGAAGCGGTGACTCACTATCGTGTTCTGGGCAGGTACAGGGGATACACCCATGTTGAGCTGACTCTTGAAACGGGACGCACTCATCAGATCCGGGTACACATGGCCTATATCGGTCATCCCGTTGCCGGCGACCCGGTGTACGGCGGAAAGAAATATCTTGCCTCTCTTAACGGTCAGTGTCTTCACGCTTATTACATATCCTTTGTCCATCCCCGCAGCTCGGAGGTGCTGACCTTTTCCGCACCCCTGCCGGATTATTTCAATGACTTTTTAAAGCGCATACAGGGGTAACCATTCCGCTCCTTTGAATGGGACATTTACCGAAACAAAAAAGGCACGGCCGGAAGCGGCTGTGCCTTATAATATTGCAGTTTTGTATTATCGGTTTATACCGTGTGTGCATTTTATATCGGTTGCGCTCCGAGGGCTTTTCCAACATAATAACAGTCATTAAGGGCTATATGTCAATGAAAGTTTATATCCCTGAATGCTTTTTCGTATCTTGTGCGCTCGGAGGGCTGACAAACGAGAGCGATCTCGATGTATCCGCCGGGTCTTGAAAGCAGCTTCTGAAGCACCACAAGCTCGTTTCCCGCAAGATCCTTTGTGGTGAGCTTGCAGATTATCTCCTTATGGTCAGACACATATATGTAAGCGTCCGGATAGCGTTCTTTCAGATAGTCGGACATCTGACGGAAGGAAAGGGTGTTGTCCGGAACCGCACGGAGCAGAAGTGTTGCCGTGCCTTTTTTGTTTTCAAGATATATCCCGTCCTCAGGAGTGTAGTCCTCGCTCTTGATGTAAAATTCATCGGGGAAGGTCACGTTCAGCGAAAGAACGCTGGTGCTGTAGCGCAGCTTGCGGTCGTTGACACGGGTCACGCCCCAGGGCAGCTCTTCAGGTCCGGATTCCTCGCTTTCATGTGAACCGTCGTCGGAGGTGTCTCCATCATCGGAGGTGTCTTCATTGTCTGAGGATCCGTCTTCTGAGCTGTCTTCGCTTTGTGATGTGTCTGAGGTGTCGGAAGGATCGGCTGAGCCCTCGGCAGGTTTATCCGACTGATCTCCGGATGAGTCGGATGTGTCTCCTGGTGCAGCGTCAGATACCTTGTCCCCGGAGTTCTCGCCGGAACCTTCCGGTGCCGAAGAAGCAGGAGAGGATGACTGCTGTATACTGGAGGAGCCGGAGTATTCCGGAAGGCTCAGATCATCGGGAGGCACTACTGCCACTTCTCCCGGATCAAAAGCGGAGCCGTCGTCTCCGCCGGAAGTCTGCCCGCTGCAGGAGCAGGCGCCAAGAACAAGTGCGGCGGCCATGGGGATGACCAGACAGGAAAGTTTTCTTTTCATCAGTAACACCCCTTTTCTGTGGATGATCGGATAGTCTCAGTTATGAATTATGAGTGGAAACGCTCGCTACTTCGCGCCCTGATTCAGTGACATTCATCTGTTTTGTGCCGCGATTATACTTTTATCAGTGTCAGTATAATTTTCACGATTGCCGCGGGAGTAAAAGTATTCTCCCCGTGTTCAGAGCGGAACGCAGTGGAGCGACAGCGCGACCGGCGAGCCGCCGGTGGTAATTTCGCGCTCCGGTTCAGTGGTATCCGGTAGTCTTGTGCCGCGGATACAGTTTTATTCAGGTCGGATCATTACATATAACAGGCACGCTAAAGCATGAGTAGCACAGGAAATATGAAGTTCTTTTGAAACCAGCCGGAAAGTGACCCGATTAAGGGTCACGGCGGCGGACGGTGATTGTATATGACGTGCCGTGAATCGCGGGAGTAAAAGTATCCAGTCCGAGCCCAGAGCGAAACGCAGTGAAGCGACCGCCGCGAATTGGGAGCGCAGGCTCTGCGCCGTTAGCCTTTGCGGCGGGGGCTGCGGGCGAAGGAGGTTTTGTTGTGAGTGTTGTGTCCACTGCGGCGGTCGTGGGGCTTTTTGTCAAGGTGACGGCCACTGTTTTTCTTCGGGGGCTTCTGAGAGCCGGGTTTCTGCCTTACAAAAGCGGTGCGGGAGGAGCCTTCGTCAAAGATGCGGGTCTTTACGGGTCTGCCGCAGACCTTTGCGCCGTACATCCTGTCAACCACATCGTCAATTGAGGCGGCGGGAACGGCCACCAATGAGTAGTCGTCGTATATTTCTATCTTGCCGATGTCGGCGCCGTGAAGAAGACTGCGTTCTGTGATGGAGGCCACAAGATGATTGGGAGCCGCATGACTTGAACGTCCTATATCTATCATGATGCGGGCAAAGTCCTCGTCCTTTTTTGAACCGTAGCGCTTCTTTTCCTGACGGATATCCGCAATGCCGATATCCTGGTGGGAAAAGTGCATCTGCAGGGCCGATGCCGCAATGTCAAACAGAGAATATCCCTTTTCAAGAAGGATGTTTACCATTTCAGTATAAGCCTTTCCCTTGCCGGATGCAAGAGTTTCTTCAACGCTCTCCGCATTTTTTTGCTGCATACGGCTGCGTATCTCGTCACCCGTGGGAACGGCGATCTCTTCCGCATGACATTTCAGGTTGCGGACGATCTCTGTCAGGGCAAGCACCTGCCTTCTGCCGCTGCATATAGTTACGGCCGTTCCGTGCTTGCCTACACGTCCCGTCCTGCCTATACGGTGAACATAGTATTCGTTATTCTGGGGAATGTCATAATTGAACACGAACTCCACGTCGTTTACGTCAATGCCTCTTGCGGCAACATCCGTGGCTACAAGTATGGATGTGGAGCCGGATCTGAACCGCTCCATAACGGTGTTGCGCTGTGACTGCTTAAGGTCGCCGTGAAGCGCGTCGGCGTGGAACCCGCTCTTTTGCAGACTTTCTGTCAGCTCGTCCGCCATTTTTTTGGTGTTTACGAACACCATGGAAAGGGACGGTGAATAATAGTACAAAAGCAGCTTGAGAGCATCGGCCTTCCTGCCCATGGGAACGTCAACATACTGCTGCACGATATTGTCAAGGGTGATCTGCTTGCGGCTGACCTGGACTATCTGCGGGTCCTTCTGGAACTCGTTGGTGATGGCCAGAATGGAGGGTGGCATGGTCGCCGAAAAAAGCACGGTCTGTCTGTCCTCGGGCGTCTCTCGGAGAATAGTTTCCATGTCTTCCTTGAAGCCCATGCTCAGCATTTCGTCCGCTTCGTCAAGCACCACGAATTTTACATGGTCAAGCTTCAGTGTGTGTCTTCTCATGTGATCCATGATCCTGCCCGGTGTGCCGATGACCACATTTGCTCTTTTGAGGCGTATGATCTGTCTGTCCATGGCGGCGCCGCCGTAGACCTCAACAGGGCGTATGCCGTTGATATATTTTGTCAGTTTTTTGATCTCCTCGCTGCACTGCAGCGCAAGTTCTCTTGTGGGACACATTATCAGCACCTGAACGGCGTTCAGAGCGGTGTTTATCTTTTCAATGGCGGGTATGGCAAAGGCCATGGTCTTGCCGGTACCGGTCTGTGAGCGTCCGATTATGTCCAGCCCCTCACGGATGAGGGGTATCGCCTGTGACTGTATCTCTGTAGGCGCTTCAAATTCCATTTCGTCCAGCGCCCTCATTATTCGTGAATCCAGCATGAGATCTCTGAATCCGGAAGTTACTCTTGTATTATCCATTTGTTTCCTCTTTCCTTTATCTCTTTCTTTTCTCTCTTTCCTGTTATCGTATAACCATATAATTCTATCAGAAAACACCCATCTTGTCAAACCGCGCAGAGCCTGCGGTGCGTGACCGCACTGGACGTGTGCCAACGCAGACAGTTCCTTCAAACCCGCCCGCATCGTGAACCATAAAGGTTCACTTTGGCTGTTTTATTCCACGTCTAACATTTCAACGAGACACTTTCCTGCTGGTGCGTGACCGCACTGGACGATTCGCGCTGTCGCTCAACTAATGTTTCGCTCTGGGCTCGGGGAGGATATTTTTATTCCCGCGTTTCTCTCCCTCAGTCAGCTTCGCTGACAGCTCCCTCCCGGAGGGAGCCTTTTTTCACCTCATCAGTCGGCTGCGCCGACAGCTTCCCCTAATAGGGGAAGCCTTCAAGCCTCCCTCTTTGAGGGATGAGTGACGCCCCAAGAAGCGGAGCCGAAGGCAAACGCTGATTGGATGGCGGAACTTATGCAAAGCTGGTGGCGCGCAGCGCCGGAGGGAGTTGAATGCCGCATAATGCGTCACTTTCCGACTGCTTTATTATGAACTTCATGATTTTTATGCTGTTCATAGTTTGGCGTGCCTGTTATTACTGACATTATATCAGCTCGAGTAAATCTGTAACCGCGGCACATGACTGCCGGATGCTGTTGAATGTGAACGCGAAGTTGGGTGCAGCGTCACGCTGCCCGGCGGATGTACCGTCAAAATAAAAAATCACATAACCTATAGAAAAAATAAAAAAATATGATATAATAACAATATAAAGGCAATACCGCACAGAGATAGTGCCCGTGAAGCGCCGTAGATTTTTTCGTCAGATCGTATCAAAACACCGCAGGAATACTGACGTATTTCAAGGGGTTTTGGTGCAAGATGACGCCAGCGTGACGCTGGATGCGTGTTCGCAC
>JBGUWL010000070.1:0-6275 GCA_045221075.1 Acutalibacteraceae bacterium
GTCAGTATTCCTGCGGTGTTTTGATACAATCTGACGAAAAAATCTACGGCGCTTCACGGGCACTATCTCTGTGCGGTATTGCCTTAAATCAGCATAAACAGGGAGTGTAAGGAATGTTCAGAGAAGTTGCACGGAAAAAACAGGCTCTTACAAAGAAAGAGTGTACCGATATTTTGATGGAGGAAAAAAGAGGGGTTCTCTCGGTCATAGGAGATGAGGGTTATCCCTACGGTATGCCCCTGAACCACTATTATGAGCCCGAGGACGGCAAAATATATTTTCACAGCGGCAAAAGAGGTCATAAGATAGATTCCATAAAAAAGGAACAGAAGGTATCATACTGTGTGATGAACAGCGGGAGCCTGAGCGATGACGGCTGGTCGCTGTTATTCAAAAGCGTTGTGGTATTCGGAAAAGTAAGTATCATCGACGACCCTGACAGGGCGATAGATATTTCAAGAAGGCTCAGTCTGTGCTTTACCAATGATGAGGAATATATTGATGACGAGATCAGAAAAGCCGGAGATAACGTACTCGTATTCTGTCTGACTCCCGAACATATAACAGGAAAATTTGTCCATGAGGCTTGAGAGACTGCGGAATCCATTTTTATGAAGGAGAACAAAATGAAACACATCGAATTATTCACAGACGGCGCCTGCAGCGGCAATCCCGGTCCCGGAGGCTGGGGCACCATACTGCGCTATAACGGACACGAAAAGGAGCTTTCCGGAGGCGAGGCGACCACCACCAACAACCGCATGGAGCTTATTGCGGTGATAGAGGGTCTTAAAGCCCTGAAAGAACCCTGTGAGGTCCATCTGACCAGCGACTCACAGTATGTATGCAACGCCATCCAGAAGGGCTGGGCAAAAAGCTGGAAAAAGAACAACTGGATAAAAAGCGACAAATCAAAGGCTAAGAATCCGGAACTGTGGGACGAGCTGCTGAAGCTTCTGGAGATACATAAGCTGACCGTCACCTGGGTGCGGGGACATAACGGACATCCCGAAAACGAACGCTGTGACCGGCTTGCGGTGATGGAGACAAAAAAATATTCTCGTGGCGGATGATACCCGCATTTTACGAAAAAAAAAACGCATGGCCGGACTGACTTGTCGGCTATGCGGTTTTTCTGTTTATTCTGATGTTTTTTCGGTATCCGTCTGCGGAACGGTCTGTTCTTTATCGGTCCGGGATGTTTCGTGAGCGCCGGCGGGTACCTTTCTCTTCCGGAAGATTCCTATGCGGTTGTTGTACATAAACATGAGAACTGCCATGGACACGATTATAAAATATCCGGCAATGCTGTAAAGATCGGGCAGCTCGCTCAGGAATATCCAGCCAAGAAGGGCTGCAAAGATGATCTGGGAATAATCATAAACGGAGATCTCTCTTGCGGGAGCGTGGCAATATGCGGCGGTTATGCTGAACTGACCGCCTGTTGCGGCAAGTCCGGCGCCCAGCAGCATCAGCACCTGATACCACTCCATGGGATGGAAGTCGAATATAAGAAACGGCAGCATGCTCAGACAGGAAAACGCCGAAAAGAAGAATACTATCAGCGACCCGTTCTCTCCCCTTTTTCCCAGGATACGCACCATGGTATAGGCAAATCCGGCGCACATCCCCCCTGCCAGTCCGATGGCCGAGGGAAGCAGCTCTACATTCTGAAATGAGGGCTTTATGATGAACAGTGTTCCCACAAAAGCGACAAATACTGCCGTCCCCTGAAAAAGCGTCAGCTTCTCTTTCAGTATCAACAGCGAAAAAATTATCACGAAAAACGGAGACATCTTGTTCAGGATAGAGGCATCTGCAAGGGGTATATGCCCCAGGGCGTAGAAGTTGCACACGATGCCCAGGGTACCCACGGAGGCGCGGAGCAGAAGAAACCTGAGATTGCCCTTTTTCCACCTGAAGCTGCTCTTGTTTTTCAGGAGTATTACCATTGCAAAGAATACCGCAACGAGATTCCTGAAAAAGCTTTTCTGCATGGCCGGGATATCTCCGGACATTCTTACGAACATATTCATCACTGCAAAGCAGAAGGCAGATATGATTATATATATAATTGCTTTATTCTTCTGACTGAGCTTTGGCATATATATCCTCCTGACTGCGAAAACGGGTTTAGGTTCCTGATCACCCTCCGTAATACTCATTCCGGACAAAATTTTAGCATTATAAAATAATTGAAAATCTGACAATAAATCAAAGGCAGCGGCAAATACCGCTGCGCTTTTGTTATCAGAACAGATATGAAAGGTTAGTGTCCTCACAGAGATTGTCGATGGAATACAGAAACAGCACCCCATCGGCTTTTTCGGTCTCGGCAAGGGCAGAAACGTCTTTTTTGTAGTAGCGCAGGTCTACCATTATGATGTTCCTGTAGTTCTGGGACAGGAACGGAACGAGGGTGTGGGCGTAGGAATCCTTTACAACGATCAGCGTTCCTTCGGGAGCGGCTGTGTTGGTCACACGCACAAAGGAATGGTTGCCGTCAAGAAATACCGGATATTTGTCGTCATTATTGAGCTGTTCCTTAAAGAAATAGCTGTTGCCGGTCTTTTCGTCCTCGCCGTCCTTGATATAGACAGT
Source organism: Acutalibacteraceae bacterium (assembly GCA_045221075.1). Classification (GTDB taxonomy): domain Bacteria; phylum Bacillota; class Clostridia; order Oscillospirales; family Acutalibacteraceae; genus UBA1213. The sequence continues at coordinate 2,602 of JBGUWL010000070.1, forward strand.
GACAGCATCGGCAGGCTGAGTGCTGCGGCTCCACAGCTCCATATTATCGGGAGAAAGGAACCACAGTCCGCTTTTTGCATAGGAGGTACCGTAAAAGCCCGTGACCTTCTGCTTGGAGAATTCCTTTTCGTCAACGGGTTCGTATCCCATCTGACGGCCAAGCTGACGGTAGCACTCGTATGCTCCTTCTGACGTCCAGTGATGATCCGTCTTATAGTAAAGCTGCTTCCCTCCGGCAAGACCAAGGAAGGTGGAGGTGACATCGGTAAAATTCACACTGTCCCCTAGAGCCTCGCGGAAGTCTGTAATGAGCTGGCCGTCATTGTACTCCTTGTGTATCAGGGGAAGCTTTGCGCTGTTGACATAGCCTGATGAGGGGATCACGGTCATGTATACGGGAATGTCGGAGTCTTCGGCGTATTCCTTGATGAATCCGGCGTTTTTGATAAGGTTCTCTCCGCCCTTTGAGGGTTCGGGGAAAAGATAACCGTCAGAGCCGAGATAAACACCGCTTGAACCGTTACGTCCGGTGGCAAGCATGAAGTCGGAATTCAGTCCGAAGAACATATTTCTGAAGGGAAGATGATCTGACAGATAGGTGTCAAGGTCATCCCTGAATTTGCCGCTCATCAGTGTCTCGCCGTTAAGCTCGGGAAAATCGGCAAGGTTGCGCTTTTCCAGCGCGGAATACTCTTCCTTCGGAATGATGAAATACAGCGCCATGACGGTCAGTATAAATCCGCAGAATATGAATGCGGGTAAGTATTTGAAGAAGTTTTTCAGTTTCATATTTCCCTCCGCCGGTCAGAACTTGTAGTACAAAAACGGATGATAGGCACTGCTGGCAAGGGAAGCCGTACAAAGAAGAAGTGACGCGATACAGCCAACGTTGTCCAGCACCATACGCAGAGGAGCCGACTTTATCCTGTGATAGATCGAGGAGAACAGCGGGGTCGATACAAGAGCCGCAGCAATAAACAACGGAACGTATGAGAACACCACTGCGGTAACGTCAGCGCTCATGGTGTATCCGGCAGAACCGAACATATACGCCACAAACTGCCCGAGCTGACCCATGTCTTCAAAGGAGAACAGCACCCATCCCAGAACAATAAAGAACAGGGCATAAATATGACTGATGACGGCAGGCGCTTTTTTGAGCAGCTTTAGCAGGAACATCTTTTCGATTATCAGAAGGATACAGAAGTACAGTCCCCACAGAATGAAATTCCAGTTTGCGCCGTGCCACAGTCCGGTAAGGAACCATACAACACCAAGGTTGATGATCTGTCTTCCAAGACCCTTGCGGTTGCCGCCCAGGGGAATATAGACGTACTCCCTGAACCAGGAGCCCAGGGATATGTGCCATCTGCGCCAGAATTCCGTAATGCTCTTTGAGATGTAGGGGTAGTCAAAGTTTTTGATGAACTCAAACCCGAACATTCTTCCGAGACCTATGGCCATGTCGGAATATCCGCTGAAATCAAAGTAGATCTGAAAGGTAAAGGAGATTATTCCCGCCCATGCTCCAACGGCTCCGGCATCTGCGCCGCTGCTGCGGATAACATCCCACAGTGCGCCCATCTGGTCGGCAATGAGTATCTTCTTTGCAAGACCGATAAGAAAGAGCTTTACGCCCTCTGTGAACTGCAGAAGAGTCTCACGGCGGTTGACAAGCTGCTCGGCAACATCGGAATAGCGGACAATAGGTCCGGCTATAAGCTGGGGGAACAGAGAAACATAGGTTCCGAAGGCGATGATATTCTTCTGCACCTTTACGGTGTTGCGGTACACGTCGATGGTGTAGGACATGGTCTGGAAGGTGTAGAAGGAAATACCGATTGGAAGCGCGATCTGGAGTACCGGAATGTCAACAAAGGGCAAGATAAAGTTCAGGGTCTCCCCTATGAATCCGGCGTATTTGAAAAAGCCCAGAAGTCCCAGGTTAAGAATTATGGAAATGACGAATATTGTCCGGGCAAGGACTTTTTTCTGACGGTTCACTCCGATAAGTATTGCGGAGAAGTAGTTTATAAGTATTGATGTAAGCATCAAAAGGACGAGCATCGGCTCGCCCCATGAATAGAATACAAGATCAACAACAAACAATGTAAGATTCCTGAACCGCCGGGGTGTAATGTAGTAAAGCAGCAGCACGGCCGGCAGGAACATGAACAGGAAAATAAAACTGGAAAAAACCAAGCAAAAACACCACCAAATGTTTTGTTGTTATTTAGTTACCCCGTTGAAAATACTCTTTATCTCATCGGCTTTGGGAGAGATAACAAGGCAGACATAACGGCCGTTGACATCAACGGTAGATTTTTCGATCATTTCCTGCTGATCGGGGGTGTAGTTCTTTACCACCTTATAGATGGACTCGCGGTTTTCCTTGAGCTTGCTCTCGATGAAGCTCACATCATCATCGGTCTTTGCCTTGATGTAGAGCACCATATCCTGGGTAAGACCGTCGTTGCAGTACATTCCGGCGAATTCTTCCATCCGGTCTTCTTCAATGCCGAAGGTGCGCTTGATCTTCTTTGCGGTATAGTCTGTGGTATCTGTGGGCATTGTCACACTGGACTTGACGTTTTCAAGGGCATCCTTAAGAGAGCCCGTTGACTCGACAGTGCTGGCTGTGCTGGCAGTACTGGCAGTGCTGCCCTCGCTGCTGCCGCTGTTTCCGCCGCAGGCACAGAGTGAAACGGTAATAAGTGACGCTGTAAGAATAGCAATGATCTTTTTCATATTTTCTTTCCTTTCTCTGAAAAAACAGGTCTTTTACTGAACGTGGGTCTTGAGGTAGTTTATCCAGGCCTGGCAGCCCTCTTCGGTAAAGTGCAGACCCATAGCTTCGTCATCGTCGGACTGAGGGATGTCGCTGCAGAATTCCTCACGGAGATTGCCGTTTCCGTCCTCTACGGCAGAATAAACATCCATGTACTTGTAGCCCCTTTCATCACAAAGTGCCTTGACACTCTGATTGAACACGGGAATGGTTTGATTGTTCAGGCCACCCAGTGATGAGTTTGATACCATGGGTGTAACAGACTCAAGATAGATCTGCGCGTCGGGAGCGGCCTCGCTGATACGCTGTGTGACGGTCTTCATGTTCTCAACTGCCTCTTCCATACCCATATCAATATCGTTCATACCCAGCATAATGAAGATCTTCTTGGGTTTAATCTGGGCAATACCGTCTTCAACCCTGATTTCTGAGCCATTATATGAAGGATGGATTGCATCTCCTTCGCCAATTTCCTTCATTGCATTGTCATAGCTGTAGCTACCTACGCACAGGAATTGGGCGTCACCAAGATCGTCATGATCCTCACAATATAATTCAAGCTTATAGCTCACGCTGTCGCCTATAAAGACAGCATCGTCAAACCATGAGCTGTCAACTGCTTCACCGGCGGGAGTGTCGGATGAAGGCTTTGATGCGGAGCTCTGTTCGTCGCTCTTTTCGTCGGTTTTACTCTCATCACCGGAAGCATCGGCCTGAGAAGATGCGCCGTCATCTGCAGTACCCTGACTGTCCGCAGTCTGTGATTCACCTTCTGCGGGAGCCTCAGTGCTCTGGGAAGCGGTGGAAGCTGTACTGCCGGCGTTGTTTGAACCGGACTGACCTGAACAGCCGGCTGTAAGTGCGGCGGCTGCAATTATTGCTGATA
>JBGUWL010000071.1:0-2248 GCA_045221075.1 Acutalibacteraceae bacterium
GCCGCGCTTTCCATTGTTCCGAATTGCAGAAAATCCGTTGACAAACTACCCCCGGGGCGGTATTATTATATTATATGGAAACGTTTACGGTAACGGTAACGGAAACGAACGGCACAGACAGCAAACCTGTGTCAAAACCAACGCCAAATCGGCGCCGGCGCCGCCGGGAAGGGCGGAGCATTCCTTGCCGCGGCAGTCTGACGGCTAATATCGTGAAGGCAGCATTATGACTACGATCAAAGATATTGCCCGGATATCCGGCTACAGTATTGGCACCGTTTCGAGAGTGATCAATAACAGGGCGGATGTCAGTGAAGAAGCAAGAGAAAAAATCAATGAGATCATACGCGAGTGCAATTACCAGCCAAACTCCAACGCCAGGAAGCTGAAACAGGTGACGTCGTCGGAGATTTCCATCATCGTCCGGGGCAATAAGAACCTGTTCTTCCAATCCATTCTGGAAGAGATACAGATACGGCTGAGGGGGTATGATGAGAACATCAATGTCCATTTCATCGGGGAAACGGACAATGAGGTTGAGACAGCTGTCCGGATCAGCGCTTACGTTAAGCCTAAAGGCATCATCTTTCTTGGCGGCTATACCGATACCATTCGCAAAGTTTTTTTCCGGATCGCCCTGCCGAGCGTGCTTGTAACGGTCGGGGCGCAGGATATGGGCTTCGATAACCTGTCCAGCTTCACGACGGACTATCATGACGCCGGAAGATGCGCGGTCAGCAAGTTTGTGGCGAAGGGGCACACCCGGATCGGCATGATCGGCGGATATCTCTCAGGTTACAGCAAAGAGTTCAAGAACAGCAAAATAGTCGGTGCCGTCGAGGAACTGGCAAAGAATGGGATTTCATTTGATTTTGACAGGGATTACGAGCCGTGTTCCTATTCGGCGGAAAGCGGCTACAAGGCTGCCGAAAAGCTCATGAGCCGGTCGCCGGACCTGACTGCGATTTTTGCCTTCAGCGATTCGATCGCCCTCGGCGCGATCCGCGCGCTCAAAGACATCGGGCTGCGCGTTCCCGAAGAGGTCTCCGTGATCGGATTCGATGGCCTGACCCTGGCAAAATACAGCGTCCCCCGCCTCTCCACCATTCAGCAGGACACTGCCATGCTCGCCAAAAAGAGCGTCGATGACCTTCTTATGAGAATAAGCTACGGAGGCCCCGCAGTCCACGAACTGATACCTTACGAATACATCGAAGGGGAGAGCGTCGGCCCGCCGCGAAAAATCTAAGCGGGAGCCGCTTTGCCGTTCCATTCATACTGTGATACGGATCCGGAAAGAGCACTGTTTTGGATCTGTAAATAAAGAACCAAATAAACACTACAGGAGGAAAAAAACATGAAAAAGCTTATGGCAACAATGATGGCAGTTGTGCTGAGCGTTTGCCTGCTCGCGGGATGCGGCGGCAGTTCAGGCGGATCGAGCGGCGGGAACTCGGGCAGCGGTGGCGGAGAAGCCGCGGCAGCCACGGATTCCAAAGAAACGGCAGATGTCACCGTAACCGTTTGGGGACCGCAGGAAGACCAGTCTGATGACAACGGCAAGTGGCTCCAGACCCAGTGTGAAGCTTTTGCGGCGGCGCATCCGGAATGGAAGATCACTTTCAAGTACGGCGTATGCTCTGAAGGCGATGCCAAGACCAATATCGGCACAGACCCCAGTGTCGGCGCGGATGTCTATATGTTCGCGAATGACCAGATCCCGGATCTGCTCAAGACCGGCGGTCTTGCCGAGCTCGGCGGAAGCAATGTCGAGACCATGAAAGCCAACAACTCTGAGACCACAGTGAATACAGTAACCTATGACGGTTCTGTCTACGGCTTCCCGTTCACCGGCAACACATGGTTCATGTACTATGATAAGTCCGTATTCTCGGACGAAGATATCAAATCACTTGATGCAATGCTCGAAAAGGGCAAGGTAGCTTTCCCGTTGGATAATTCCTGGTATATCGCCGCTTTCTATGTTGCAAACGGATGCACACTGTTCGGAGAGAACGGCGGTGACGCCGATGCAGGCTTTGACTTCAGCGGCGACAAGGCTGTAGCAGTTACCAATTATCTGGTAGATCTGATCGCGAATCCGAACTTTTCCAACGGTGATGTCGGCACGAACGCTGACGCCAAGGCTTTCTTCTCCGGTACATGGGATTATCAGAAGGCAGTTGACGCATACGGCGATAATCTCGGCATCGCAGCTCCGCCTTCCATCAACATCGGCGGCGAGATG
>JBGUWL010000072.1:0-3174 GCA_045221075.1 Acutalibacteraceae bacterium
TGAACCCGAACCCCGGCTGGGGTCCGTACCGCACCGCCGGGGACGCCGAACTCCGCACCTACACCTCCGCGGAGTTCGCCTACCGCCGTGGCGACCACCCGCGCGCGGATGCGCTGCCAGAAGACGTTTCAGCTCTGTCTGGCGACAAACTTAAAGGCAAGTCTTCTGACAGCTCACGTTCAGGCGAAAAACGTCTTCTGACAGAAGGCGCTTTGGCGTTGTCTGGGGATAACCTTGAAGAGGAATCTTCTGACAGATTACGAATTGACGGCAAACATCTTCTGACAAAAGATGCCCTGGCGTTTTCAGAGGACTATGCCGGTCGATCGCCAAAAAGGGTGCCAGTCACACCGCTCAAGCCGGTGAAGGACCTGAGTCAGGAGGCGAAGGTCGTGCTGAACTGCTTCCGGGAGGATGACGGGCAAACTATGGAAGGCGGTGCTCCCGCGGGCGGCGACAATACTCATTTCCAAGCGCTTTATTACGATGATTTCGCAATGCGTCTCGACATGGCGCCACAGTACCTGCTTGCAGCGTTGACCGAACTCTCGCTGGCATCGTACATCGACCTCACCGATGACCAGCGCTATGTCTGCGCTGTCGACCTCGAAAAGGAGTGGCTGGTATGAAACGAAACAGCAACGTGAACCGCCTTTACACACGACCGGTCCTCACCAAGGCAGTTCGCGTTCCAAACGAGCTGTCCTTCGAGGAGCCGGTCAACCCGCTCCTGAAGTACCCCCTAAAACAGGGCCAGCCCGACCAGACCCCCTTGAAAACGAGAACCGCACACGAAATAGAAAGCGAAGGAAAAGAGCATCAAAAGAAAGAAAAAGAGGCCAAAGAGAAGGAGACCGAAGAGGAGGAAACTAAAGAGAATGAGACCAACCATGGAATATGAGACGAAATACATAGACGAAAACAAATGGAGAGTCGAGCTGGAAGCGCTCACACAAGAGTATGAGCGCATGCTTGCCTTCATTGAGCAGGAACTGAAAACTGCTCCGGAAGGATCATTGGTGATCTACCATAGCGCAAGGGGTCCTCAATACTACATAAGAAAAGACAGAGAGCGGCAATATCTGTCACGAAAAGAGAAAGAACAGATCAGACGACTGGCAGCGAAAGCATATTATATCGATTTGAAGAAAACACTGGAAAAGCTGATCAAACGATATCGAAGGATTCTGGGGCAAAAACCAATTCCGGGCCCGAAGGAAGTATATGCCCAATATCATGAACAAAGAAAGTGCTTGTTGGAACCATTAGACAGCGGTCTTTTGGAGTATTTGGAGCAATGGCAAAAGCGACCATATGAAACGAAAGGTTTTCTTCAGGCCGACCCGGAATACTATGCAAAAAACGGGTTGCGAGTGAGGTCTAAGTCTGAAGCAATCATAGTGGACTTGTTGATAGAATATGGCATTCCCTTTCGGTATGAGTGCGGATTGTACCTGAAAAGCGTTGGAGAGATCCATCCGGATTTTATCGTCCTCAACAAGCGAACGGGAGAAGAGTTTGTCTGGGAACATTTTGGCAAAGTCGATGATTGGAAATATGCCAACGATATGGTAAAAAGGGTCGAAGCTTATCATTACAACGGTTACTACGAAGGAAAGAACCTGATTTATACGCTGGAAAGCAGTCGACAGCCTTTTGGTGCAAGAGATGCAAAAAGAATCATTGAGCAATACCTTATCTAGCCTTTGCATGTTTGCTTGCAAGAAAGCCGGAGGGGGTAGGGGCAAGGGGATAGGGGGAGGTGGCTTTCTTCCCGAAGGGTCTTTGGCTCCCCCTTCCCCTTTATGTAGTAGAGCATTTAGCTATATGAGGAGAAAGTCAGACCTGATGGAGGAGAGGCCCTTGTTAGGTCTGACTTTGGAGGGTGTGTAGGAGAGGAAGTCAGACCTGATAGAGGAGAGGCTCTTGGCAGGTCTGACTTTGAAGGGTGCGAAAGAGAAAAAAGTCAGACCTGATAGAGGAGAGGCTCTTGTTAGGTCTGACTTTGGAGGGAGTATAGGAGAGAAAAGTCAGACCTGATGGAGGAGAGGCTCTTGGTAGGTCTGACTTTGGAGAGAGCGAAGGAAGGAAAAGTCAGACCAAAACGATGCGAAAACTCTGCTGGTATGACTTTGGAAGGTGCGCAAGATGAAAAAGTCAGACCAAATAGTAGAACGAGAACCATTTGGTCTGACTTTTGGTCTGTTTTTGGGGAAGGGGAAGCCAAAGAGCGTGGGAGAAAGGCACCTTCCCCTTCCCCAAACCCTAACCCCTTCCGCCTTTCTCGCTTTCAATCAGAGCAACAGGGTGGAGTGCTTCAATCATGAGGAAAACTGTTGGTCGTTTCCACCCTAATAAAGGAGGTAAGAACAAATGAGAGATGAATATGATATTGAACGCTTAAATGCGAGAAAAAACCCATATGCTGAGCGTCTGAAGAAACAGGTCAAAGAACTTGATGAAGATACAATAGAACACGTCAAAGCTCTGGCAGAAGAAAAAGGCGTCCCATACCAGGCTCTGATCAACTCGTATTTAAGGGAACATGAAGAGAATAGAGAAGAGGAATCGCTCAAATGAAAAAAGACCGTCGAAGCGAGCGCTTCAACGGTCTTTTGTTGTTTTGGATAGGTGACAAGCACATGCGTGAAAAGCGAATTCGTTCTTTTCGATCTCTTCGCTTAGGCAAATGGCCTGTGCTTACGCTTTGTTCGTGCGGGCTGCGAGGGCGGCCTGGGCGCGTTCGGCGTCTTCCTTCATGGCGACGGCGGCTTCTTTGCAGAATGCTGCGTAGTCGAAGTCTTCGCCTTCCTGTTCCTTGAGGTAGTCAAGGAACTGCTGGCGGGTGACGCGGTCGTATCCGCTCTCCTGCTGATCGCTCAGCGGGTCGATGGCGGTGCCATAAGTGAGGTCGATCATCTTCCGCACACGGTTGCGGCAGAAGGCGCCCTGGCAGAAGCCCATGCCGGCGCGAGTCCGGCGCTTCACGCCATCGACGGTCATGACCGGGAACTCCCGGGTCAGGGCGTCTTTCACTTCGCCCGCGGTGACCTGTTCGCAGCGGCAGATGAACTTGTTCGGGTCGTCATAGGGAAGGTCCAGATGACGGTGGACATAGTCTGCCGGTTTCATCTCGGTCTTGCGCCGGATGATGGCTTTGCGGTACGGGTCGTA
>JBGUWL010000073.1:0-8072 GCA_045221075.1 Acutalibacteraceae bacterium
TGATGATGAAACCGCCCTGAGTCTCCATCTCCTTTGACGGCGAATGGATGCCGAACACACTCTTGAAGCCGTTTATGAAGGGATCAAAGATATGCTCCTTTATCCAGGTTCCTATTCCCACTATAGCATTGATTATGCCCTGGAAGAAGCCCTTGATGACAAAGCCTCCCTGATCCTCCATCTTCTTCGATGGTGAATTGATTCCGAAAGCCTTTTTGAAGCCGTCGATGAAGGGCTTGAATATGTTGTTCCATATCCAGGATCCTATGTTCTTCAGTCCCTCCACAATGCCGTTCAGCAGGCCCTGTATAGTAAACTTGCCGTCCTTGAAAGCATTGTTCTTCCACCAGCCTACGACCTTTTCCCAGGCTCCTTTTATAAGTCCCCAGATAAAGCCCGCAAGACCGCCGAGAGCCGCTCCGATGCCCTCACGAACAGCGGCGATAACACCGCCCCAGTTGATATTGCTCAGCGCCGTGAAAATATCCTGTCCCAGTGCCTTCCAGTCCACCTCTTCGATAAAGGTAGTCAGACCGCCCAGGACGCCCTTCAGAGTCTCGCCGATAGTCTCTCCCAGCTCGTCCCACTTGATCTCGCTCGCCATGCTGTTGACCGAAGCGCCGAGAGATTCTCCCGCACCCTTCCAGTCGAATTCCGTTACGATGCCGTTGATGGTATCCAGCAGGGCGTTGAAGGAGTCTCCTAAAAACGCTCCCAGCTCGTTCCAGTTAACATTGCTGATGAGTGAGTTTATCCCTGAGGTAAAGTTTTTCGCCATATCCTTCCACTTGACATTCTGAATAGTGCTTTTGAGCTTGCTAACAAGGCTGTTAATGCCCTTTGCGATCTCTGTGCCTGCACCCTTCCAGTCGAAGTTTATTATGGCGGAGGTAATGAGCTTCAGCTTTGCCGAAAAATAATTCCCCAGGGTCTCACCCAGGAGCTTCCAGTTGATGCCCTTGACCAGCTTGGTGAGGGCTTCGCTCAGCTTCTTTCCCAGCTCATCCCATTTGATGCCGGTGAGAAGCAGGTTGAATGTGTTGAGGATAGTGTTGATACCGTTGGAGATCACGGTTCCGATCTGTCCCCACTTGATGCCGTCCACAAATCCGTTGAAGATCTGACAGAACGAGTTCACATACTTTGTTATCGTCCCGCCTATCTTATCCCAGGATATCAGATTGTTCACCTTTGCAAGGGCCTTGTTGATGCCGGAGGCAACGGTTTTTCCTATGCTTTCATAGTCGCCCTTTGAAAACATTTCTTTTATCCTGCCTATGTAGTCGAGCATACCGGAGCTTATCTGTACGTCCTCAAACATATCCGAAGGATCTGTTTTTTTGCTGTCACTTGACGATGAGTCCGTAAGTATTTCCAGCTTGTCAAAGCCCGCAAGGACCTTTTTCTGTTCCTTGAGTTTTTTTGTGGTGTCATCGACGCTTGACGCATAATCCTGCTGCACGGTTACCGCCTTTGTGAAGGTGGTCTGTCCCGTCAGTGCCGCAATGAACATTCCCACACGGGTTATTGCGTCCGAAAGCAGATCCATAAGATATGTCAGCGCCGGAGCCACTGCGGTCACAATGGGGGCAAAGGCTGTGGTCAGGCTGTTTTTGAGTCTGCCCAGAGCCGTCAGCATTGAGGATATGGCGCTGTTCACCTCGGGTGACACCTGCGCAAGGCTCCCGAAGCCTTCCTTTATCGCGCTGCGTATTTTTCTGAACAGGACAAACAGCGAGCGGATCCCCAGGCCATATTTAAGAATTGTTTTCAATCCGCTTTTAAAGCTGCCGTTTGCGCTTTTGCCGGAATGGGAAAGTCCCAGCAGAGCGCCGGCGGTGTTTCTGACCTTGCCGGCAACGGCACTCAGCCCCGACTTTACTGCGTTTCCCGCAAGTCTCAGCATTCCCGACAGAGCCTTTTTTGCCGCTCCTGCAGCGTATATCAGCCCCTGTCCCAGAACCCTGACAGCACCCGACGCAAGAGCTTTGAGAGCTTTCGCCGCAGTCTGTGCCGGATGCGTGACCGCATTGGTCACACCGCTCTTTATTGCGCCGAAAGCAGAGCCGAATGCGTTTTTCAGGCGGTCAGAGAGGGTCAGCATCTCTTTCAGTTCTTCTGTGCCGACGCTTATCGGAGCCGTGTCCGGGACTCCGGCTTTGGGAATCTCTGTTACCTGGGCGGCGGAAGGTGCGGGACTGGCCTCAACAGGCTCGGGACTGACCTGGACCGGTGCCGTATTTTTGAGTGAGACAAGTCTTGCCTCCAGCTCCGCCACCGCCGCAGACATACGTTTGTACTCTTCGGTGTCTGAGGCATTGATAAACTGGGTGCCGCCCTTGCCTTCCTTCATGAAGTCAAGGTCCTCATAGTAACCCCTGAGCTCACCCTTTGTCTGCTTTATGTCGTACTGCAGACTTTTCCATGCTTTTGAGTCTGCGCTGGTGCCGATCGCTTTCAGCTTTTCCTGTCTGTCGATAAGCTTTTCAAGCGTCTGTTCCGCCTTCCGGATGTTGTCCTTTACCTCTTTGTAGGCTTCGGTCTCGATCTTTGTACTGCCGAAGGCCTCAAGCCTCTGCTTCAGGCGCTGAATACCGTCAGCAGTCTTTGAAACGTTTTCTTCAAGCCCCTGCATGGCTTTTTTGTCGCCGTTTATGGCCTTTTCCGCCTGAGACGACATCCTGTCGATATCCTTTTCCAGCTTGTTTATATCCTTGCCGATATCGTCTGCAGCCTTATGTGTCCCGGTCATGCTCCGGGTAACACTGACGATATGTTTTTCACATCCGGCAAAGCTGCCCTGTATGGTTTTTCCCAGCAGCTCTATCTGCCGTGTAAGGCTCTTTATCGCGGCAAGAAGGGCGTCGGAGCCCTTTTCGAAATCCGTGTTGTCCAGCTTCGTGTCGATCACGATAGAGCCGTCATGGTCGGACATGATATCACCTCCAGTTTATTGGCCCAGCATTGACCTGAGCTTTTCTTTTTCAAGACGCTCCTGCTCACTGAGCCTGGGCTTCAGAACACAGATACTGCGGTTTGAACGGAAGAATTCCTCCTCCTGCTTTTCCAGCTTCTTGTTCTTTGCCTTTTTGCGCCTGATATTCAGAACGGAGGCGTACACGCTGTTTCGTATCTCCATGAAATATCCCATAAATGTGTGCCAGTGAAGATACGGCAGAGCCCGCACCTCACATCCCGAAACACGGTTCACCGCCGGAAATATCAGCGGGGCGTCCTGCTGCCAGTCCGTTATCCTTGCGGAATCCTTTTCGCCCTCTATGCCGTTGTCGATAAACTCCATGGCCGCTCTGTAGGCCTCGTCATAGAGTCTCCGGGGCATACTGTCAAAAGCTTCATAGATGATGCTCAGGCACACATACGCCTTTTCTTCGGGGGTCAGATCCGGGTCGTCAAAGGCAATGAGAACGGTCAGTATGTCCCGGAAATCGCTGCGGATCTTCCATTCTTCTCCGCCGACGTTCAGGCTTACCGGCAGCTCCCACATCACTTATCGCCCTTCCTGTACTTTCCGGTGTACTTTGCGACCCTTTTGTTCATTCTTTCCGTTTCCTCTTCAAACTGCTTGGCGATAAACCCGCCCACGGCCTTTATGGCCTTTTCGCAGTAGAAGCTGCCGTCAACTGGGGAGAAGGGGTGCATAGTCCCGAAGAACGCTTCCGCCATGTTTCCGCCGAACATCTCGTTCAGCAGTGAATAGAGCCTGTCCTTTGCTTCTCTCAGGGCTGCGGCTTCTTCTTCGGAGGTCTCTCCGGTATCACTCAGAGAGACGTTCTGAAGGGGTTCGGTGACTTCTTCAAAGCGGTCCACCATTCTGTTATAGCGGTCGATGATACCCACGTCCGTAGGCCTGAAGCAGAACACACCTATCTCTTCTCCGAAGGTATTTCTTACCGGTACCCTGACACTGCCGTCGTCAACGACGATCCCCATGTCCATGATCTTGTCTGACATATTTATCCTCCGTTCCTTATAAACAAAAAAGGAGAGCGCCCGGCTCTCCTCTTTAATGTGTTATGATATTATGATATCATCAGTCGGGCGTGAATGTTCCGGATGCGCCGCCGGAGCCGGGAACATACTTGCCCTTTACCTTGTCACCCACGTATGTGACGGTAAAGGGGATCTGATAGCCGGAGGTGTTGCCGCCGTAGCTTGTGGGGACCACATAGCAGTCCTGCTTGTAGGTGACAAAGCCGTTGGTGGCGTCGCCGTCCCAGAGATGGACTTCAAGGGATGAGGTCTTGGTGGTGTCGTCGGTGGCCTGTGTATCGATGATGGTCTGGAGCTTTGTAAAAAGCGCATCCCCCACACGGGCATAGAAGGGGTCGGATTCCGCACTGGGCTCATAACCGTTGTGGTTAAAGGTGGTGTTGCCCAGAATGTTCTTCTTGGCTTCGGTGTCCGGATTCATGCTGATCTTGTATTCCTCAAGATCCTCACCGATGCGGTACCAGCTGGGGCTGTTGCCGCCGAATGTAGAATCAAGAAAATGCGCCATGTACTTTCTGGCGATCTTTCCGGTAACGGTGTTGGTAGTAGGCATAGTTAATTCCTCCTGTAAGTAATTTTGAGTTGTATCTGATATTTCGCCGCGTCACTGCCTGCCTGTGCGACAAAGGCGGTGAGCGTCGGAACGATGGACTTGATCCGGGCGTTCTCCCAATCAGGAAAATTCTGAAGCTCATTCTGCTCCAGTATCCAGCTGACAACGGCATCGTAGAAACCCAGGTTTGCAAGATTCTGCTGTATGTCGGCGCCGTAGCTTTCTTTGGATGCAAAGATATAATTCCGGGTCTGGATGTCGTCCGGTACCTCCTGACCCAGAATGTTTTCATGATATTTCAGTACGGAGGGCACCGCAAAGATGGCGTATTCCGTGGGACGGTCCGGCAGATAGTCTATCCGGAACCGGCTTGTGTCGGTGATTGCCGGACAGGTACGGAACCACCGGCGCAGCGCCTCTGTGTTATTTGATTCCTGCGGCATTTTTTGCCTCCTGTAATATATCCTCCCTGTGGTCTGCTTTCATCCGTTCAAACCAGAACGCTCCCGCCAGGGGGTTCATGTCAGTGCTGTACTGCAGCTTCCGCCCGGTGGGATGCTTCGTCTGACCCGGAGGAGAGAAAAACCGTGTAGGTTCTCCGCTTCCGTCCTCAAAGACGGGGATATTCGGTCCGTAGACCTCGCCGTAATACAGATAGTGGGCACAAGGACCGGGAAACACCACCCTGCCGCTGCCAATGACCGTTGCTGCGTATGAGCGCTTGATAAGGCTTCCGGTGTCCATAGGCATATAGGGTGCGCTGAAGCGCAGTACGGCGTTGTCGATGACCGCCTGCACCTTTCCCCCTGACTGCAGGTCAAATTTCTGCAGTGTATGTTCCGTGTCCGGCGCAAAACACTTTGCCTTTATTATCGCCTTCATTATCTGCACACCACCTTGTAATGGCCTCCACGGGGCCTGTGGGTGTTGTCGGTTGAACCGATTATCGTTACTGTCTCATGGCTTTTCCGCAGCTCAGACAGGCTCACAGGCTCAGTATGAGCGCCCCTTGCGATAATGTCGCCGGCAGTCAATGTAAAGGCGCTGCCGGGATCGCAGCCAGCATATTCCCATGAAGGTACTATGGTCTTGCCGCCAAAGTCCGCATCCGACGGAATACGGATGACACATTTCAGTGCCGACACAAGCCCGCTGTCCGTCACGGCAGTCTCCGTGCTGCAGTGCCATGACACACCGTATACGACCGTGGGGACCCAGACGTCAAAATCCGTTTCGGGATCGCACCGTCTGTTGAATATTGTTATCGTCTCATTGCACTGCTTCATGTCAGATCCCCCTGTAAAGCAGCGGCACTCCGCTGTCGTCGCATTCTCCGGAGAGCATTTCCCTGATCTGACGGTTAAGCGCACGGTCAAGAGCGGCAGTCTGATCCGCAGCGGAGCCGTAGCTTTCGGAATAGCCGTCAGTGCTATAGGAAGCCACAAGAGGCGCAGCGGCAAGAGCATCAGAGCCGGATGCCGCATGAACATTTATGATACTGGTCATACACAGCTTTACCGCCTCCGGCACCGTCTCCATGGCTTCTATGCGTCCGTCCGTCAGGTGATCAATACGCTTTCTTGCCTTGAATTCCTCAACGGCAAAGGCCTCCTCTCCGACTGTGCCTCCGTAGGTCTGATACTCGGAAAAGGTCAGATATGCCACCGCTGCTGCCTCCTTTCATCAGGTCGTCTTGGGCTCGATGGCGATGCCGGTAAGCTGCGCCGCTTTAAGGGTGTTCTTGAGGGCAACGCCTGCAACAAGCTCTACTTCGCCCTTCTTTACAGCTCCCGGCTGGGTCAGATCCGGCAGATAGCTGCTGATAAGCCCGTTGCCGAAGGGAGAGATGCCGTGGAAGGCATCAAGACCGAGACAGACGGCAAAGATGTCCGTCTTTCCGAAGGCGCTGGAGGTGGGGGCGCTTGTCGCAATAACGTCTACGGAAGCCGAGCCGTTGTAGTACTTGCCGGCGTCAAGGAGAGCGATACCGTTGTAGGTCTCAACTACCCTACCGAAATCGTCCTTGCTGCGCTCATAGTAGCCCGCCCTGCGTGCGCATCCACGGATCTTGTTCAGCATCTTGTTGTTCATAAGAAGCATATCCGGCTTGCCGTCAATGCAAGACAGGAAAGCGTCAAGCTCGTCAAGGAACGCTGCATAGTTACTGGTCATCTCCGCAGAGCTTGTCAGACCCACCTCGCTTGTTATCACGTTTGAGGTGCCGTTCAGGAGCTTGCGCAGTCCGTCAAAGGTGTTTGTCACATAACCCGCGCCGCTTGACGCCGAAGTGCCGTTGATGGCAAGGTTGTGGAAATAGTTTGCGGTGGCCTTGATCTTCTGCTCCGCCTGGAAGCTCAGCTCGTCAATGGCGCCGCTGGTGTTCTGGATCACACGGTCGATCTCAAAGGATCCGCCCATGATGATGGCATTTGTGGTTTTCTTCTCCCTCTTTGCTTCTCCCGCCGTGTACTCGGAATTGATGGTACGGACTGCGGCGGTGCCGGGTGTGCTGAGCTGCACATAGCCGTATGCCAGGGTCGAACCTCCTGTACCGGGAGAAATACTGTTGTCAAAGGTCATTCTGTCCAGCAGCAGTGAGCTGCGGCGGAACATATCAATGACCTGCTGATCTACCTTGTCGGACATACCGACCTTTGCTTCTGCAAGTGTGATTGCCATTTTTAATTCTGTCCTTTCTGATTGAATTTCAGGGCAAGCGCTTCACGGAGAGAGCCCGGCTCACTGCCGGCTGTCTGAGGCGCGCTTTTGCCGGGAACGGTGATGGTCGGCTGGGGTTTTGCCGGCTCCTCGGACACAAAGGCAGAGGGGTCCGCCTCACGATACGCCTTTGTGAAGTCGTCAAAGCCCAGAATACTGTCGCCTTCAAGCTGCATTTTCTTTTCCAGCGCGCTGCGGACAAAATCATTCTTTGCAGCCTTTGACGAAAACTTCATCTCGCCGGCTCTGGACTTTACGGCGAATTCATAAGCCTGTGCCGCCTGTTTTGCTTCCCATTCCTTCTGATCTGCGGCATATTTCGTCTGCAGGTCAGCAAGAGCCGTCTGCGCATCCGTCAGCTTTCCGGCGTCCGCCTGAGCGGCGGTGAGCTTGTCGTTCAGCGCCTTCATATCCTTGTCACGCTGTGCGATCTGCTCCTGCAGTGACGTCACCTGAGCCGTCAGCGTTTCGCTCTTTGCCTTGGCACTGCCGATGTCCCTGCTGTGGATATCCAGCAGAGCGCTGATCTGTTCCTCTGTGGCTCCCTCAAAGATTTTTGAAACATCTTCCCTTTTCATGTGTTCTTCTCCTCTCACGTTTCAGTTTGTTGTCGGGGTTCCTTTCCCCTTCCGTTTGATAGTTTATCGTCATTCCGGACGATAAAAAAGCACTCTGCCGCCGAAATTCGTTTCGGTCGCAAAGTGCTGATCTATTAAGTTTTATAAGACATTTTTCTGAAATTCTCACAACAAAAATCCGTTTGGACTATTGACAAAACCGAGAACAATAA
>JBGUWL010000074.1:0-4119 GCA_045221075.1 Acutalibacteraceae bacterium
CGGACGCTATTCAAGGGACTACGAGGTACGTGACCGCATAGGGCGTCTGAGCGAGCTGATAGACAAGATAGACCCAGACGGAAAGAACGATGTTTACAAAAACCTCATGCTATCCACCACGACAGCATACTACACCGACATAGACATAGCCAAGGCGATAAACGCCATAACAGAGAAGGAAGGTTTCAAAGGAGGACGCTGGCTTGACCCTGCGACCGGCAGCGGGCATTTCATTGGTACAATGCCAGAGAGTTTCCTGCATAGTACCGAGGTGTGGGGCTGTGAGCCGGATTACATAACTGCGAAAATAGCAAAATACCTGTATCCGGAGGCGCACATAGAAATGAACACCTTGCAAGCTTCGGACATAAGAAACGGTTATTTTGATGTGGTATCAACAAATGATCCATTCGGATACACACCGGTTGAGGACGCATCATGGCGTAAAGCAATGACCGCAGCAAGAGAGGTGGCCAGCAAATCCCTGCACGGATATTTCGCTATCAAGAAAATAGAGGCGGCGCGAAGCGGCGGACTTGTGAACTTCATCACAAGCAAAGGCCTTCTTGACACGCGAAGCAACGCACTTGTGCGAGAGTACATAGCCGACACTTGCGAGATAATAGGTGCTCTGAGAATGCCGAACACGGCGTTCAGGTCCAGCAGCACAAGGGTGGTAGCGGATATAATACTTCTACGTAAGTTCTCCAGCGACGAAGAGAAGATGCTCTTCCACGAAAATGAGGAGTACCGCAAGAAAATAATGGACCCGTTCCTGACTACAAAGGAGGTTACGATAAAAAGAGGAGAAGGAGCGGATGATATAAATGTAAACATAAACTCCTACTTTGAAGAGCATCCGGACAATATTCTTGGAGAGATAGCCCCGGGCGGCATGTACTCGGAAAATGAATACACTGTAATAAAGGCTGACGACGGACTAAGCGTGGCCGAAGAGATAGGAGCACAAGCGGACCGCATACTTGAAATGCGCAGGCAGATGTTCGGCGAAACAATATACACCCCTATAGGCGAGTCAGCTGTAAAAATTGCGGATAAGATAGAAGAAGGGGAGGTCCCATATAAAGGACTCCTAAGAGAAAACCTTGTTACAGGAAGCCTTGTCATACAAGATGGTAAGGTGGGAGTGCTCAGACTACATGAGGACGCCTACGGCGACAAGACAGCGCACTTCCAGACCAACGAAATAACAGCAGCGCTTGACATAGTGCAGACAAGAATGTACATTACTCTGAGAGACAGGCTGCACGAGCTTATGGAAGCGCAGATAAGCGATGAGAAAAAGGATACCGACACACTGAGAAAAAGACTGCATGAAGCATACACAGCATATGCGGGCAAATACGGAAGACTGTACGACAGAAAGTCAAGACCGATGAAGTATGACATATCATCGTCACAAGTGTTCGCGCTTGAAAGGACGGAGACTCTTGCAGTGAGCAGGGACGGCAGCGAAAAGACAGTCACAAAAACAGAGCTTACAGGCATGGCCGAAATATACGACCATGACATAAACATATCAAAAATAGCCACAACAAAGCCGGAGACACCGGAAGAAGCGATAATGCGCTCCCTTTCATTATACGCCAGAATAGACGAGCAATATATGGAGGATACCATCGGAGAGGACTGGATTGAAAAATGCGGCGACAGAGTATATGAGAACCCGAACGGAGAATATGAGATAAGCGAGATATACCTTAGCGGCGACGTGGTGACAAAGCTGGAGGAGGCGCGCAGGGCGGAGAAGGACGATGAAAAGTTCGGACGCAACGTAAGTGCGCTTGAACAGGTGCAGCCTAAGAAAATAGAGTTCGGATTTTTCCCTGCGCACATGGGTGCAAGATGGATACCCGTTGAAATATACAACGAGTTCCTGCAGCACATATTCGGAATAAAACCGTCAAAACACAGAGGAAACTGGAAAAAAGAGGTCAGAACAAACATATCATACTATGAGCCTCTATCAGAGTATATCTGCAACTTTGACGAAAGCGAGTTCGGCGGAGAAGCGTACAACTGGACGAGCGGCTCAAAGAAATGCAAGGAGATATTTGAGGCAGCCCTGATTGACAAAGACATAGTAATATACCATCCGGCCACCGTACCAGGCGAAAAGAAAACAGTTGACAAAGAGGCGACCAGAGAGGCTAATGCCAAAGTGCAGGAAATGCGTGACGCATTTGAAGACTGGCTGCCCACACGTCCTGACCTTATTGAGAAAGTAGAAAAAGAGTACAACAACCGGTTTAACCGAATAGTCCTGCCCAAATGGGACGGCAGTCACCTTGAAACCCCGTCACTTGCTGGTATGCAGCTCAGACCACACCAGAAGGATGCGGTGTGGATGCTACTGAACAACAAAGGCGGAATAGTGGACCACATGGTAGGGGCTGGCAAGACACTTGTAATGCAAACGGCCGTCATGGAAATGCGAAGAACGGGTATAGCCCGCAAGCCCATGCTGCTTGTGTGGAAAAGCACAATCGACCAGGTTGTGCAATCCTTCCAAGAGGCATACCCTATGGCAAAGATACTCGCACCGTCAAAAAATGACTTCAGTCCCGAAAACAGAGACAAGTTCTTCGCCCAGATAGCACTGAACGAGTATGACGCAATAATTGTCACACATGACCAGTTTGAGAAGTTCAACCACACAAAAGAGGCCCGACTTTCCTCATACAGGGAGGAGCTTGCGCAGCTGGAAGCGACAAAACTGATGCTCGGCGAGCAGAGGGAGCAGACGCAAATCTCCAAGAAAGTGCAGGGAGAACTCGCAAAAAAAATAAAGAACCTGCAGGCGAAAATAGAGAAGGCGGAGCAAAAACAGGAGGACTGCAAATACTACTTTGAGAAGATGGGCATAGACTGCCTCATAGTTGACGAGTCACACTCGTTCAAGAACCTGCGCTATTTCACGCAGTACAGCGGAGTGGCTGGTGTAGGTGACCCTGACGGCAGTAACAAAGCCAACAACCTTCTTATAGCAATCAGACACATACAGAAAATGAACGGAGGTGACAGAGGAGTGGTTTTCCTATCAGGAACAACAATCAGCAACTCTCTCACAGAAATGTACAACATTTTCAACTACCTGCGTCCAGAAAAAATGAGGCAAATGGGTCTTAACACATTTGACGCCTGGGCATCAACCTTCGCCAGACGCTCAACGGAAGCCGAGTTCGGCGTAACAACCGAGCTTAAAGCAAGAACGCGTTTCCGCAGGTTTGAGGCCATTAAGGAGCTATCCGCTCTATACAACGAAATTTCAGATGTCCGCAACTCCAAAAACCTGACTTTGCCACGACCGGCGGAGAAATCTCACCTCGTGACAATAAAACCGTCAGAGACCGTTGAAATGCTCAACAAGGAGATTATAAAGATGGTCAAGAACCAGAACGGTGACTTCTTCGGTCTGGTAACAAATGACAAATCACCATGGGGACTGCTTGCAAGTAACTTAGGAAAGAAACTTACAGTATCACCGAAACTGATTGACGAGAAGTTCGATGATGAGAGGGGAAAGATATTCCATCTGACAGAGAACATAAAACACATCTATGATAAGTTTGAGGAGCAGAAAGGAGTGCAGCTTGTGTTCCTTGACACGGGTATAAGCCACGGTGACGGCAAATGGAACGCATATGACGCAATAATAAAGTCGCTCAACGAAGATTATGGAATACCAAAAGAACAGATAGCGGACATACATGATGCGGACTCCGATGTCAAAAGAAAAGCCCTCTTTACAAGAGTGAACAACGGAGAAGTGAGAATCCTGATAGGCGGCACAAAGAACATGGGTACAGGCGTGAATGTGCAGAAAAGAGTTGTCGCCATGCACCACATGGATATCCCTTGGACCCCCGCGGACGTAGAGCAGCGCAACGGCCGAGGAGTAAGGCAAGGTAACGAAGTGGCAAGGGACTACAATAACAATGAGGTTGATATATATTACTATGCAGTCGAGCATACAATAGACACCTACCGCTATCAGCTGCAGGACACAAAAGGCAAGATGATAGATATGTTCAAGACATCATCCGCCGACATGGAGGCTGGTGCCACCTTTGAGGAGCAGGACGGTGACGAAGAGGG
>JBGUWL010000075.1:0-14818 GCA_045221075.1 Acutalibacteraceae bacterium
TTTTAATATTACTCGATTTCTAATTATAAGTCGCCAACTTTAGGCGGCTTTTTCCTTTTTATATGGGGTTTTTAGAGGTTCCCTTAAAATAAATAGAAAAACAATGGTTATGCTTATTATACTGACAGAATTACGAGCCGTATGAGTGTTGGTGTTTTCGCTGCGTATATCATTTGAATTGTTATTCATTGCTTCCATTCCTCCTTGAAATTTTTGTAATTGTGAAGAATTTGTTCCATGATCTGTTTAATAAATTCTAACAGAAGTTAATATGAATGTCAATGCTTTTTGTGTGATATTTGTGATTTCTGTCAGAAAAACCCCGCAGAAAGCTGCGGGGTAGTGGTCGGAGTATGGATGATGTGTTTCACGGAGGATGCTGTATGGGCAGGACGATTTATTTATTGAATAATGAAAAAGGTCTTATTCGCAAAACATTTTGGACTTGAACTCCTGAAATTAACTTTGTCTTTCTTTCGCGGTATTAACAGATGCTATAAGAATTTTTTTGATTTCCAGACAATCTTTCAATAAAGATGAAGACATACTTTCATCCAGATAGTCTGATTTTCTTAAAATATGAAGCCAGTATTCAGTTTCAGCAGTTTCTTTAAGAGCAATATGTAATTTAGAAATAAAATCCGCTTTACTGTTTCCGTATTGGGCTTCATTAATATTTGCTCCTATTGAAGTACCGCTTCTCAGGATTTGTTTGGAAATAACGGATTCGTGTTTTATTTTTAGTAAGTATTGATAAAGCTTAACTATCCGAGCACCAAAGTCTATGGATTTTTCGATCAAAATGTTTTCTTTCATAATTATCACCAACTGAATTATATCAGAAAACTACCGGATATACAATCATTATTAATTATTCGGATTTTTGGACCGATAAATATTTGTTTTAGCGAAAAAAGTTTTGGTATACATAAATTATTAATTCTTCAGTTTTAAGTCTTCAGTATTCATTTAGAAAATCCTGACACAAAAAATTACTGAAAACTTAAGACTTAAGATTTAAAAATGAATAATACAAAGCGAAAATCCCGCCACGCTGTGTCAGGATTTTCGCTTTGGCCTGCCCGGGGGGATTCGAACCCTCGATCTTCAGAGTCGGAGTCTGATGCATTATCCAGCTATGCTACGGACAGATATTCATGACATGGATATTCTACCACACCTTTTGAAAAATTACAAGACCCCTGAATGTTTTATTCATATGATCCCGATATCATGCTCTGACCTGTGATGTCAGGACGCTTCATAATGACGGCGGGACCGGACGTGCCTGATACCGTTTTGCTTCTGCGGCGGGTGATATCCCCGGATTTACGAACTTTTATGAGATAATTTGACATTTTTGAAAACCATACAAAATGTGTCTATACAAATAGTAATATACTATATGTTGTGGTTGCACCGGACTATAAATAAATATCACTATATAAAAAAAGTAGTTATTACTATTTTTGGTAAAACGAACAATATTTCAGGTAATGCCCTGCAGGTGATTGACAAACGTTCTGATCTGCTATATATTTAAGGTACGGATTTATACCAAGGACTGCCTTCTTTTTACGGAACATAAATATCGTCTTGCTGCTATTCTTTACAACACGACAGTCCTTATTTGTTTGAACGATCGGCTATGGCAGAGAGGAGAAAGAAAATGAGCAAAAGGGATTTTCAGGCCTGGGAAGGCTTTCAGGGCAGGATCTGGAAATTAGAGATCAATACCCGTGATTTTATCCAGAAAAACTATCGTCCCTATGACGGCGACGAAAAATTTCTTGAAGGACCCACAGACGCCACAAACAAGCTCTGGAGCGTTGTTCAGGGACTGCAGAAGGAAGAGAGAAGCAAGGGCGGCGTGCTTGACATGGAGACAAAGGTGGTCTCCGGTCTTAACGCCTACGGCGCTGGCTATATCAGCGATGAGCCAGGGCTTGAAAAGGTGGTGGGTCTTCAGACAGACAAGCCCCTTAAGCGCGCGTTCATGCCCTTCGGCGGCATAAAGATGGCTGAGCAGGCCTGCGAGACCTACGGCTATACCCCCGACACGGAGCTTCATAAGATATTCAACGAATATGTCACTACCCACAATCAGGGCGTTTTTGACGCATATACTCCCGAGATGAAGGCCGTCCGTCACAACAGGATAATCACCGGACTTCCGGACACCTACGGACGGGGACGCATCGTGGGGGATTACAGACGTGTTGCCCTGTACGGTATTGATGTGCTTATCGAAGAGAAGCAGAAGGACTTTGCAAACTGCGGCGACGGCACAATGACCGATGAGGTCATCCGTCTGCGTGAGGAGCTTGCAAAACAGATCCGGGCTCTCAAGGGCATGAAGGAAATGGCAAAGACCTACGGCTATGATATCTCTAAGCCCGCTTCAAATGCCCGTGAAGCAGTTCAGTGGCTCTACTTCGGATACCTTGCCGCCATCAAGACCCAGAACGGCGCCGCAATGAGCGTGGGCAGAGTTTCCACCTTCCTTGACATATATATCCAGCGTGATCTTGACAGGGGTATCCTGACCGAAAAAGAGGCTCAGGAGCTTATCGACCATTTTGTAATGAAGTGCCGTATCGTCAAGTTTGCCCGCATACCCTCATATAACCAGCTCTTCTCCGGCGACCCTGTATGGGCGACCCTTGAAATGGCAGGCATCGGCTGTGACGGACGCTCGATGGTCACAAAGACCGACTTCCGCTTCCTTCACACTCTTGAAAATATGGGACCCTCTCCCGAACCCAACCTGACGGTGCTCTATTCATCCGCTCTGCCGGAGAGCTTCAAAAAGTACGCTGCCAGGATGTCAATAGAAACCAGCTCCGTTCAGTACGAGAACGATGACGTGATGAAGCCCGTATGGGGTGACGACTACTCCATCTGCTGCTGTGTTTCCGCAACCCAGACCGGAAAGGAAATGCAGTTCTTCGGCGCAAGGGCAAATCTTGCAAAGTGCCTGATGTATGCCCTTAACGGCGGCGTTGACGCAAAGACCCGTGAGCAGGTGGCTCCGCCCTACAGAAAGATCACCTCGGAATACCTTGACTATAATGAGGTCATCGAAAGCTATGAGAAAATGATGGACTGGCTTGCAGGACTTTATGTAAATGCCCTGAACCTGATCCACTATATGCACGACAAGTATTACTACGAGGCCGCAGAAATGGCTCTCATCGACACCAATGTACGCCGCACCTTTGCAACGGGTATCGCGGGCTTCTCCCATGTGGTGGATTCCCTCAGCGCAATAAAATACGCAAGGGTCAAGCCTATCCGCGACGACGCCGATATATGCATCGACTTTAACGTGGAGGGTGACTTCCCCCGCTACGGCAACGATGACGACCGTGCCGATGATATTGCAGTGTGGCTGCTGGGCACCTTCCTCGACAAGGTCAGAAAGCACCATACCTACCGCAACTCGGAGCCGACTACATCTATCCTTACAATAACCTCCAATGTTGTTTACGGCAAGGCTACCGGCAATATGCCCGACGGCAGACGGGCCGGCGCACCTCTCTCTCCCGGCGCAAACCCCAGCTACGGCGCTGAGCAGAACGGACTTCTGGCGTCACTCAACTCCGTTGCAAAGCTGCCCTATCACTGGGCTCTGGACGGTATCTCAAATACCCAGACCATCAGTCCGGACGCTCTGGGTCATGAGCCTCAGGAGAGAGTGAACAACCTGGTTCAGGTCATGGACGGTTATTTCGATCAGGGCGCTCATCACCTTAACGTGAACGTCTTCGGTACCGAAAAGCTCATCGACGCTATGGAGCATCCCGAAAAGGAAGAGTATGCAAACTTTACCATCCGTGTTTCCGGCTATGCGGTAAAGTTCATCGACCTCACAAGGGAGCAGCAGCTTGACGTTATCGCCCGTACCTGCCACAAGACGCTGTGATGTTACGCAGGTGTGATACAAAAGTTCCCGTATGACAGTCAATCAATGCCCGGTCTCATTGAGGCCGGGCATATATAATACATGACTATAGCCGTGTTGTTCTCTGTTGGTATCTGAATAAAGTTAATGTGATGTTTATTCTTTAAATTCTATCGATACTTTAGTCAGCATAGCTGATGTTCACCTCATCCGTCACGGCTCCGCCGTGCCACCTTCCCCTCGAGGGGAAGGCATAATACCTCCCTCGCTCAGGAATGAGTGATGTCAGGAGAAGCGGAGCCGAAGGCGAGCGCTGATTGGCTGTCGGAGCTTATGCAAAGCTGATGGCACGAGGTGCCGGAGGGAGTGAAAAGATTGATTCTCCATATTGTATATTGTGCTTTTCCGAAGTCAGCCGACAGCCATAAGTAACAATCGTATATTATTGATAATGTTATAAGTGAGAATTAAGGAGTAAGATATGAGTTCTGAGATCATTACCGGAAATGTTCATACACTTGAGACCTTCGGACTTGTTGACGGACCGGGGGTCAGGTTCGTGATATTCCTCAGGGGCTGCCGTATGCGCTGCCGATTCTGCCACAACCCCGACACATGGAGCGGAAAGGGTGACGAATGGACAGCCGCAGACCTGTATGCCCGGGCCAAAAAGTACAGACCCTACTGGAAAAACAACGGCGGCATTACCATAAGCGGCGGCGAACCTCTCCTGCAGATGAGTTTTGTTACGGAGCTTTTCACCCTTGCGAAAAAGGACGGCATACACACCGCACTTGATACCGCCGGACAGCCATTCTCCACGGAACCGGATTATCTTGCCGGTTTTGACCGACTGATGAACGTGACTGACCTTTTTCTCCTTGACCTGAAAATGATGGACAGGGAGGGACATAAGGACCTGACCGGAGTATATAACGAAAACATTCTTGCAATGGCCCGGTATCTTTCCGACCATAACAAGAAAATGTGGATACGCCATGTGCTTGTCCCGGGTGTGACCGACAGCAAGGACGATCTTAGGGCAATGCGGGAGTTTATCGACACTCTTGCCACAGTGGAGCGGGTGGAGGTGCTCCCTTATCACACTCTCGGACTGATGAAATGGCAGGACCTGGGAATACCCTATACCCTTGAGGGCGTTCCCGCACCCACAGAGGAACAGGTAAAGCAGGCGGAGGAAATACTCTGCAGATAATATGAGAATACAAAAAGGACGCCGCTCTTTTGTTGTGGAGCAGCGTCCTTGTTTGTTATTCTAAAAGAGCTTTGAAGCCTGTGGCGAATGAGGCGTAATCCGTGCTGTCGGAGGGGATAAGATAGTTTTCGATCCCGTCTTCGGTGACGGCGGTGACGGTCAGAGCGTTTTCGGTCATGATGATGGTGAGAGTGCTGCATTTCATACCCTTTGACTGTATCGTTTCGCCGGAGTTTTCCGGAGAGATAACTGCCTTCAGTATCACAGTTCCGCTGTCAACCGGAAGGGAAGAGTAAATATGATACTTGTCGGTCATCAGCGCCGCCGATGCTTTCACAAGGGCCTCGTTTACATAGCTGTATGAGGTTTTCCGCTCGCCGTTATAGGTGATCTCCGATCTGTAGGTCTGTGACGTTCCCTTGGCGTCGTCGATGGCGGCATCGGCGTTGGGTGTGCTGTCAGCGGCTTCATAGGCGGTGTCGGGATCTTCCCGCACATCATATACTTCGCCATTTTTGCCGATATAGGAATCGGTGCTGTGGAGATAAGATGCATCCCTTGTGTCGTTTATGGCGCTGGCGGCGTTCTGTGCCGTATCGGGATAGGACGGCATACCGGAAGCATCATAGGAACTGATGCTTTTGTCCGCATCGTTTGCCGCCTGTGAATTTACCGTGCCGACCATGCCCACAAAGCCGTCATCACCGCCGCTGCCGAACTGCGCAGCAAGCACCACAGCCACGGTGATCACAAAAAGCGCTGCGGTCGCGGCTATATAGGGCATGAGCCTTAATATTACGGGCTTCTTCTTTTTCTGCGGGAAAACATCGTCAAGAAAGTTATCCGGAAACTGATGAACGGGAGCCGGTCCTGTTTCGAGGGGACCGTCGGCGCCGTGGAGGTATTCATGACCGTATGTGTGCAGGCTTTCGCTCAGGAGCGTATCAAATTCTCTGTCATTCATGAATTCCAACCCCTTCCAGTTTTGATTTGAGCAGGGTGCGTGCCCGGTGCAGACGAACCTTGACATTCTCGGGAGAAATGTCAAGCTGGGCGGCAATGTCGTTTACGCTGAGATCACAGTAATACTTCAGGACGATAACATCGGCATATTTGCTGTCAAGTGACTTTACCATATCGAACAGTATGCGCTTTATGTCCTTCTGTTCCGTGTCTACGGAAATATCGGGCATGTATTCGTTGTCCTTATAAATTTCCTCCGTCACGTTCTCCCGTTTGCGGCGGTTGTAGATCTTGAAAGCGGCGTTCCTGACGGTGATGGTCAGAAAGCTGCGCATCTGGCCTCCGTCAAGATGACGGTACCGTTCAAAATTCTTCGCAAGGGAAAGAAAGGCATCGTGAACGGCGTCTTCCGTAGATGCCTCGTCCCGCAGCACACGAAAGGCGTAGCGGAAGAGATAGTCTCTGTTCTGGAGATATATCTGTTCAAAATACTGCCTGTCGTACGGGTCGTCTATCATGGCGGTAAATATAGGGAGCATATTTTCACCTGCTTGTCTTAATAATACTTCCGGACGGAGAAAGGTTACAATTATTATAACATATTTTTTGTTTAATGAAAAGCGGCATGACATTTTTGGCGCAGAGCCTGCGCTCCCAATTCGCGTTATCGCTCGCTGCGCTCCGCTCTGGGTTCAGACAGGCTATTATTGTCGCCGCGCCGGACGGCACGTCATATACCTTCGCCGTCCGCCGCCGTGCCGCAAAAAAGCGGCACTTTCCGGCTGCTTTATTCTGAATACATAATTTTCGCTATTTATGCTTTTGCGTGCCTGTTTCTCCCAGAAATATTTTACACCAACTGCGGTCTGATTTCCGTAATACTTCGTTGTCGTCATCGTGATCCGCCTCGTCTTGCGAAAATCATCTTCGCAAATATAAGTCTGTTTTCTATCAGGAATTAGTATCAATCCGCTTATCCTTTCAAAATATCCTTCATGACAAACGCCCCCTGACCGACGATAGTGCCGGACAGGGGGCGTGTGATTTATTCGCAGGTGCAGGGGATCATCCCCTGCCGAGGGGTCAAGGGGGCGAGAAGCCCCCTTGCGGGGTTTGGGGCAGCGCCCCAAGATTATTCTTTGCCGGCGCGGAGCTTGAGCTCGTCGTAACGGTCAACGGACTTCTCTTCGGCCTTCTTGAAGAGCTCTTCGGCTCTTTCGGGGAAGGAGCGGGTGAGAGCGCTGTAGCGGGCCTCACCGAGGATGAAGTCACGATAGGAGGTAGTGGGAGCCTTGCTGTCAAGGGTGAAGGGGTTCTTGCCCTCTGCCTTGAGAGCGGGGTTGTAGCGGAACATATTCCAGTAGCCGCAGTCAACAGCCTTCTTCATTTCGGCCTGGCAGTTCTTCATGCCGCCCTTGATGGAGTGCATCTCGCAGGGAGCGTAGCCGATGATGAGTGAGGGACCCGGATATGCTTCGGCCTCTTTGATGGCCTTGAGGGTCTGGTTCTGGTCTGCGCCCATGGCGATCTGTGCAACATAGATGTAGCCGTAGGACATTGCGATGTCTGCGAGGCTCTTCTTTGCGATGGCCTTGCCGGCGGCTGCAAACTGTGCGACCTGACCGATCTGTGAAGCCTTTGAAGCCTGTCCGCCGGTGTTGGAGTAAACCTCGGTATCGAATACCATGATGTTTACGTCTTCGCCGGAAGCAAGGATGTGGTCAACGCCGCCGAAGCCGATATCATATGCCCAGCCGTCGCCGCCGAAGATCCATACGGACTTCTTGGAGAGGAACTCTTTGTGCTCGAGGACATCCAGTCTTGTCTTGCAGTCGCAGTCAAGCTTTTCAAGCTCTGCAATAACAGCCTTGGCTGCGGCGGTGTTCTTCTCGCCGTCATCCTTTGTTGCCATGAACTCTGCGATGGCTGCCTTTACGCTGTCAGGAGCCTTCTCGCCGGCTGCAATCTGGTTGAGGTCGTCAATGAGTCTTTCGCGGATAGCCTTCTGGCCCAGGTACATACCAAAGCCGTGCTCTGCGTTGTCTTCAAACAGGGAGTTAGCCCATGCAGGACCGTGACCCTCTTTGTTTACGGTGTAAGGACAGGTAGCAGCGGGTCCGCCCCAGATGGAGGAACAGCCTGTTGCGTTGGAGATGTACATTCTGTCGCCGAAGAGCTGGGTAACGAGACGTGCATAGGAGGTCTCGGCACAGCCTGCGCAGGAACCGGAGAACTCAAGCAGGGGCTGCTTGTACTGGCTGCTGATGACGTTGAGAGTAGCGGTGGTCTCGGGCTTCTCGGTTACGTTTGCAACACAGTAGTCGAATACCTTCTGCTGGTCGTACTGAGTCTCTGCGGGAACCATCTTGAGGGACTTGGTGGGACATACGCCTACGCAGACGGAGCAGCCCATACAATCCAGGGGAGAGATGGCAAGAGTATATTTGTAGTCTGTCTTTACAACAGGCTTGGGAGCGATCTTTGTGTTCTCGGGAGCGGCAGCGGCCTCTTCCTCGGACATTGCAAAGGGTCTGATGGTGGCGTGAGGACATACGAATGCGCACTTGTTGCACTTTGCGCAGGTGTCCTGATTCCACTCGGGAACCATAACGGCAACGCCGCGCTTCTCGTAAGCGGATGCGCCAAGCTCGAAGGTGCCGTCAACGTGGTCAACGAATGCGGATACGGGCAGTGAGTCGCCGTCCATTCTGTCAACAGGCTCAAGGATGGTCTCAACCATCTTGACGGTCTTTGCAGGGCCTTCCAGCTTCTTGTCGGCGGCTGCATCGGCTGCGTCTGCCCATGCGGCGGGAACGTCAACCTTTACAAATGCGGTAACACCGGCGTCGATAGCCTTGTGGTTCATGTCAACGATATCCTGGCCCTTCTTCAGGTAGGACTTTGTTGCGGCATCCTTCATGTGCTGAACAGCCTCGTCAATGGGCATAACCTTTGCAAGAGCAAAGAATGCAGCCTGGAGGATGGTGTTTGTACGCTTGCCCATGCCGATCTGCTCAGCAAGGTCGATAGCGTTAACGGTATAGAGCTGGATGTTGTTCTTTGCAATATACTGTTTTGTCTCGGCGTTGAGATGACGGTCAAGCTCTTCTGCGTTCCACTGGCAGTTGATAAGGAATACGCCGCCGGGCTTGACGTCCTGAACCATCTTGTATCCCTTGAGGATATAGGAGGGGTTATGGCAGGCAACGAAGTCAGCCTTGTTGATGTAGTAGGGGCTCTTGATGGGCTTGTCGCCGAAGCGCAGATGAGAAATGGTCACGCCGCCGGTCTTCTTTGAGTCATACTGGAAGTAAGCCTGAACATACTTCTGGGTATAGTCGCCGATGATCTTGATGGAGTTCTTGTTTGCTCCAACGGTACCGTCGCCGCCCAGACCCCAGAACTTGCACTCGATGGTGCCTTCTGCTGCGGTGTTGGGAGCGGGCTTCTCTTCAAGAGAGAGGCAGGTAACGTCATCGTTGATGCCGAGGGTGAACTGAGCCTTGGGAGCGTCCTTTGCCAGCTCGTCATATACTGCAAATACGCTTGAAGGAGGAGTATCCTTTGAACCGAGACCGTAGCGGCCGCCGATGACCTTGATGTCACCCTTGCCCTGTGCTGCCAGAGCGGCAACAACGTCGAGGAACAGAGGCTCGCCAAGAGCGCCGGGCTCCTTGGTCCTGTCAAGCACTGCGATCTTCTTGCAGGTTGCGGGGATAGCCTCAACCAGCTTGTCTGCTCTGAAGGGACGATACAGTCTTACCTTTACAAGACCGACCTTTTCGCCTCTTGCGTTCATATAGTCGATAACTTCTTCGGCAACGTCACAGATAGAGCCCATTGCGATGATAACTCTCTCTGCATCCTCTGCGCCGTAGTAGTTGAACAGCTTATAGTCAGTACCCAGCTTTTCGTTGATCTTGCCCATGTACTTCTCTACCATTGCGGGAACAGCGTCATAGTACTTGTTGCAGGCCTCTCTGTGCTGGAAGAAGATGTCGCCGTTTTCGTGTGAGCCTCTCATTACGGGATGCTCAGGATTAAGAGCTCTCTTGCGGAAAGCATTAACAGCGTCCATGTCGCACATATCCTTAAGATCCTCATAATCCCAGATCTGGATCTTCTGGATCTCGTGAGATGTACGGAAACCGTCAAAGAAGTTCAGGAAAGGAACGCGGCCTTCGATAGCTGCAAGGTGAGCAACGGGAGCCAGATCCATAACCTCCTGGGGGTTAGTCTCGGCCAGCATTGCAAAGCCGGTCTGACGGCAGGCATAAACGTCGGAATGGTCGCCGAAGATGTTCAGCGCGTGGGAAGAAACGCAGCGTGCCGAAACGTGGAATACGCCCGGAAGCAGCTCGCCGGCGATCTTGTACATATTGGGGATCATCAGAAGAAGACCCTGAGATGCCGTAAAGGTGGTGGTGAGAGCGCCTGCGTTCAGTGCGCCGTGAACGGTACCGGATGCGCCGGCCTCCGACTGCATCTCGGAAACCTTGACGGTAGTTCCGAAGATGTTCTTAAGACCCTGGGCTGACCACTGGTCAACATAGTCTGCCATGGGGCTGGACGGTGTGATGGGGTAGATGCCCGCAACCTCGGTATACGCATAAGCAACGTGAGCCGCAGCGTTATTGCCGTCCATGGTTTTCATTTTTCTTGCCATTAGTTGTGTCCTCCTTTTTATTTTCGTCAGGGTGCTTTCCTGCGAAAGACCCTTGACACCTCCGGAAGCCGGACAAACCTGCTTCTGACGGAGGCTGTGGTCTTGAATAAGATCGGTCGGTACAATAATAATAGAAATAATTATTATATACCAATCATCATTTTAGCACTTTTTTGTTTTTATGTAAAGTGGAAAAATGTAAATAATTTATAATATTTCAGGGTGAATGTCAGTTTTTTGTATAAAATACCATCTTATGGTTTATTGAGTCTGCGGCCGTCTGTTTATGCCGCAGAGCCAGTAAAGATCGACCCCCAGCACCTGAGAAAACCCCAGCAGCTCATAGTCGGCAACAAAGCGCTCACCCTTTTCGATGCGGCTGATGACCTTCTGCCCGATGATGATGTTTATGAGCTGGAGTTTTATTTTATACTCTTCCTTAACTAAAACCTTACAATATCTAAGGGCGACCTGTGATACTTCGGATAGTTTCACGGGTCAGGCTGCGGATGGTATCGCACATTTACTCTTTTGTCAGCTTTTTATTGGGGATTAGTATTATATCTTCCATAATGTATATTTTTATTGACCTGAATCGTATTTTGTGATATTATACTTTTAATAGTGGATGATGTTGACAACTTATGAGAAAAAAGAACAAAGCTGCGAATTGTTCATTTTTTGCAGTAATATTCTATGATGAGTTTTTAGGGACATCATCTCAAGAATATTTAGAGGAAGTGTAAATAATGAAAGGATTAAAAGACAGCGCAAAGGTCCTGAGAGTTATCGGTGTAATTGTTGCGGCTATAGGAACACTGAGCGGCTTTTTCTTGGCTATGGAATATCTGTTAGTCACTGGGGCAATAATTGTTGGCTTGCTGATAATTGTTTCGGCATGGGGTCTGGGTTTCCTTTTGGCGGGTGTCGGAGAGATCGTTACAAACACTTCCAATACTGTGGACCTGCTGGCACAGATCAATAACGCAAAACCTACAAATCTGAATCCGGTTGAACTCAACGGAGAAAAATGTTCCTCATGCGGAGCTGCATTAGAAAAGGGGGCAACATTCTGCCGGAAATGCGGTGAATGGTTTTTCGGTAATAATTCTGGAAGTAACGGTAAACCATTCAATAAGCCAAAAACAGTTTCCGCATTTCAGAAACCCAATAGCACTAACAAATCAGGGAGTTTAAATACCGGAAACAAAACAAATATTATTCATGTTAATGTATCTGACGGTCATCCGGACATAAAACAAAAGACAGCTTCTTTAACTCAATCTCCTAATAATTCCCATTTAGAATTCTGCCCCACCTGCGGAGAGACTATAGAAATAGGTTCTGCATGGTGTCGGAAATGTGGAAAATGGTTTCCTGAAAAAAATACTCCAAATGATGATGATTCTGTCATGAGTCATAAGAAAATTGAAGATAGAGCAGAATGTTGTCCCGCCTGCGGAGCAACTATAGAAAAAGGTGCACCATTCTGTCGTGAATGCGGTGAATGGTTGTCAAAGACCTGACAATATCCGACTGTTTGTCAGCAAAAACTCTGCAATATCTTATTACTTTAAAAAAAACTTTGGGAGCGCTCTTGACCGGGCGCTCTTTTTGTTTTGATGCGTGACGGTTTTTGCACAGCCTTGAAAAGGCTGTGCGGGAAAGCATTATATGTTGGTGGCTTTCAGCCCCCAAGCCCCTGACCAAAGGTTCCACCTTTGGAAACCGCAGCCTTTGAAAAGGCTGGCGAAACTTTTGTGTTTGGTTCCTTCTGCATTTATGACAGGTTTTCAAAAAAAGGATTTCCCCCGGTTTACAATCGGGGGGAATTGAGATATAATAATACTATTATGAAAGTAACGGGGGAAAAGACATGAAGCATTTTGAAAAAACGCTGTCTTCTGAGGATATATTCAACGGTCACGTTATCCATGTGACCCATGATAAAGTGGAGCTGGAGAACGGGTCGGTGTCTATGCGTGAGGTGGTGGGACACCCCGGCGGGGTGTGCGTGGCTGCACTGACCGATGAGAACGAGCTGCTGTTTGTAAGACAGTTCCGCTACCCCTATAAAGAAGTGCTGTTGGAGCTGCCTGCGGGAAAGCTGGAAAAGGGGCAGTCGCCTCTTGAAAACGGAAAGAGAGAGCTGCTGGAAGAGACGGGCGCAGTAGGAAAACAGTATATGACGCTGGGAAAGCTGTACCCAAGCCCGGGATACTGCGGCGAGATAATACACCTGTACTTCTGCCGTGTTGACCATTTTGAACAGCAGAACCCGGATGAGGACGAATTCCTTGACGTGCTGAGAATACCCATTAAAGAAGCCGTTCAGATGGTGCTCAGGGGTGAGCTGCCGGACGCAAAGACCCAGACGGCGGTGCTCAAGACCGCTCTGCTTTTGGAGCAGCCTGTGCCGGAGCTGTAAAAAACAAAGGACGTGAATTCATGAATCCTGTAATAATTATAGTCAGCGCCGCTCTGTTTTTGTCGGTGGCTGCCATAAGCATCATCAATAAGCCAAAAAAGCCCGTTACCACCGGAGCGGTCATAATCATTCTGATATGCTTTGTGGTGTTCACCTTTATGATTGACCGGTCCATAAATATGCTGCCAAGCGGAGAGTCAAACAGCTTTGTGTGCTTTCTGACCATGAGCGATACCCTCACCTATGACGGGCTTGCAGAGTCCTTCCGCATCTTCATGTACACCGATATAGGACTTATCGCCGCATCATTGGTGAGCCTGTTCGTTGAAATAATGCTCATACTTAAAAAGGACAATGAATCATGAGCAGGCGGGACGGGCCTGTGGGCCTGTACCTGCACATCCCCTTCTGCCGCAGAAAATGCCCCTACTGCGATTTCTTTTCAAGGGTCGGCAGTCAGGAAAAGATGGATGAGTATACGGACCTTCTTGCTGAACGGATAAAACAGTACTCCCGCATATACCCCCGCAGGGTGGATACCGTGTATTTCGGCGGAGGTACACCCAGCCTTATAGGGGACGAAAGACTGTGCCGTATCCTTGATACGGTGAAGGCGTCCTTCGACTGCAAGGGCGCAGAGGTGACCCTTGAGGTCAATCCCGAAAAGAAGGACATAGACTTCCGCAGACTGAGGGAAGCCGGCTTTGACCGTGTGTCGATTGGTCTGCAGTCGGCAAACGATGATGAGTTGAAGATACTGGGAAGACTTCACAGCGTGAAGGATGCGGAGGAGTGTATCGCTTCGGCAAGGAGAGGCGGTTTTGATAATATTTCCCTTGACCTGATGATCGCAACTCCGGGTCAGACAAGGGAAAGTATAAAACGCTCCGTTGAATTCTGCGCGGAACAGGGTGCTTCCCATGTTTCCGCATACATACTTAAAATAGAACCGGGGACGGCTTATTATAAAAACCGTGAGAGCCTTGACCTGCCCGATGACGACGGACAGGCGGAGCTGTACATATATGCCGCAGAGCTGCTTGAAAAGCAGGGATATCGTCAGTATGAAATTTCCAACTTTGCCCGTGAAGGCCGCGAGAGCCGCCACAATCTGAAATACTGGCATGACGAGGAGTATCTCGGTCTCGGACCCGGCGCACATTCCTTTATGGAAGGACGCAGGTTTTACTATGACCGCAGCTTTGACGCCTTCGCCCGTGATATCCTTACCGATGACGGCGAAGGGGGATATGAAGAGGAATATATCATGCTTGCCCTGCGTCTTTCGGAGGGCGCTATTAATGAAAGGTTTGTCCGGCGCTTCGGTCACGGCATACCCCGGAAATATTATGACAACGCAAAAAAACTCGCCGCCACAGGTTATGTTCTCTGTGATGACGAGGGGATAAGACTGACCCGGGAGGGCTTTCTGCTTTCAAATGCTCTGATCGCCCGGATCATTGACGGGTGAAAAATCAGTTAGGAGTTAGGAGTGAGGAGTGAGGAGTTTGGCGCTTCGCAGTCGCTGTCTGATACTAATCCTTAATACAAAGATGACAAAAGAGTAAGAGTGTGCTATAATAGTCAAGGGTGATAATTATGGCAAAGAAATATGAAATCAACAAAGAAGGATTGAATGAG
>JBGUWL010000076.1:0-40090 GCA_045221075.1 Acutalibacteraceae bacterium
ATTCGCGGCGGTCGCTTCACTACGTTTCGCTCTGGGCTCGGGTCGGAAAGTATTATTGCCGCGGTTCACGGCACGTCAAATACCGCCGCCTTCCGCCGCCGTGCCGCATACAGCGGCACTTTCCGGCTGCTGTCACAGGAAATTCTTATTCCATTCGCTGTTTATAGTTTAACGTGCCTGTTTATTCTGAGTTTATCGGAATTACAAATTCCACTTTCCAAATTCCACTTTCCAAATTCAACTCCTAACTCCTCACTCCTAACTCATAACTGATTCAACTTCCCAAATTCCAATTTTTCTCACCGCCGGTCAGGCGTTGCGCCAATAGGTCTGTATCTCTGAGGAAAGGTCTACCATAATATCATACTGCTCGTCGTATTCCTTGAAATAGTGTTCCTTTTCACGGCTGTATATGCTGTCGTTTTTGTTCTCCTGGGAATACACCACCATGGCTCTGAGCTGAGATACCTGCTCCATTGCTTTTTCGGCGGCCTCCTTAAGACTGGTGTTCATCTTGTCAAATTCATCGGTAGACTGAAGCTTCTGTATCTGTTCAAGAGTGTTGATAAGATCGTCGGCAGTCAGCAGATAACCCCTGACGTTCTCACTGTTTTTGAAGTCAAAGTCATTGTCGTGCTTATGCAGCTTTCGGGTGTAGCTTACAGAATCGTTTACCAGCCTGCGCACTTCGGAAACATACTGCTCGTTTTTCTGATACTGCTCCGTTTTGCAGCCTGCCAGTGATATCATCATAACTGCAGCTATAAGCATCAACAAAGAACGGGTGAAAATAGTTCGTTTCATATACTTTTCTCCAATCTGTAGAAATTATCCCGCCGAGAACTGATAGCTGCCGGAAAGCTCATAAAGCTCGCAGTACAGCTTTGCGGCTCTTGCCTTGCAGTAATTCATCATGGCTGAATCCGCAGCCAGAAGTCCGAAGGTGCCTTCGCTTTCGCCCTCCTTGCGGAATCCCTCACGAACGGAATCAAGAGTGCCCAGCCAGCTCTGCTGGGATTCCACCACCTTCTGCTGCTGTTCCGGCATATCCTCAAGGGCATTGTAGAGCTGTTCATAAGCGTCCTCTGCTTTGTCCTCCCACTTCTGGATATACTCAGCTGTAACGGACCTCATTCCGGCAACATCCTCGTGGTTTTTCATCTCTTCGTCATAGGCCTTATCAATGCTGTTCTCTTCAAACAGCTTGTTGAATTCTTCATTATCCGTAAATGTCTCCGGATGGTGGTAGTCACTGACTTTCTGTTCGTCATCAAAATAGTATCCTACAACGCTCTCCTCAGATTCCGATGTGTCGGACACGGCACTGCTCTGATCTTCGGAAGAAGACGCGGGTTCCGAAGCCGTCTCTGATGACTGATCCGGCTGTCCGGAGGCTGACGACCCGTCAGAGGGTTCCCCCGGTACGGAAGACCCAGCGCCGCTTTCCTCGGCAGACGAAGCGGACGGGGTGTCATCCACGGAAATGTCGGACAACTGAACGTCCGATGCGGATGAAGAACCGTCGGAAACGGCGGAAACATCCTCATCAGATGCAGCTGAAACAACGCTTTCGGTCTGGGAAGAAGTACTGTCTGACGATGACAATGTGCTTTCGTCAGCCTTTTGTTTTGTATTTCCGCATCCGGTCAGCGCTCCGGTGCAAATAGCTCCGCACACTGCCGCTGCAATAATCTTTTTCTTTATCATATAAACATCTCTTTCATTGACCCTCATGGCCGTAATATTCTGTAACTATCATAGTATAGCACATCCGTCCCTTATTATCAAGTCCGCCCGGCGAGCCGCCGGTGGTACTTCGCGGCGCAGAGCCTGCGCGCCCTATTTAGCACTTTCATTCAATAGCATACGACAGTTTATCGCCGCGACTACAGCTTTATTCGGGTAGGTTTATGGTCAGATAAAACAGTCAGAAACGTTCCCTGCGGTCGCTCAATGACCGGCGAGCCGCCGGTGGTGACCTCGCGCCCCGGTTCAATGACATCCGTCAATTTTATGCCGCGACTACAGCTGTATTCGGGTAGGTTTATCAGACATAACAGGCACGTCAAAGCATACACAGCATGGAAAT
This sequence comes from Acutalibacteraceae bacterium, assembly GCA_045221075.1. Classification (GTDB taxonomy): domain Bacteria; phylum Bacillota; class Clostridia; order Oscillospirales; family Acutalibacteraceae; genus UBA1213. The sequence goes on from JBGUWL010000076.1 coordinate 2,090, forward strand.
TTTGAAATCCTGATGATAGCAGCCGGAAAGTGACCCTTTGTGGGTCACGGCGGCGGAGGTTGACGGTATATGACGTGACGTGAACCGCGAGAGTAAAGTGCCCTGTCCGAACCCAGAGCGTAACGTAGTGGAGCGATAGCGCGAAATCACCACCGGCGGCTCGCCGGCTGCACAGGATTATTGACAATCTTCCAAGATAATAATATGATATAATATATAGGTAAATGTTTGTTATTACCATGCTCCGAAAGGAGAATAGAGCATTGAAAAACACATTGAGAGCAATTTCATTTATACTGTGTACGGTCCTGGTGCTTATGACTGCGGCCTGCAAGAAAAAAGCGCCCTCTCCGGAAGATGAAATAATATATTACAGCATAACCTTCGAGCCGGATTCCCTCGACCCGCAGATAGCCGAGGATTCGTCCTCAAGGCTTATCGTGATGAACATTTTTGAAGGTCTTGTCAGGCTGGACGAGAACAACACGCCTGTCCCCGGGGCAGCAGTGGGCTGGAAGGTGTCGGAGGACGGAACCATCATCACCTTTGACCTGAGAGAAAACTCCTTCTGGAGCAACGGTCAGCCTCTGACGCCGGAGGATTTCCTCTTTGGTATACAACGCAGTCTTGACCCCAGGACCGGATGCAAGTCGGCCTCAGTGCTTTACAGCATAAAAAACGCCGAGGCTGTGAACAAGGGCGAGGTCAGACAGGAAAAGCTGGGAGTATATGTGACCGGAAACCGTATCATATTCGAGCTTGCCCGTCCCGATGCGGATTTTATTTCAAATCTTGCTCTTCCCTGCGCCATGCCCTGCAACAGGGAATATTTTGAAAGCACCGGAGGTCAGTACGGCAGGGACAGCGACAAGATCATTTCCAACGGACCGTTTTATATAAGAAGCTCCGGATGGTCCCACGACGAATACATCAACCTGAGAAGAAACCCGGAATACACCGGACTTCATACCGCCGTTCCGGCAGGAGTTAACATTACCGTTTCGGATGCGCCCGAAAGCGTTTGCGCCGCAATAAAGGAAGGTACTCTTGACTGTTATACCCTTCCCGGCAGCGAGCTTGCGCAGGCAAAAAAGCAAAAGCTTCACCTTACCTCCTTTGGTGAGACAGTCTGGGGCATATCCTTCAACACTACCAACGAGGTCCTGCAGTATGAGGATATCAGGCACGCTCTTCTGGCCTCTCTTGACAGGTCATATATCCTTAAGAACATACCTGACGGATGCACCTCCACACTGGACATTATACCCGAAAGCGTAAAAACAGACGGCTATTCATACCGTTCTCACGCTCCCTCGGGACTGTGTATCCCCTATTCAAAAAACGCCCGTTCAGAGCTTGAAACAGCCATGAAGAAGCACAAGCTTGATGAACTTCCCAAGCTGACGATACTCTGCACAAACGACGGACCCACACAGAAGATAGTCAACAACATCATTGAGACATGGAACAGTCTCACCGGCTCATACGTCAACAAGGAACCTGTCTCACAGGACGAGCTGAACGACTGTATACTTTCGGGGGAATTCCGTGTTGTAATCGCTCCCCTTGTTGCGGAGGGCGACAGTCCGCTGAATACCCTTGAGCTTTTTTCTTCCGGCAGCAGCTACAATACCGCCGCTCTTTCCGACGAAAAATATGACGGAATGATAGCGGCCATCCGCACCGCATCCGACTCCGATAGTCTTCTCAGGATGATCGAAGCGGAGGAATATCTCAATGACAAGGGCATATTCTATCCCCTCTATAACGAAAGCCGCTACTATGCCTCCGCTCCTGATGTTACCGGAATGATCTTTCATCCCTACGGAATGGGCATTGACTTTTCGGCCGCCCGTAAAGAGCCATCCGGAGAATAACAGGCGGAAATCACCGATAACCCCCGCAGAAACTGTCCTTGAGGAATGAATTCGGCGTACAGCTTTTCGGTATGCGGTAATAAACGTGCGGAATAGTTTCTCTGCGCGATCTTTGCACCGAAAAAACATCAACGTGCTATTTCGGAAAAATGCTGCTCGTTTAGCTTTTTCCTCTATAACAAAAGTCAGCGGTTTTAGGAAAGGGTTTTCTCCAGGAAACCGCCCCGGCAATATTGATTTCTCTGTCTCTTGACGTTTTCTATTGGATTTTTCATCTTTATGTGGTATAATCAAGCATATAACAAAAAGAGGTGACCTGTAATGGTAATCACAATTTCAAGACAATACGGAAGCCGCGGACGTGATATCGGAAAGGCGCTTGCCGACAGGCTGGACATAGGCTTCTATGACAAAGAGCTTATCGAACTGGCTTCAAAGGAAAGCGGGATAAATCCGGAGCATTTTGAAAAATATGACGAAAAGGCGGGAAACAGCCTTTTGTACTCTCTTTCGGTAGGAGCGTCGGCAACCGTCAGCAGCGAATACGGAGCTTCTCCGGAGCTGCCGATAAACGACCGGCTTTATCTGATACAGCACGACATTATCAGAAAAGCGGCGGAGAAACCCTGCGTTATCGTAGGACGCTGCGCCGACCATGTTCTGTCGGACCGCAGGGACTGTGTAAGGGTCTTTATCTATGCCGACATGGAATACAAGGTCAGGCACCTTGAAGAAAAGTTTTCTCTCTCCCCGGAAAAGGCCCGCTCCGTCATAAAAAAGCACGACCGCACCAGAGCAAACTACTACAACCATTTTGCATCGGGAAAATGGGGCGACCCGCAGAACTATGAGCTGTGCATCAACAGCGCAAAGCTGGGAGTCAACGCCTCCGCTTCCCTTATCATTGAGTATCTCAGACTGAGGTCATTGGTGTGACCGGGCGGATAAATCCGCAAATAACCCATTCAGGAGGATCATCATGAAGGACTATACTTTTTTGGGCCGTTCAGACGGCAAAAGATTCTGCATTGAGGGCATTGACGTTTTTTCCGAAACCAACAAGTGGCAGTCCCAGGGTGAATGTGACATCGTTCTTGAACCCGACACAAAACAGCCCTACAGCTTTTCCGTTTATCAGATCGTCACAAAGACAAAGACGATCCGTTTTGCCGCAGGCAGGTTCCGTGACGGCAGATGGGGGTTTTATCAGCTTCTGAACGAAAAGGACTGAGACCCTGAAACAACAGTATATTATTTCTGAAAGGAAAGACATTTATGAACACCGAACTCAGAACAGAAAAACTTCTCGACCTTAGCAAAACCATTGCATCCGGAATTTTTGAGGGGGTCGAATTGCCCTGGGAGGCTCTTCCGGGCATTTCTGAATTTATCCTCAGACTGGGTCAGACCCTTCCGGAGGATGAATACATAAAGAAGGGCGACGATATCTGGATCCACAAGACCGCCACTGTGGCACAGACGGCATGGCTCCACGGTCCTCTTATTATATGCGAAAACGCCGAAGTGCGCCATTGCGCATTTATCAGAGGCAGCGCGATCATCGGCCGGGGCTCTGTGGTGGGGAATTCCACTGAGCTGAAAAACTGCATCATATTTGACAACGCTCAGGTACCCCATTATAACTACATCGGCGACTCGATACTCGGCTATAAGGCCCATCTCGGTGCCGGCGCCGTTACCTCGAACCTGAAATCCGACCGCAGTCTTGTCACCATAAGCGTGGAGGACAAAAAGCTGCCCACAGGTCTTAAAAAGTTCGGAGCCATAATCGGGGACAATGTGGAGATCGGCTGCAATTCCGTCCTGAATCCGGGTACGGTGATATGCCGCGGCTCTACGGTCTATCCTCTCTCCATGGTAAGAGGTGTCGTTCCGGAAAACAGCATCTACAAAGGCCGTGAGGACGTTGTTGAAAAGGTCGGGTCATAAAATGGAAAAGATAGACCTTTACGACCTTAACAGAAACCGACTTGACCGCACCGCTTTCCGCTGTGACCCGCTGCCGGAGGGCTGCTACAGACTGGTGGTCCATATATGTGTTTTCAACTCCCGGGGCGAGATGCTGATACAGCAGCGTCAGTCAACAAAGGCTGTCCTTCCGGACAAATGGGACATCACCGCCGGTGGTCAGGTGACCGCCGGAGAGACCTCTTCCCAAAGCGCCGAAAGAGAGCTTTTTGAAGAACTGAGCATAAAAGCGGATATCGAAGGACATCTTCCCCACATCACCATGTATTTTAATGAAGGCTTTGACGATGTTTATGTACTGACAAAGGATATTGAGCTTTCCTCTCTGGTATTGCAGCCGGATGAAGTCAGGGCCGCAAGATGGGCGGACATGGACACCGTATTCGGGATGATAGATACCGGAGAGTTTATCAGCTACCCCGATACCTACATACGCCTGCTTTTTGCCCTGCAGAACCGCAATGGCGAATTTGATGAGAACAAAGCATTCACCGAAACTCCCAAAGAAAACGATCACTCCGACGGATGAATAGACCCACCATTCATCCGTCCTTTCTGTCATTAATACTGTTTTCCGATTAAAAGCTGACACTTTTAATCGGAAAAGGCGCCGCCTGAGGCTGCGCCCATCTGTGCATACGCACAGATGACGTCTCATGCAAACTCCGACGCGCTGACGCGCTATTAAAATCAGACTATGTCTGCTTTTAATAGGAGTTAAGTATCAAAACAGCAAAACGCCGTCAGATATAAAGGTTATTATGCTTTTTGGGCATGGTGGAAACACGCTTGTTGCAGAGCATATCAAGAGCCGAGATGAGCTTTGCTCTTGTCACCGAGGGTTCGATGATATCATCAACATAACCGTCGGCCGCAGCCTTCATTGCGTTCAGTTCCTTTTCCTGATATTCGGAGATGAGCTTTGCTCTGTCGTTCCTGGGATCCTTTGAGCCCTCAAGTCCGCCTCCCAGGTCATCACCCAGCATCACCACCGCTGCAGCCTCCGGAGCAAGGGCGGAAACGGATGCTCCCGGCCACGCAAAGGTCATATCTGCGGCGGCTCCTGTGCCTGCCGCGGCGATATATACGGCGCCGAAGGCGTTTCCGGTTATCACGGTTATCTTTGCTGCGGTAGCCTCGGCATAAGCCGAAGTCAGCTTTGCTGCGCCCTTGATACATTCAAAGGACTCGGAGTCGATAAAGGTAACGACGGGAATGCTGAATGCGTCACAGAATCTTACAAAGCGGGAAGCCTTTCCGCATGATCTTGCATCAAGCTCCTTTGAATCAAGGGCCACAAGACCTACAGTGGTTCCGTTGAGAGTCGCAACAGCGGTTTTCACAGCCTTGCCGTATTCCGGCTGAAGCTCCGTAAGGCTTTCGGCGTCTGCAACGGCGAAGGCCGCATCGGATGCGCTCATATTTTCGTCAACCGGCTTCCGGGCGTCGATGCTGTCGTAAGCAACGCAGGCCGTTGAAAGGTTGTTTGAAGGAAGGATCGAGACCAGCTCTCTTGTCTTTTTTATAGCGTCTTTTTCGTCCTCCGCTATAACGTGAGCAATGCCGTGACGGGCATTTTCATCGGCTGATGAATCTGCGCCGGAGGTATTCATAGAGAATTCCGCCTGCTTTGACATTATCACTATATCACCGCAGGCTGCGATAAGAGCCTGTGTTCCGAAGCATTTTCCCAGGACCACAGAGATCTGGGGAACAACGCCGGAGAGATTATTTGAATATTTCAGAACATCGCCATAGGCCGCCAGAAGCTCCGAGCCCTCCTGCAGTCTTCCGCCGACGGAATCGTACATAGCGACTACCGGTTCTCCTGTTTTCAGCGCCAGGTCATATACTTTTTTTATCTTCTCGGCCTGAGCCCTTGACATTGCCCCGCCGGAGACGTCGATCCTCTGGGCAAAGGCATATACGCCAAGTCCGTCAATATTTCCGTGGGCCGCAGCGACCTCTGCAAGACCGTCCGCCGAAGCGGCGTATGCGCCGATCTCGGTATAGACGCCGTCGTCAAACAGAGCCGAAAGTCTTTCCGCCGCCCTGCCGGAGTCAAGCTTTGCCTTTGCGGAAGCGACCTCCGCTCTTACTTTTTGTTTACTCATCCGTATCCTCCCTTTTCTTATGGGAACCCCGGCGTTCACCGGAATGTCCCTTATATCCTTAATAATACAATGGCGTATCATGACGATGACGCCGGAGCTCCTGACGAGGTATCTGCAAAATACCCCATTCTAAGCCTTCCTTATTGTATTATAGTATAAATTCCCCAAAAATTCAAGTACCGGAGCGGACTATTCATGGAAATCATTTTACAATTTTGCCGGGACGACCCTTTCGGAAAAGAACCTCTTACGACGAAAAAAAGGTTCTTACCCATTTCCTTTTCCGGAAACCACCTGAAATTATGATAATTTCCGACCAAGCCGCATAAATGAAATGAGCAGCAGTTTCCGTCATCCTGTTTTGAAAGGTGATCTCTTCACAGGCTAATATCGTTTTATTTTATCATAGGTACTCATTTTAAGCCAAAGCAAAACCCCCGACCAAACGGTCGGGGGCAGCATAAGGAAGCTATTCAGAATGATCTGTCTGTCGGAATTACTTGCCGAGGAAAGCTGCACCGATGATGCCGGCGTCGTTTCCAAGCTGGCAGAGACAAACCTCTGTCTGCTTGTCGTTGTGCTTTGTATAGCGCTCGGACTCGATGATCTTCTTGAGGGGCTCGATAAGGGCATCGCCCTGGCTGCTGACACCGCCGCCGATGCAGAGAACCTCAGGCTGGAAGATGTTGATGATATTGACCAGACCTGTGCCGAGATATGCTATGTACTCGTCAACGATAGCCTTGCCCACAGGGCAGCCCTGATGCATTGCGTCAAAAGCGGTCTTGCCGGTGATCTTTGAGGTATCGCCGTCGATCAGCTTATAGAGGATAGAGTTGTTGTTGTAAGGGTTGATGATGGCCTCTTTGGTCATGTTGATGATGCCGGTGGCGGAGGAGTATGCCTCCCAGCAGCCCTTTCTGCCGCAGGAGCACTGACGTCCGCCGTGCTGGATGACCATGTGACCAAGCTCTGCTCCGGCATAGTTGGAGCCGCTGTAGATCATGCCGTCAATGATGATGCCGCCGCCTACACCGGTGCCGAGGGTGATAACGATGGCGTCATTTGCTTCTTTTGCAGCGCCTACGGTGAATTCGCCGTATGCCGCAGCGTTGGCGTCGTTCTCAACATAGATCTCAACGCCGAGACGCTCTCTCATCATCTCGCCTATCTGCCAGTTATGGAAATTAAAGTTGTTGGTGAACTCGATAACTCCGGTGTCGCCGTTTACTGCGCCGGGAGCGCCGATGCCGATATAGTTGATATCGTTCTTTGTCAGTCCGGCACTTTCAAGGACCTTGAGCGCAACAGCCGCCATATCGTCACAGATCTCTTCCTGTGAACGGGGTATATTGGTTTTGCAGCTTGCCTTTACGATGACGCTTCCCTCTTCGTCAACAACTCCGGCAACGATATTGGTACCGCCAAGATCAATTCCAAGATAATACATAATCAATGTCCTCCTATAGAAAAGAATTGTACAACTGTATTATATCATAATGCACAATTTTTTAAAAGTGAATTTAAATAATTTAAAAAAATTGTTGTTTTATACAATTTGGTTTACAAATTAATGGCAATATTGACAAAAGTTTAACCCCCTGCTCTGCCGGATGACAAAACAGGGGGCAAAAAAGTGATTTTCATTGGATGCAGGGGATCAAATCATTTAACGTCACGGGTCCTGACAAGGCGAAGGGTAAGAAAACCGAACACCAGAATGAGTATCAGACCGCCGGAAATTGCGATCAGGGGGTCGATCTCCGTAAGCAGGAACTGCTGATCTGGAGCGTAATATGCAATGTCGAACACCTTTTCATTGTTTGTCATGGACAGCTCTGCAAAGGTATTCTGTCCCATAAACGCCCTTACCGCCATGTTGAGGGGCAGATATATAAGGGACAGGGAACCGGTTCCGAAAACCACCGCCGCAACTATGGAAAGCGCCTTGCTGGCAAGACCGGAGGAGATCATCAGGATCACGGCGCACACGCCCCACATGGAAATAAACTTTGCAAAGAAGTCCAGAAGTCCCTCGGGTATACCGCTGTCAAAGTTGATGCCCATTATTATGGATATTCCGACTATTGAGCCGAGAACGCCCGACAGCATCATGCAGAGGTTGTGGACACCGGAAACTATGAATTTTGAAACTGCAAGATAACCCCGGCTGGGTATCTGGCCGGCAATGGTCTTGACAAAGCCTCCGGTGATATCCATGTTCATATAGATGGTCACGGAGATCAGAACGATTATGGGGAGTATGGTACCTCCCAGGGGATTGCGCAGGATTCCGGAAAAATCCGCCGGTTTACTCAGGGCTTCGGCAAGCTGCTCTGCGGCCATTGCGGTGTTGTCATCCATGTTCGCCGAAACATTCAGGAGTATTTCCGCAAAGATCTTGCCAATGACCGGGATAAGTATAGTACCCACAAAGACCACTATCAGAGAGATCCAGAACATTTTGCTCTTTCTCAGCTTGAACAGGTCCATTTTGATCAGACGAATCATTTCTGTTCCTCCTTTGTAAGCTGAAGATAATAATCCTCCAACGAGAAGGGCTGCTGCCGCACTTCTTTGACAAACAGGTCGTTGTTTACAAGGAGCTTTACAACATCCTTTTCTTTGCTCAGTTCAGATTTAAGACGAACCATATGATCGCTGTCGATCTCAGCGTCCTCAAAGCCCATTTCCTTAATAAGCTTCAGCGCCGTCTGGTTGTCGTCGGTGTTGATAAGGGTATAGTTGCCTGTGCGCTTGTGGATCTCCTCCGGAGTAAATTCGTCGATCAGAAAGCCGTTTTCAAGCACTCCGAAATGATCCGCCAGCTTTGCCAGCTCTTCAAGTATATGGCTGGATATCATCATGGTGATACCCTTTTCGTCCCTCAGGCGGGCAAGGGTCTCACGCACCTCAACGATGCCCTGGGGATCAAGCCCGTTGATGGGCTCGTCAAGTATCATCAGCTTCGGCTCCCCTATAAGCGCAAGGGCGATACCCAGGCGCTGACGCATACCGAGGGAGAAATCCCCGGCCTTCTTTTTGCCGGTCTTGCTCAGACCTACTGTCTCCAGCAGTCCGTTGATATATTCCGGGTCATCCCTGCCCACCACGATGCACTTTGCCCTGATGTTGTCATAGGCGTTCATCTTTGGGAAAATGCCCGGTGATTCGATCAGCACACCCACGTTGTGCATTTCCTCCCCAAGGGCGGTTCTGCCCGTTTTGCCAAAGAGGGTAAAGCTGCCCTCCGTGGGATTTGTAAGACCGCTGAGCATACGCATAACGGTGGTCTTTCCGGCGCCGTTGCGTCCGATAAGTCCGTAGATCTCGCCGGGGCGTATCTTCAGGCTGATCTCGTTGGCCGCAATTTTATTGCCGTATTTTTTGGTCAGTTTATCTGTGGTTACAATATATTCCTGAGCCATACTGTTTCCAAAAGCGATAAGCCGCTTTTGATTTCACTCCTTCCGCATTATTTTCCTCACCGGACCTCACTGTACTATGAAGTCCGGCTTTCAGGATACCTGTTATATTATACCATATATTGTCTTTACAGACAAGAAAAATACCCTCCGTCAGGTAATAAAAACCCGACTTTTTTGAGGTCTATTTATGGTATTTTCCGCCGCTGCTTATCTGAAAGGCCCGGTAGATCTGCTCGCACAGCATGACCCTTGCAAGCTGATGGGGAAAGGTCATCACCGACATGGAAAGTCTGGTATCCGCCGCACGTTTCACCTCGTCCGAAAGTCCCCATGACCCGCCGATGATAAAGGATATGCTCCCCTGACCGTCTACTGCCAGCTTCTGCAGCTCCTTTGACAGTTCCTCAGAGGTGCGCTGTCTGCCCTCGACGCACATTGCCGCAATATATGAACCCTTGGGAACCGCCGCAAGGATACGCCTGCCCTCTTTTTCTATGGTATTTTTTATCTGTGCCGGAGAGGGAGAGTCGGCGGTTTTTTCTTCGTCCACCTCAACAACGGAAAACCTGCAGAACCCCGAAAGCCGCTTTGCATATTCCTCGCAGGCAAGGGTCCAGTATTTTTCCTTCATCCTGCCCACACATATTATCCGTACATTCATCATGGCCTTTTCCTCCTGTAATACTGTTTTCCTATGAAAAGCTGAAACTTTTAATGTCCGGCGTATCCCTCCCGGCTCTGCCGATATGATGTAATACCGATATCGGAAAAAAAGAGCGGCAAGTATCATCGTCAAAGCTGTCTGCTGTCATATCCTGCCAAAAAAGAAACCCCAGACCGCAGGGAAATTAATCCCGCAGCCGGCGTTTCGGCAGATACTTTTGCGCTCAGTATATCACGGCGCCGGAACGGTTTGTCTCCGACACCACCGAAAGCATAAAGTCAATATTCTGTTTCATCCCGTTTGTTTCAAGCTCACAGAGAGTCGCCTGCTTTGCAAGCTCGGGAATGTTGTTCTCCCTGCTCAGGTGAGCAAGAAGCAGACGTGTGGTACCGGTCTTCACCAGCTTCACTGCGGTCTCGGCGCACATCTCGTTTGAAAGATGTCCCAGCTCGGACAGTATGCGCTTTTTGAGTATGTATGGATATGAACCGCACTGCAGCATACCCACGTCATGGTTGGATTCAAGCACAACGGTGTCGCATCCGGTCACGGCGGTGAGTATGTCCTGCGTTATCACACCGGTATCGGTGGCAACGGCGGTCTTCCGGCCGTCACCTGTTTCGATGCGGTAACCCACACCCTGGGCGCAGTCGTGAGAGATGGGAAAAGCCGTGATCTTCATATTGTCAAGCTCAACCCCACTGCCCGGAAGGGGAATGAGCCGCACCTTTTCATTGACGATACCCTTTGACACAAGGGCGCTTATGGTACCCTCGGAGGCATACACCGGCAGCTTATAACGGGATGCAAAGACACGCAGTCCGCTGACGTGGTCGGTGTGCTCATGGGTTATGAAAATTGCTTCGATGGACGAAGGCGATATTTCGTTTGCCTGCAGGGCAAGCTCAAGCTGCTTTGCGTTCCTGCCGCAGTCGATGAGCACTCCCCTGCCAGCAGCACCCAGATAGTAGCTGTTACCTGAACTGCCGCTGAAAAGCGGACAAAGCTTTGGCATCGTACATCCTCCTTTATATTTCTATGATCTCTATTGATTCCCGACAGAAAAAACACAGGTTTTTTTGGAAAGGGGTCCGGGGGATAACACTTTTTTCCAAAAAAGGGTTTCCCCCGGCAGGGTTTGGGACAGAGTCCCAATATTCCGGAGTCCCGATATTCCGGAAAAGCGAACCGGGGTTTAAAAAACAGGCACATCCCGCAGCACACGGAATGTACCTGAAATGTTCATGAAATCTCCGCAGTCTGATGCAGTCTGTCAGGCAGTCTGCGCTACGGGATCGTCGGTATAGATGATGCGGATGTCGGCACCCAGGGCAGAGAACTTTTCAACAACGTCCTCATATCCCCTCTCGATATGCTCGATATCCTCAATATGGGTGGTACCCCTTGCGGAAAGAGCCGCGACTATCATGGCTGCTCCCGCGCGGAGATCGGTAGCCTTTACGGGCGCGCCGTTAAGCTCCTTAACGCCCTCGATGACAGCCACCTTGCCGTCAACGGAAATTACTGCGCCCATGCGCTTCAGCTCTTCAACATAGCGGAAACGGTTGTCCCACACAGCCTCGGTAACGATGCTGGTGCCCTGAGCTATGGAAAGCAGAGCGGCGATCTGGGGCTGCATATCCGTGGGGAAACCCGGATGAGGCATGGTCTTGACGTTGCAGCGCTTGAGGGGTCCGGTACGGTATACCCTTACGGCGTCTTCGTATTCCTCTATGGTCACGCCCATCTCACGCAGCTTTGCGGTGATGGACTCAAGATGCTTGGTTATTACGTTCTGTACAAGCACATCTCCGCCTGTCGCAGCGGCAGCTACCATGTATGTACCTGCCTCGATCTGGTCGGGGATGATGGAGTAGGTTGTACCGTTCAAATGCTTTACACCGTTGATCTTGATGACATCGGTGCCTGCGCCCCTTACATCGGCTCCCATGGAGTTGAGGAAGTTGGCAAGGTCCACGATATGCGGTTCTTTTGCGGCATTTTCAATGATCGTCCTGCCCTCGGCCCTTACTGCCGCAAGCATGATATTGACCGTTGCACCCACGGAAACCACATCAAGATACACATGTCCACCTGTAAGGCGTTCGGCCCTTACATTAATAATACCGCTGACCACATTGTGCTCTGCGCCCAGTACGGCAAAGCCCTTGAGGTGCTGGTCAATAGGTCTTACACCAAAGTCGCAGCCTCCGGGAAGAGCCACTTCCGCTCTGGAAAATTTTCCCAGCAAAGCGCCCAGAAGGTAGCTGGACGCACGCATACGGCGGACTATATCATAATCCGCAACGGGGCGTCTTATATATGTGGGGTCGATCTCCAGGGTAGTCTTGTTTATCCTGTTGATGCGGGCGCCCATCTCATGAAGGATATTTGCGATCAGGTTAACATCCATTATGTTGGGGATATTTTCAATACGGCATATACCGTCAGAAAGGATAACAGCCGGTATAATGGCGACTGCGGCATTCTTTGCGCCGCTGATACGAACCGCGCCTTCAAGACGCCTGCCGCCGTTGACAACGATCTGTTTCAAATCACAACACTCCTCATAGTGATTGTATGAAGTAAGCCGGGCATAAGCCACAGTGATGTTCAAAAACGCTCTGCGGTGGAAACACGCCGAGCGAAAAAAATTTTGTTGATATTACACTAAATCCAAAGGAATATTTACCACAAATAAATAAACCTATTCTTGTGTTATCATAATACAAACCGCCAGGAATGTCAATATTAAATCCGTATTGTTACATTATTGTTACTCAAAATAAGGAATTTGCATAATAATCCCACTTTTTCCCTGTTATTTTATACTACATATTGAGTAAAGGAAAGGCCTTTTCCGCTATATGATGAAGCCGGAAGGCAGCGAAACAGCGCACCAGCAGGGAAACACAAAAGCGGAATGCGGGTCAAAACGTCATGCGTTGTAGAATTCAAACAGAGCGCGGTATGTTTCATATACGTCTATCTTTGAAACGATCTCAAAGGGGGCGTGCATGGAAAGCACCGGAACACCCAGGTCCACAACATCGGCGTTCAGGTTTGCAACGAACTTTGCGATGGTGCCGCCGCCTCCGCCGTCAACCTTGCCCAGCTCGCCGGTCTGCCACAGCACGTTTTTGTCGTCAAGGATACGGCGTATCTTTGCCATGAATTCTGCGGTAGCGTCTGAGGTGCTGTACTTGCCGCCGCTGCCTGTATACTTGGTGATAACGGCGCCGTTATTGATATAGCAGGAATTGTTGGCTTCAAAGGCGGATGCATATCCGGGGTCAAAAGCGGCGTTCACATCGGCGGAAAGACAGGTGGTCTTTGCCATGACATGGCGCAGCTCCTCTCCGTCAGCTGCGGCGATATCCGCGATAAAGTCCGCCATATAGGTAGATTTCATTCCGGTGGCGCCGTCACTGCCTATCTCTTCACGGTCGGTGAGGACGGTGATGACCGTAGACTGAGGCACCTTTGTATCAAAGGCCGCCATGAGCGCAGGATAAGCGCAGACCTTGTCGTCATGTCCGTAAGCGCCTATCATGCTCCGGTCAAAGCCCACGTCCCTTGCCCTGCCGGCAGGCACCATTGCCAGGTCGGCGGAAACAAAGTCCTCTTCGGTAAAGCCGTATTTGTCAAACAGCAGCTTCATAATATTCAGCTTTACAGATTCGCTCTCTTCATCTTCACGGAAGGGACGGCTGCCGATAAGGACATTGAGATCCTCGCCGGTAAAGGCCTTTGTCATGACCTTTGACATCTGCTCCACCGCAAGATGGGGCAGCAGGTCCGTCACAACAAAACAGGGCTCTCCCTCATCGTCCCCCACATAAACATCGATAACACTGCCGTCCTTCATTGCAACGACTCCGTGAAGAGCCAGAGGCACGGTAGGCCACTGGTATTTTTTGATGCCGCCGTAGTAGTGGGTCTTGAAAAGCGCCAGGTCATTGGCTTCGTAGAGGGGGTTGGGTTTCAGGTCCAGACGGGGAGAATCAATATGGGCGATACCCAGCCTTACTCCGTCCTTTGTTCCCTTTTCGCCGAACACACAGAGCATCAGGGCCTTTCCCCTGTTGTTTACATACACCCTGTCCCCGGGGTTGTATTTCTTTGTACGGTCGTATTCGGTAAAGCCCAGCTTTTCTGCGGCCTCTATGGAAAATCTGACAGCCTCTCTTTCGGTCTTTGCCCTGTCAAGGAAGCTCATATAGCCCTGACAGAAATCGTCGGCCTTTCTGATCTCTTCTTCATCGAGGGTCTTTGCTCCGCTCTCTCTTTTAATGAGCAGCTTTTCCTTAAGAAGCTCGGCGGCGGTTTTTTCTTTCTTTTCTTTTGACACGGTTATTCCTTCTTTCTGATGTCGGGCGGGTCGGTCATAATACTCCCCGCATACTTATTTTATGTCGTATTATGGTTTTTGTGACGGACAGCGTCACGAAAAGTAAAGCTTTTTATAGATGCTCTTGTTCTGGGCGACAAGGCGGCGGTAGTTATCCGTCTCAGGGAAGGGTACCTCCTTGAAGGTCTTGCCGTCCTCCGAATACTCAGGGTCAGCAAGCCATTTCCTGACATTTACGATACCGCCGTTATAGGCGCAGACGGCAGCCTCCTCCGAGGGCAGCTCCTTAAGAAGGCTTGACAGATATTCCACCCCGTAATCAATATTCAGAGCGGGATCGTAAAGATCCTCAAACTTGTGTGTTTCGTCCTTTTCAAATCTGGTCTGAATGTCCTCAAAGGTCTCGGGCATTATCTGCATAAGGCCTATGGCACCCACGGTGGACTTTGCGTTGGGATCGAAATTGCTCTCGGTCTTGATGACACCATATATGAGCGCCTCGTCAACACCGTACTTTTTCGATGCTGCTTCTATCTCCTCCTGATATTTCAGAGGATAGGAGCTGTCGGTGAGCACCTGGTTGGATAGCCTTAACACAACCGCAGCCAGCACAAGTATCACAAGCACCACGGCAATACTTATCACTGTTTTAAGATTTATTTTTTTCATTTTGCACCTCTTTGACCGGTATCATACAGAAGGGCAGTATTTAATCAAAGCCGAGGAACGCCTTCAGTTCTGTCTGATATCAGTAATGGACCCCTGACCCGCAATGCTTTTCAGAGCAGCTTTTCGCCTATCACGGACAAAAGCTCTGCTTTTATTTCATTCATACTGCGGGAGCCATCGATAACATAGTCGGCTCTCTGGGTATAATAGTCCGTATCATTCTGTACTCCTATGCGCTGCATTGCTTCCTCTTGGGTAAGACCGTCCCTGTTGATTATACGCTCAAGGCGCAGCTCCTCCGGGGCTGTCACTGCAATGACAAGATCGCACAGGGTCTCTCCGCCGCACTCAAAAAGCAGCGGACAGTCGAACAGTATTATTCCGCCGGGATCCCGGCGATACAGTTCAATATATTCCCTTGAACGGCGGATTATCCACGGATGTGTCACAAGATTCAGCTTTTCTGTATTTTCCTTTGAAGAAAACGCCCTTTGCGCCAGCAATCGCCGGCGGCATTCTCCCTTTTCGTCTATTATATCATATCCGAATATTTCTGCAAGTCTTTTAAGGCAGGAAGAACCCGGCGCAAGAGCTTCCCTTGCCACCATATCGGCGTCAACTATGCTGCACCCGTATTCCGATGCGATGATGCGGGCGGCCGTGCTTTTTCCGGCGCCGGTCTGACCCGTAAGACCTATCACTCTACTCTTCAAGGTCGATCACCTCAAATCCGGCGGCTCTTATCATCCTGTTGTACACCGCAAGTCCTACACCCTCAGCCTCTGGACAGTGGGCGTAGATACGTTCGTATCCCCCCTCGTCCGCCTGACGAAGCAGCGTAAAGAGCCTGCTGGCCTGTGTCTCATAATCGGAAGCCCCTCCCAGGGAAAGACAGGGAACCATAAGCGCGGGAACATCATCCTCATAACAGAGAGCGGCTGTCTTTCCGTCGGCTTTGCCGTTTACATAATCAATAAATGCCTGCTGTGAGCCTTTGAGAAGTATCACATCCGCCTTGGGAGAATAATGCTTGTATTTCATTCCGGGACTTGCGGCCGCCTGTCCCTCTTTCAGCGGATTGAGCACGGCGCCGTCAAGCACCACCTCGCCGATGGTCTCCCGGAGCTGTTCAAGGGTGATCCCACCCGGACGCAGAAGCCGGGGCGGATCACAGGCAAGGGTGATGACCGTGGATTCCACACCCACACTGCATTCTCCACCGTCGATTATCGCGTCTATCCTGCCGTCCATGTCGTCAAGGACATGGCGGGCGCTGGTGGGGCTGGGACTGCCGGAAAGATTTGCCGAGGGAGCCGCCAGCGGACAGGAAAGCTCTATAAGCCGTCTTGCGTTGGGGTCAGATGGACAGCGCACCGCCACCGTGTCAAGTCCGGCGCTGACCTCATCGGGTATTGCATCGGACTTTGGAAGTATTATGGTGAGGGGTCCCGGCCAGAAGCGCTGCGCAAGCTTCTGCGCTTTTTCAGGGAACTCCCTGACAAGTCCGTATATCTGGGACACATCCGAAATATGTACGATAAGGGGATTGTCCATGGGTCTGCCCTTTGCCCGGAATATATTTGCCACCGCTTTGCCGTTAAGGGCGTCGGCGGCAAGTCCGTACACGGTTTCCGTAGGCATGGCAACAAGGCCGCCGTTTTTGATTATTACGGCAGCCTCGCTAATCCTCTGTGTATCAAGCATGAGTGTTTTCATTTTTATCGTTCCGTTTCTTTTTCTCTTTTCTTTTTACCCGTTTCTTTTCTCTCTATATTTATACCACAAAGCCGGCAAAATATCAATATGGGTACCGGCAAAAACTACCGATACCCACTCTGTGCGGTCACGAGCCGGAGTCATCCTCGGTCTCGTCGCTGAAATTTCCTTTTTCGTTCACCCCGCCCTGATAGTACTCGATAGGAGTGTCATCCTTCGGGATATTCTGCGCCCGTATTCTTGCATCCTCGCCGGACGCCACATCCGCAAGGGTGATCTCACGCTCCGGAATTATAACTCCCTTTTTCACAAGCCGGTTATAGCGCAGGTTGCTGAAAAACGGATAAAAAAGCACTATCGCCGCAGCAAGGGCGACCAGACCTCTGAGGATTATCGGATATATATTGTAATCGTCGTAGGTACTGTTCTCGCATATCAGCAGGATATAATTTACGGATATATCGTCCCCGGTTATTTCGTATTTTGTAAATACGTCCTTGGGGATGCTGCTTTTCAGCTTTTTCCTGAGCTCGGGAGTCGTGTCCTCAACTATTCCGTCGATCTCGTATTCGTCAAGGAAGTAGTCATCCTCGGTCATTGCAAGCCGGAGGTTTTCCGCCTGGTCTCCAGTGTCGTATTCATCGGTGACAACGGCAAACAGCTTTTTGGCGGGGGTGAGATAGATATAGTAGTCCACAACGTGATAAGGCTCCGGTTCCTCCTTGAACACCGTTACAAAATCATTTTTTGAAAAAGTGCCGGTCACCTTCTCCCCCTGAAAAAGCCTGTCCAGGTCCGAATGTTTTATCATCCTGCGATGATATCCCATGTTATACCCGATCATCCCGAAGGCAGTGGAGATCTGGAAAAAGAAGATGCTCAGGGCAATAAGGCCGAAAATTATCCTGGGGACCTTGAATTTTATTTCCTTATACTTTAATTTTTTCATACCGTTTTGCCCCTTTATCCTCAGTATCTGAAATAGTCACCGCTGTCATTGTTATGCACTGATTTGTCGGTGCTCTTGTCAACATAGAAATTTCCGTCTTCGTTGGTGCCGCTCTGATAATAGTCCATGTCAGAAGCCCTCATTTTCCGCTCCTCCGGAAGGGCTGCGTCAGATCCCGCCGGAAAGTCTGCAGTTCCGGCTCCCGTTCTGTCAAAGTGATACTCCTTATCTCCGCCGGAAACACGGTCCTCGGGAATGTCACTGTTCACATAGAAGGTGCCGCCTTCCAGTCCTTCATCGGAATAGGTTCCCTCGGAGTCAAAGATAATATCTTCCTTCTTCACCTTGATCTCGGGTTTTATTACTCCCTTCTGGACAAGTATGCCGTAGATAAGGTTGTTGATGGACTTTTTCATCAGGAGGAAAAATACGACCAACATCATGATTGCTCCTGCCGATGCGGCAACTATCAGCTTGATGGTGTATGAATCGTCCGGATCTGTAAGTCTGATGGTCAGTTTGCTTATATCGTCATCAGTCAGCTTGTGGTCATGGAAATCGTTTTGAAGGGTCATGTTCACCCTCATAGAGGTCAGACCCTCGGATTTCAGATTACCCACCTTACCCCGGAAGGAAAACGCCGCTTCATCGCCGTATATAAGACCACTGAGCTTTTTGCTGGATTCGGGAGCCGATTCGTTCACCGAAGTGAGCAACACCATTTTGTTTCCCTCCGAAAGAACACCGACACACAGGACAAGGCTGTCCGCGCCCTGGTCTTCATAATGCAGGATTATGTCATCCCTGTTGATTATGCCCTGGACATATTCAAATTCCGAAAGCCTGTCAAGATCTGACTTTGTGATGGTCTTGAATTCGTGGGTAGAATCCCGGAGATATGAAACTACTCCGATGATCTGGACTAAAAACAGGATCAATGCAAGCACGGCAAAGAACACCTTGAGCTTGAAAAGCTTCTGGGGCTGATATTTCATATTTCTGAACATACTATTCTCTTTCATTTTTTCCTCCTGTCAGGGTGTGTCTTCGGCACCCGAAAGCCTGGCGGCGCGGTCGGCCGCGATCAGTGCATCAATTATCTCGTCAATATCTCCGTTAAGGATATCGTCTATCTTATACAGTGTAAGACCTATGCGGTGGTCGGTAACACGTCCCTGGGGATAGTTATAGGTGCGTATCCTTTCGCTTCTGTCACCGGTCCCCACCTGACTGTGGCGCTGCCGGGCAACGTCGTTCTGCTGACGCTCCAGCTCCGCCTCATACAGTCTTGAACGCAGCACCTTCATGGCCTTATCCTTGTTCTTGTACTGACTGCGCTCATCCTGACATTCCACCACAAGCCCCGTGGGAATATGGGTTATCCGTATGGCGCTCTCGGTTTTGTTGATGTGCTGACCTCCCGCTCCGCTGGAACGGAAGGTGTCTATCCTCAGATCGGCAGGGTCGATATTGACCTCTACATCCTCGGCCTCCGGCAGTACGGCCACCGTCACCGTGGAGGTATGGATGCGTCCCTGAGTCTCGGTCTCGGGAACACGCTGAACACGATGTACCCCGCTTTCAAACTTCAGGCGGGAATATGCCCCCTCGCCGTTTATCATCACACAGACCTCTTTGTATCCCCCAAGCTCCGTGGGGTTCGAGTTCAGCAGCTCAGTGCGGTAGCCCTGCCGGACGGAGTACATACTGTACATCCTCAGCAGCACTCCGGCAAAAAGCGCGGCTTCTTCTCCTCCGGCTCCTCCCCTTATCTCAAGGATGACATTTCGCTCGTCGTTGGGATCCTTTGGCAGAAGAAGTATCTTTATCTCCTCCTGCAGCTCCTCAAGACGCCTTGTAAGCCGGCTCTTTTCTTCAAGCAGCATTTCCTTCATCTCGGGGTCGGAGCCGCTCTCTTCAAGCATCTCTTCGGTCTCCTGCTTTTGCTGCAGCAGGGACTTGTATTCACGGTATTTCAGGGCAAGAGGCTCCACCGTCTTGTATTCCTTCATTACGCTTGTGTATTTTTCCGGAGACGATACCACAGAAGGATCGCAGAGCTTCTCCGACAGCTCCTCATACCGGTCGTTTACGGACTTAAGTTTATCTATCATAGCAGGGTCCTTTCCGCTCCCCGGGGAGCAACAGAATGACAATGACCGAACCGGAAAGACATCCGGCCCGGTCAGTCTATGACTGATCCTTTATTTCGGAAAAGGGTATCACCTTACGGATATTCTTTTCCGCCTTGACCCGGGATATCATTATCTCGTGGCCGCAGCCCCTGCACCGCAGCTTGAAGTCCATGCCTATGCGCAGAACGTCAAACAGCCTGTTGTCAGGCTTTCCGCAGGGATGTTCCTTTTTCATTTCAAGTCTGTCACCAATGTGTATGTCCATGTCAGAGACCTCCTGGTTTATCTTTTTTTCGCAATGACACAGCCGCAATGACGGCAAACAGAATTATCACCGCCGCTGTCCCCAGAACAGCAATAAGCACCGTCACCCGGACCGATGACTCCTGACCGCCGCTTTCGCTTTCCGTTTGCGAAAATAACGGCGGAACTCCGGAAACCTCAGATCCTCCGGAGCTGTCCGGAACAGAGGTCAAAGCTGAACTGTCCTCTGTGGGGCTGTCCTGACTCACTGCCGACAATGTGCCGGGAGATGAGACTTCTTCAAAAAACGGAGGCAGGTCCGGATCCGTCTTTGTCAGCGGGTGCTTTGAATAATATCCCTCAACGGCCGAGCCGAGGGCGTTTATGTCATAGTAGGGGCTGTAATCCTGCGCTCCGGAATCATCCACCCTTACAAGGCTGACGTCCGGCTCCACTCCGTTATCCACTGGCTGCAGGTCGTTGTTGACGAACTTGCAGTAGGAGGACATCTGATACATCACACCGTCAGCCGTAGTACGGCGGAGTATTGCGCAGGTGCCGCCGCCGCTGGTATCTCCGATGGTCATATAACCTGCGTCCTTCATCAGTGAAGCGAGCAGGTTGCCGCAGGAAAAGGAGCTGCGGGAGGTCAGCACTGCAATATTGTATTTGTCATAGCTTACTTTTTCGTCATTGGCGTCGATGGTTCCGTCAAGGTTCCGGTCGCTGGAGATGACCTGACTGAGATACTGCTCTCCCAGAAGATTGTACGCGCTGAGCCGGAAATCTCCCGCAATGATACCGATTATCGCTTCAAGGGCGATACTGTCGCCGCCTAAATTCGCCGATACGTCAAGTATGATGTTTTTTATGCCTGGGTCGCTTTCGGCCTGACGCAGACCCCGCGCTACGATCCCTACGGAATCCGAGGGCATTTCTCCCCCGTTTTCAAAATAACGCTCCCAGCCCGACTGGTCAAATTCAAATTCATCAAAGGATATCACCGCGGTATTGCCGGAACTGTGATAGCTGCCGTCCCCGAGGACGGATAAACGGGTATTTTTCAGCGAATGATACTCGCCCAGCATACCGTTGTATTTTGCGGCATAGATGAAGCTCTTATCCGCAAGACCGGCGACCCCCTGACTGAACTCGGCATATACCGAAGGGGACAATGCTTTTTCAAAAGAAGAATCAAGCACCAGCGAGGAGTGTCCTCCGTCGGCCAGCCACATATTGAAAAGCCTGTAAAGTCCCGCAAGATACTTTCCCGGAGAGGATGAAAGCAGAAGGCTCTTTGTCTCGGGGTCATACCGTTCAAGAGCCTTGTCAAGTCCTGACAGCCGGACCCTTTCGGAAAACTCGTTCTGTGTTGAGGGATAGCCGTAAAAGTTGTCCACCGACATACAAAGCTCCCCATAGGTCAGGTCAATGGTGCCGGAGGGACGGGAGCCGTTGTTTATCCAGTCAAGGTTCCCATTGTCCTCATCCCGGGCATCGCCGCCGTTTATCTCGTCATAATATGATACAAAGTATATCTTTCCGCCGCTGTAGCATACGGTAGTCACATCGGTGTTGTTGAAAAGGTCACAGGCGGTTATGAAGGGAATGTAGACCGTGCCGTCATATTCCCTGAGGTCGATGCCGTAGCTGCCCAGGTCGATGGTCTTTTCCACGGCGCTGCGGCTGTAATCCACCTTTTTGATCCTTGAAAGCCTTTCCGGTCCCCCGAGGACAAAGTCCTTGTCCTCAAGACGGAAAACCGGAGTTGATACAAAATCCGCAAGGTCGCCGCAGGTCAGGGTATCCTTTACGGTGTCAAAAGCGGCAGAGTCGCCGAAGTCCTGTTCCAGACAGACATACCTGCCCTCTCCGTCATGTGTTACGGTCATACGTCCGTCAAGGAAGGTGCTGTAATAGAGGTCCGGAGCGATATAGGGCACGTCGGGCATATCCTCAAAGAACAGACAGGACACCGTCTCGTTTTCGCTCATGCTCTTACGGTACACAGGGATATCCCTGAGCTTTGCGGAGGGCTCCCCCGTTACGGCGCCCGCACCGCCTGCAAAGGCAGCGGACAGCACTATCATCAATGCTGAACAAAACAGCGATATGAGCTTTTTGATAAGGATCCCCCCTGTCCTTCCGGTTTTGTATATACCGATATCTGCGGTCCTTGCCGGATATCCCTCCGGCAGTATAGTGTATGATCTCATCTTTTGTCATGCCGGGTTTTTGTTATGCAAAAAGTCCGGCACGGTCACTCCTCCGATAACTCATCCTCTGCTTTTTCGTCATGACCCTTCGGGGCGGTCTTGAAGAATTTTATGGTGAACCTGCTGCCCTTTCCGGGCTCGGAGGAAACGCTGATATAGCCGCCGCACTGTTCTATTATGATCTTTGACAGGGCAAGACCTATGCCAACACTGTTTTCGTCACTGTTTTTGCCCTTGTAGAATCTTTCAAAAATATGGGGCAGGTCGGCGCTGTCTATACCGCAGCCGTTGTCTTCGATGACAAGTCGGCTGAACAAGGGCGTATCGTCTGCGGTGAGTGTTACCTGACCGCCCTTTTGCGTGTGCTCGATGCAGTTCTTTACGATATTTGTCACGGCCTCGCTGACCCAGCGGTAGTCGCAGCAGAAGTCAAAGTCTCCGTCAACTCCCCTGACTTCAACTCCCCTTTCGGCCGCAATGGCAGAGGTGCTTCCTATGCCGAATTCAATAAGCTCCCGGAACCTGCCGTCCCTCTTGTGATATTCCACGGTATTTGCGTCAAGCTTTGAAAGGGTGAGCAGGGAACGGGTAAGAAAGCTGAGATGCTCAACGGAACTCTTTATGTCGCATAGAAATTCGTTTCTCAGCTCCTCGGGCATATCCCCCTCCATGATATTGTCAAGCATGATGACCATGGAGGTTATGGGGGTCTTGAGCTGATGGGATATGTCGGAGAGGGAATCCTTGAGTTTGACTTTATCGTTTATGCTGTTTTCCTTCTGTTCACGCAGCATAACGGTGGTCCTGTATATCTCGCTTGCAAGAATGGACGTCTCATCCTCAGTAAGACGGTCAAAGGGCAGACGGTAGTCGCCGTTGTTTATCCGTTCAAGATATGCGGCCAGCTTTTTTTCCTGTCTTTTCTGGTACTTCAGGTACAGCAGGAAAAACAATACCGACATCACACCGGTGAGGATACAGCAGCCTGTGCCGGTAAGCATGGCGACGGTATAACCGTCGTTCCGGGTCATGACGATGCTGCCGTCCATGCCGATGCCGTATTTTTTCATAAGCTCCTCTGCCCCGTCCATACTGTTTTTGCCGTTGAGTATGAGAGCTATCTCATGATCATCCGCATCGGGGTACTTTTCCTTTACAAGAGCTATCACGGAGGCAACCGCTCTGTTGTCGGACTCCCGGGCAAGAGAGATGCTCCAGTGTATTGCCGCCCCGCTTATTACGGACAGCAGAGCGCACAGTATGCTCATTGCCAATACAAATCTGGTAGATATCTTCATTTCTCCTCCATCTTGTAGCCCACGCCCTTTACGGTCTTTATCAGGTCGGTGTCCAGCTTCTGACGGACTCTTTTGATGTACACCGTAAGGGTATTGTCATTTACGAAGTTGCCTGCGATGTCCCATATCTTTTCAAGGATAAGCTCCCTTGAGACCACCTTTCCGGCATTCTGCATCAGCATTATCAGTATGCGGAATTCAAGAGCGGTAAGCTCCACCGGACGGCCGCCGCTTGTTACGGTATGGCTCTCGGTATCGGCGGAAATATCCCCCACGGTCATGACCGTGCCGGCTCCGTTAACTTTTTTGTCAAAGCGCTTTATCCTTGCAAGCAGCTCACGGGTAGAAAAGGGCTTTGTTATATAATCCGCCGCTCCCAGCTCCAGTCCGTTGACGATATTGTCCTCGTCGTCAAGCGCTGTAAGGAATATCACCGGAGCGTCGTTCACACGCCTGATGTCGTCATAAAGCTCAAAGCCGTTGCCGTCCGGCAGGGTAACGTCAAGTATCATCAGGTCAAACTCCGCCCCGCTCTGTCTGACGGCGGACTCACAGTTTTCGCAGAGGGTAACGTCATATCCCTTGCCCTTGAGAGTATATACCAGTCCCTTTGATATCATCTTGTTGTCTTCCACCAGAAGTATCTTCATTTTTACGCCCCGTTTCTTTAAAGTCCCGTCATATATCAGGGACCCGTTTTCTACTCATGTATACGCAGGATCTTGATGGTTGGGTGCAGGTTTCTGAAATTTTTCCGGAACCATTGCTTAACCCTTTCTAATTATAATATCTTACATCGGGACTTGTCAATTTTGAAGGGAAAATTCTCTTAAAAAATCGGACGGCACGGTCGCAGCACGTGTCGTCCGATAAGGGGGTATATTTCATACATTCCGAAGAATGATGAAAGCGTAGTACAAACGCGTCATATATTGTCCTTGCGGATGGTCTCTATAATATTCTGACGGCTTATCTTTGCAACGGAGAATCTCATGATACCCCACAGCAGCAGAAGCACGGATGCTATACTGATGAGTAATGCCATCCACGGGAAAATGTATGTCATACGGCCTGAGCCCGCGTCTGCGATCAGGAATATGATATAGCCTGCGATAACACCTAAGGGCAGACCAATCAGCAGTGACTTGACCGTATACAGCACACTTTCAAGGTGTATCATGCGGAAGAATTCCTTCTTTGTCATTCCCACGGAACGGAGCATTGCAAACTCCTTCTGTCTTAGCTTCATGTTGGTGGTGATGGTGTTGAAGATATTGGTAATGCCTATAAGGGTGACCACAAAGATGAAGCCGTATACAAATATCTGGACTATCAGTATTATTGAACGGATCATTCTGACCCTTCCTTCAATGTTGTCTATGCTGCCCACATATATTGCGCCGTCACTTGTGGCATCTTTCAGGTTTTCCTCCAGCTCGTTGGGGTTTTCGGCATCAAAATCCACCCAGATCTCTGAAGATGACGAGGGTATGTTCTTTTCGTACCATTCAAGACTGACCAGAATGTGATTATTGGAGATCTCTCTGTTTCTGTATCTGACCCCTTCACCCGCGGTCCCGGCAACGGTGACGGGGATCTTGTGTTCAACATAGTTTTCCACATATAAGGGATCTCCGTCCTCATCCGTCTTGGTCTCGTCAAAATATGACTTGTCCTCATACAGCACGGTGTCAAGAGTCATTCCCTCAGGCTTTTTTAATATTCTGATATTTTCCTTGTGACCTTCGCGGCCATTCTCATCATAGGAATATACGGTTACTTCGTTCTTGATAAAGCCCTTGTCCTTACACTGTTCGTAGGTCATTCCGTTATCCATGCACAGCTTTTCAAAGCTTTCACGGTCAAGGGCAATAAAGTGTATATCTGACGTTAACTTTCCGTCCTCAACATAACCTCCCACATATGTGAGCTCCGCGCCTGCCTCGTCTGTAAGCTCCGAAAGAGGAACTGCCAGCTTGCCGTTCGCGGACTCGAAGGAATACCTGTAACCGTTGATCTTTCCGTAGGTGCAGAGCTGCTGTATATCCTTTTCCGATTCCTTTATGGTCTTGTATGTATCCTCGTCCTTGTAGTTGTCGATGGAAACGGAGATGTTATATTCGCTCTGGTCATAATAACCGTTTTCTCTGATATATGAGACCATGCAGTCAACAAAGGAGGATACCGCAATAAACAGGACCACACTTACAACAATGGACGCCACTGTCGCCCGGTACTGCCTGCGGCTGCGCTTCATGTTCTTCCATGCAACACTGCCGCCGATACCGAAGAGCTTTGTCACCCAACCGGGAGTACGGTAGCCCTTTTTCTCTTCCTTCTTTTTCTTTTTGATATCACGGCTGCTGCGGATGGCCTCCATGGGAGAAATGCGTGACGCCCTTACTGCCGATGCGCTTGCGGAGATGAGCACCGTGACTGCGCCGACTGCCGCCGCAATAACAACAGCATACCAGGGCACGAACAACATCAGCTCCATCTGGCCGATCTGCCGCATGATGTCTGTAAGAAGAGTACTGCACAGACCCACAAGTCCCGCCGTTACGCCTATACCGAGAAGTATTCCCAAGGGTATTCCCACGATCCCCAGACAAAAGGCTTCAAAGTAGATATTCCTGAAAAGCTGTCTTGGAGTGGCTCCCGTTGACGCCAGCATACCGTAAAGTCTGGTCTTTTCGGTGATGGATATTGCAAAACTGTTGCGGATGATGAACACGCTTGCGGCAACAACTATCAGAACAAGGAATACGGCCACATTCAGGACCATCATCATCTCATGATTATTCTCGATGCCCTTTGCGGAAAGAAGTGAATCGTTGATATAAACATAGGTTATGGTCCCGTGTTCACCCTCCATCTTTTTCTGGAGAGCTTCAAAATCCTCGTCCATAACACTGCCGCTGTAATTATAGCGAATGAACCTGTTGAAGTCATCATCATCAAGACCGGAAAGCTCCCGCATCACCTGCAGAAAGTTCTTCTCGTCCTCATCATTAAGACGGAAATATACGTTCTGCGCTTTCTTTGGCGTCTCACATACAAAGGACGTGGGCACGCCGTTTATGCCGATGGTACCTAAAAATCCGTTTTCCTCACTGAGTATTCCCACAACGGTATAGGTCTTTTTGCCCTCGGACTTAAAATACTCAGCATCACGGAAATAGTTGGCATAGATATCTATATACTCATCCTTCTGACGGCCAAGGTTCTTTGCGATGTCCTCATTAAAGTAGCGGTGTCCCGTATCTACGGTAATAACGTCGCCCAAATGATATTCCCTGCCGGAGCGGCGTATGAGTGCGGAGGAAAGTACGATCTCGCCCTCCTTCTCTGCAAAGCGTCCGCTTTCAAGCTTCATTCTGCTGGCCTGCATTGATCTACTGTCAGTGGATATGATGGAAAAATAAGGGACCAATTCGGAGGCGGGGGATTCGATCACGCCGTTTGCAAGCTCCTCCGAATAATACACATCCCTGACGCTGCGATTCTGGGAGTAATCGTCAATGGCCTGCCGGTCAAAAGAACCGTGAAACGAAAAGTCGCAGTCGCCGAAGGCCACAACGGCTCTTTCAAGGGCAGAGCCTGCCAGACTGGTAAAAACACAGCCGATGGTCGTTATAAGCGCCACCGAAAGCATTATGCCGATAATGCTTACAATGGTGCGGCTCTTGTTCATCCTGAGACTCCTGAGAGTCAGTTTGTTCATGATATTCAAGACTCACACCTCCCCGACCAGCTTACCGTCACGGATATGGATTATCCTGTCGGCCTCCTTTGCGATCTCAAGGTTATGGGTTATCATAACTATGGTCTGGTTATATGTCTTGTTTGTAAGCTTGAGAAGACTTACGATATCCTCGGTCGCCTTTGAATCAAGGTTTCCGGTAGGCTCATCGGCCAGCAAAAGGGCGGGGCGGTTTATTATGGCTCTTGCGATCGACACCCTCTGCTGCTGTCCGCCGGAAAGCTGATTTGGAAGATTGGTGCGCTTGTCGGCAATGCCCAGGCTCTGCATTACTTCCTCAAGTCTTTCGCCGTCAACGCTGCGTCCGTCAAGCTGTACAGGGAGGGTAATGTTTTCCTCCGCAGTGAGTATGGGTATCAGGTTATAGAACTGATACACGATACCGATGTGTCTTCTTCTGAATATTGCCAGCTTGTCGTTGTTCATGCCGCAGATCTCGTTGCCGTCGATCTCGATCCTGCCGCTGGTGGGCCGGTCAACTCCGCCGATCATGTGCATGAGGGTGCTTTTGCCACTGCCGCTCTGTCCTACCACGGCAACGAATTCACCCTGCTCCACGCTGAGGGAGATATCGTCCACCGCATTGAAGGCATTATCTCCGCTTCCGTATGTCTTGACAAGATGCTCAACCTTAAGTATTTCCATTTCATACTCCTCCGTTCCGATACTGAAAAATCCTCTGATATGACCGGCATGGTATCTCCGGTCATCCCTTCTGTAACGTATGATATCACCCCAAAGTGACTGCAAGGTGACTGTTCTGTCATTTTTTATTATTTTGTACATCGGTTCCGGCGCAGCCGGCAATGATATATATTGTTTTTTATGCTTCAGAAGCATGCCAACTATTAATGAACTTCACTCTTCACTTACCTATGTCCTGACTTTACAACTTTACATAAATAACTCCTCACTCATAACT
The DNA here is from genome assembly GCA_045221075.1 of Acutalibacteraceae bacterium. Taxonomy (GTDB): domain Bacteria; phylum Bacillota; class Clostridia; order Oscillospirales; family Acutalibacteraceae; genus UBA1213. The sequence continues at coordinate 30,424 of JBGUWL010000076.1, forward strand.
CATAACTCCTCACTGGCAACATTATTCATTGAGCGACCGCAGGGAGCGTTTCTGTTGCCATCGGGAGCGTGACGTGTTATAATCCCAATATGTATCTGATTTTATTACGAAGGGACAGTGGGGACGGCATGACAAGAGACACGGTTTACGGGCACCTCAGGGAACATCAGAAAAAGGGACTATCACCCTTTCATACACCGGGACACAAAAACTCCGGATGCTTTCCGCCGGAGCTTCTGCAGCTTGACCTGACAGAGCTGCCGGACACGGATGCGCTGTATGAAGCCGAGGGCATACTGCTGCGTGCGGAGGAAAAGCTGGCATCACTCTTCGGAGCAAAGCGCAGTCTTATCTCGTCGGGAGGGTGTACCCTTGCAATACAGACCATGCTGTGCATTGCTTCACAGCGGGGAAGAAAAATGCTGTTCGGACGGAACATACACCGCAGCGCAATAAACGCCTGCGCACTGCTGGGCATAGAACCTCTGTGGCTCATGCCAAAAAGCGAGAGCGGTCATTTTACCGGACGGGTGACTCCCGGGGATGTGGAAAGCGCCCTGAGGGAGCACGGAGATATATCCGCCTGTTACCTTACAAGTCCGGATTATTACGGAGAGCTTTCCGATATAAGGACGATTTCTTCAATATGCCGCCGGTACGGTGTGCTGCTATTAGTGGACAACGCCCACGGCTCACATCTTGCATTTCTCAGCGAGAACCTTCATCCCCTTCACCTTGGCGCGGACATGACCGCCTGTTCCCTTCACAAAACGCTGCCGGTGCTTACGGGGGGAGCGGTGCTGAACATCGGCAGTCACGAGCTCGCAAAGGATGCGAAGGACGCCATGGTGCTTTTCGGCTCCACAAGCCCCTCTTACCCCATAATGGCATCCATAGACTGGTGCAGGGACTGGCTTGAAAACAGTGGAGCCGAAAAATACAAAGCCCTTGAAGAGCGGGTCATGAAGATAAAGCAGCTTGCCTCGAAACAGGGTCTGCTGCAGCCGAAAGGTCAGTGCGACCCACTGAGGGTCTGCATCAATACTGCCTGCGCCGGAATTGAAGGCAGCAGGCAGACTGCATTCTTTCACCGCTTCGGCATCGAACCGGAATTCTGTGACGGTCAGAACGCAGTTATGATATGTACGGCCTTCAATACCGAAAGAGACTTTATGCGTCTTGAACAGGCAATAAGCAGCCTTTCATACACCTGCGACCCGCCGGAAACGGAAGAAGCTTCTCTTCCGGAGATGTGCATGAGCCCAAGGGACGCACTGCTTTCAAATCAGGAAACAGTACCCCTGAGCAGAGCCTCCGGACGCATATCCGCAGGCAGTGCCTGTCCCTGTCCTCCGGGTATCCCTCTGGTCATGCCCGGAGAGGTCATAACGGAGGAGCTTGCCGGAAAGCTTCACAAGAGCGGCTTTGACAGTATTCGCTGTGTCCTGCGCCTCTGAGAAGCGCGGGAACGCCAAAAACATTATAAACCACAAAAAAACAGTCATGTGTATCGGTTTTTTCTCAATCTGCGCTGTGGGGTAATTTGCGGCAACGCCTTGATTTAAACCCGGTTTAGTGATAAAATATTTCCTTAGGGTATTATAATGTTCTTTTTTGCGGCGGCTTATACGCCGTGAAAAAGGACCCGAAAACTCTCCGCTGATTTTATACTGATACCAGACAGACCTGACGATAATCGCCGGCGTTAAATTCCGCCCAGATCTTCATCGCCCTTTCTGTCTGATATTTATCAGTATTACGGCGGCAAAAAGTATAAAAGACTTGGGAGGATAAAACATGAAACTGCAAAATCTTTTATTTCCCCGTACCGGAATATGTACGGAAGAAATCATGTATTTCCGTCGCGACGGAGAGACCAAATATAACTGGGACATGGACCATGTATTTATGGAAGAGGACTCGTCACTTTCATTCGATACCTACTTTAACGGCTGTTCGGCAGAAAAATGGTTCAAATATACAAAAGTCAGGTCTATAAGCATCCATATCAAGGTTTATGGAAAATTCAGGATCACTCTGATGAGAAAAGAAAAACAGCTTGACAACTTCATGACAAAGTTCCTCCACGAGGAATGCTTTGGTGAAGATGACGTCCTTACCGAACAGGACTTTGTTTTCGAGAGCGAGTCCCACAACGGAGTGTATTCCTTCATGCTCACCTGCCTGAGCGAAGAAGGCAAATTCTACGGCGGATGGTATGACGGGGATGTTCCAGAGCAGGATATCTCCCCCGTAAAGCTCGCAATGGTGATCTGTACCTTCAAGCGTGAGGTATTTGTTGCAAAAAATGTCCGTGAAATGTATGACAGCTTCCTCAATGCGCCGGATTCCGGAATGCAGGATTCCCTTGAGATATTCATATCCGACAATGCCCGCACACTTGACAGAAAGAATATCGTCCTGTGCGACAAAATACATCTTTTTGAGAACAAAAACACCGGCGGCGCCGGAGGCTTTACAAGAGGCATGATCGAGGTACTGAAATGCAGGGAAGCCCACGGCATCACCCATGTTCTTGTAATGGACGATGACGTTATAATCAACCCCGACTCGGTGTACCGCACCTTTGTGATACTTTCCCTTCTCAAAGACGAATACAGGGACGCATTTGTGGGCGGCGCAATGCTCCGTCTTGACAACCAGTATATCCAGACGGAAAACGGCGCCCGCTGGAACAAGGGCTATCTTATCTCTCACAAGTCGGGTCTTGACCTGCGCGAGGTGGAGGCCTGCCTCTATAACGAGTTTGAGGAGAAGACAGAATTCAACGCATGGTGGTACTGTGCATTCCCCTCCTCCGTAATATCCGACAAGAACCTGCCCCTGCCAATATTTATCCGGGGCGACGACGTCGAGTACGGACTGAGGAACCTTAAGCACCTTATACTGATGAACGGTATATGCGTATGGCACGAGCCCTTTGAGAACAAGTATGCATCCTCAATGTACTACTACATCTTCCGCAACAGATTGATCGACAACTCCATCCATGATCTGAAATACAAAAGGAAAAACTTCACCAACGACCTTGCATCCCAGGTAAAGCGCGAGATAGTATTCTACCGCTACAAAAACGCCGAGCTGCTGATGGACGGCGCAGAGGACTTTTTCAGGGGCATCGACTGGCTGATGACCCAGGACGGCGAAGCCCTCCACAAGGACGTTATGGGGCGGGGCTATAAGCTGCAGGACATCAACGACCTTGCAATGCCCTTCAGCTATCCGGCATACGAAGAGGCCTGCCGCACTCCGGAGCCTCCCCGTCATACCCGTTTGTGGCGCAAGATGATGGTGAACGGTCTGATACTGCCTGCCCACAAGCGCAGTGATGACGAACCCCCTGTTGTGGCTCCCACATTTACCGCGCGTCCGGTAAACTTTTACCGTGTAAAGAAGGTTCTGAATTACGACTACAGCAGCCGCCGCGCCTTTGTTACCGAAAAGAGCGTAAAGCAGACCATGCGTCTGATGTTCAGACTGTGGGGCATCAGCCTCAAGGCCCGGTTCAGGTACCGCAAAACCGTCAGGTCCTTCCTGCAAAGAGGTCCGGAACTGATGAAGCTTGACTTCTGGAAGAAATACCTTGACCTTTGAGACAATTCACACCATGACGTAAAGGAGTTTTATTATGAGCAATGAGAACACCGACATCAGAAAAACCCCCGAAAGCGTTGAAGACACCCACACCGATGTGGGTATTGTGGGACTGTGGTACGGACTGAACTACGGTTCGATACTGACCTATTACGCCCTTTATGACGTTATCACAAAGATGGGCTACAGCGCCATGATGGTCAATAAGCCCGACGTGCTGTGGAGACCCATATACACCGAAAAGGACACCATCGCCAATAAGTTCATCTACAAATACTGCGACAACAACGTCACCCGCTGCTATCAGAGCTCCATGGACTATCAGGTGCTGAACAAAAACTGCGACACCTTTATCGTAGGCTCCGACGTTGTATGGAATTACCGTATCTGCGGCAAGGAGGGCGGACAGTTCTTCTTCCTTGACTTTGTTGACGACAGCAAAAAGAAGATCGCAATGGCGAGCTCCTTCGGCGAGGGCTACGATGCTCCCGAAGAGGACAGAATGTGGTCGGAGTACTATCTCAAGAAATTTGACTATATCGGCGTAAGAGAGGACTCCGCCGTAAAGCTTGTCAAGGATATGTTCCACGCAGATGCCGACAGGATAATGGATCCCGTCTTCCTCTGCGACAGACAGGTATATCACGATCTTGCCGACAGCTCAAAGATCGAGGACAACGCTAAGTTCATCACCTCATATTTCCTGGGTCCCAGGGATCAGAAGACAAAAATGATCCTGCGTATTGCCGAAATGCTGGGCAGTGAGTACCGCTGTGTACCCAACCCCAACAACCCCGGCGCCTTTACCGAAAGGACCGGCCTTGAAGCCATCAAGACTCCGGACGTTGAGGACTGGCTGTATTATTTCAAGCACACCCAGTGCTATGTGGGAGATTCCTTCCACGGTCTGTGCTTTGCCCTGATATTCGGCAAGCCCTTTGTGTGCGTTGTGGAGAACGGTCAGAGCCTTGCAAGATTCGAGACCCTGCTGGAAATGGTGGGGCTTTCCGACAGACTTATAAATATAAGCAAGGAGAACCTTGCCATCCCCGTTATAAGAAAGCGTGTCCGCGCCCTGCTGAACAAAAAGATCGACTACGAAAAGGTCTGGCAGATACTGGACGAAAAGGCGGAGTTTTCACGTCAGTGGCTCAGAAACGCCATTTCCTCCGAAAAGAAGGTCAGCAAGAACGCTTCACAGGTGCGTATGCTGAGAAGTCCCAAGATGGACTGTCCCGACCCCATAACGGTGGCCGGTCTTGCGGAGGAGGTCTGCACAGGCTGTACCGCCTGCCTTAACGTATGTCCCGTTGACGCCATCACCATGAAGGAAAACGACGACGGATTTATCGTTCCCTCTGTAAACACCGACAAGTGCATACGCTGCAGCAAGTGCGTAAAGCGCTGTCCCTCAATAAATCTTAACGTAAACAACTCCCTCCATCCCGAGATACACGCAGCCATGGCGGACGACAGCATCAGAGGCAAAAGCTCCTCCGGCGGTATGTTCACCCTTGCGGCCGAAGCTGTACTCGATAAGGGAGGTTATGTGTGCGGCGCTGCCTTTGACTACAAGACCCTCAGCGTAAACCACGTTATTATACACTCAAAGGAAGAGCTGGCGCCCCTGCGCAAGTCAAAATATTCCCAGAGCAATATCGGCACGGTCTACCGTGACATCGAGGCTCTGCTCAAGGATGACAAAAAGGTCCTGTTTACCGGCACTCCCTGTCAGGTGGCTGGTCTTAAGGCCTTCCTGAACAAGACCTACGACAATCTGTACCTCATAGATATTCTCTGCTCCGGCGTTCCTTCACAGAAGATCACCCGCACATACATCGAAGAGATAGCCCGCCGTCCCGAGATAAGCGGCGGTGAAACACCTCCCGCACTGAAATATATCGACTTCCGTGACAAGGAGCATCATAACTGGAGAAGCTGTCAGTATATCCGCCTTGAATTTGACAACGGCGTCGTATATGACGGCGGACTGCAGAACAGGGACCCCTTTGAAAAGCTCTACCACAACAGAACAGGCATGAGAAGATCATGTCAGGACTGCTATTTCAGCGCCTTCCCCCGTCAGGGAGATATATCCATCGGCGACTTCTGGGGCATCGAGCTGCTGGACAAGTCTATCGACGACAACCGCGGCACCTCTATGATACTCATAAACAACGTTCACGGCAAAGAGCTCTTTGACATGATGTCCGGAGGTCTGCAGCAGCACAAGAGGATGAACATTCCCACCAGCAAGCTGGTATACAACCGCTGCACCGCCAAAAAGAAGCCCAACCCCAAGCGTGAGCGAATTATGAGCCTTGTAAAAAGCCATACCCTCAAAAAGAGTATCGACATGGCGGACTACAAGCACTTTGACGTGGGACTTGTGTGCAACTACTACACAGTGAACTTCGGCGGGGCAATGACTCACTACGCCCTCTACAATATTCTTGAAGACCTGGGCTATTCCACCATGATGATCGAGCGCCCAAGATCCTCAAAGAACTCCGACAATGTGATGAATGCCTATAACAACATTCACGCCGCTCCCCTCTTCCCTGAATACGCCCTTTCAAATACCTATCTCAGCAAGGACGACATGAGGAACGATCTCAACAACCTTTGCGATACCTTTGTAGTGGGTTCGGACAAGCTGCTGAACTACAACATCTACACCGCAATGGACAATTACACCTCCCTTGACTGGGTGACCGACGCACGGAAGAAGATCGCCTTCTCCACCTCCTTCGGTCAGATACACGGAGACGCCATACTCCACAACGAGCTGGCTTTCTATCTGCAGCGGTTTGACTTCTTTGCAGGCCACGACGAGACCGACGTAAAGAACGCAAGGGAGTATTACAGTCTTGACAATGCGGAATGGGTACTTGATCCTATCCTGCTCTGCGGCACAAAGCACTTTGAAGCTCTTGCCGCCCGCAGCAAGCGAATCACCCCAGACAGCTTTGTCAGCGCATACATCCTTGACCCCACCGACGAAAAGACCGATATTCTCCGCCGCTTTGCGGAAAACTTCAATGGTGAATGTCAGGTATTCTCGGAGTATATGAGAAACAGCGATTACTACAAGCCCTTCGGCAGCCTTTTTACAGGGGACATGAAGACCGAGGACAGGCTGAAATGCATGCTGGACAGCGACTTCTTTGTCACCGACTCAATTCACGGTGTGTACCTTGCAATCGCAATGAAGAAGCAGTTCGCTGCCATAGTGAACGGAAAGCGTGACGCCGAGTGGTTCTATGACATCGCAAAGCTCCTCCGCCTTGAGGACAGACTGATAAACAACATCTCCGACCTTGACACATTCGACTTTGACAGTAAGATCGACTACAACAAGGTATATGAGATACTGGACGCACACCGCGCCAAAGCCATAAGCTGGCTGAAAAAGGCTCTTGCCGCTCCCAAAAAGCCCGTCATGAGCGAATATGACATCATGCGTGGTCTGCTGGCGGAACAGGAGACAAAGATCAACAACCTTAAGGACCTTATCCTTGCCATGACCACCAACATCAACGAGGAGATATCCGACAAGACCGACCTGCTGGAATACCTTGACTGTCTTAAGGATGAGCTGGACAAGAACCTGGTAATCATTGCAGTAAAGGACACTCCCGGACTTGCCCTGAACAGCCTTGTTTCCGAGGGACTTCAGGCCCTGGGTCTCAAGACCGACCTCAAGGCAAAGCACAGCCACAGCTATATCGCCGTCATCAACAGCGGCAAGGTGGTATACGAAAAGCTGGGTCAGGACAATCAGCCCACCATCTACAACGGACAGATCGGCAGCAACAGCGTTTATGTCACCAGCCGTGTCTACACCAACGGCAACGAGGCCATTATCAGGATCAACGACAAGGACTACTCCATAAACAGCCGCGGTCTTAACATCGTTATCTATAACAAGGATGAACACAAGCTGGTGGATTCCGTCGTATTCGACACCCACATCCGCACCTATAACTGCCGCAGATGAGTTATGAGTGATGAGTTTAGCGCTTCATTAATTTGGAATGTGGAAAGTGGAAAGTGGAATTTGCGCTTCGCTTAAACCGAAAAGCCAAAGGCCACACAAACACAGTACCTGACGTCCAGATTATTATTTATCACAGAGTTCAATCACCTTTGAAAAGATACGCTCCACACCCTCGCTCATTGAGCAGCGGTGCTTGCCGCCTCCTATACGATAAAGGAACCTGCTGATCACTTCTTATTACAGCTGATTCATTGGGTATTATCACAAATTCAGCGGTTTTAGGAAAGGGGTTTGGGGAACAACCCTTTTTCCGCCGGAAAAGGGTTTTCCCCAATTTCCGCTGGTGCGCTGCATTATTGCATTATTGTTTAAAAGATGGTAGAATAAGATATCAAAATTCTGGAGGAATCAAAATAAAAAACACGGAAAAAACAATGGAAAAGATCGTTGCCCTTTGCAAGGGCAGAGGCTTTGTATATCCCGGCTCAGAGATCTACGGCGGTCTTGCCAACACCTGGGACTACGGTCCTCTGGGCATGGCGCTGAAAAACAACATCAAGAACGCCTGGCTCAAGAAGTTTGTTCAGGAAAACAAATACAACGTAGGCCTGGATTCTGCAATACTCATGAATCCCCAGACCTGGGTGGCTTCCGGTCATCTTGGGGGCTTTTCAGACCCGCTGATGGACTGCAAGGAGTGCAAGACCCGCCACCGCGCCGACAACCTTATCGAGGACTTTGACGGCACAAACGTGGCCGGCTGGAGCAACGAGCAGATGACCGACTATATCAAAGAAAAGGCCATCCCCTGCCCCAACTGCGGCAGGCACAACTTCACTGACATTCGTCAGTTCAACCTTATGTTCAAGACCTTCCAGGGCGTTACCGAGGACAGCAAAAACGAGCTGTATCTCCGTCCCGAGACCGCCCAGGGCATCTTTGTAAACTTTGCAAACATCCAGCGCACCAGCCGCAAGAAAGTACCCTTCGGCGTTGCCCAGATAGGCAAGTCCTTCCGCAACGAGATCACTCCCGGCAACTTCATCTTCCGTGTGCGTGAGTTCGAGCAGATGGAGCTGGAGTTCTTCTGCAAGCCCGGCACCGACCTTGAATGGTTCGAGTACTGGAGAGGCTTCTGCCGTGACTGGCTCTATTCACTGAACATCAAAGAAGAAAACCTGCGCCTGCGTGACCACGATCCCGAGGAGCTTTGCTTCTACTCAAAGGCCACCACCGACTTTGAATACCTCTTCCCCTTCGGCTGGGGCGAGCTGTGGGGCGTTGCCGACAGGACCGACTACGACCTTACCCAGCACATCAATACCAGCGGCAAGGCTCTGGAATACTTTGACCCCCAGACCAACGAAAAGTACATTCCCTACGTTATTGAGCCTTCACTGGGCGTTGAGCGTCTGTTCCTTGCCATCATGGTCGAGGCTTATGACGAAGAAAAGCTGGACGAAAAGGACACCCGTGTGGTGCTTCACCTGCATCCCGCTCTTGCACCCTTCAAGGCAGCCGTACTGCCCCTTTCCAAGAAGCTGTCCGACAAGGCAGACGAGGTATACACCATGCTTTCGAAGCACTTCATGGCTGATTTTGACGATGCCGGCTCCATCGGCAAGCGTTACCGCCGTCAGGATGAGATCGGTACTCCCTTCTGCATCACCTATGACTTTGACAGCGTTGAGGACGGCTGCGTGACCGTCCGTGACCGTGACACCATGACTCAGGAAAGAGTCGCAATCGACAGCCTTGTGGAGTACATCAACAACAAGATCGCATTCTGATAACAGGAGGCTGCTTTGAAAAAGCTATCAGCTATCATTGTTAAACAAGGATCAAAGCTCCAACAAGCTCGCTTGATTGGAGCGAGCGACGCCGTCAACAAACATCGGGAGCTTTAGCTCCTGCGGCGTCGGTGGGGGATTTTAACCCACCACCGACGGACACATGGCACCCGCCGCCTGTTGAGGGTGCGGGTGTCCGGTGGACACCTCTCAGCCGCAGGCTGAGAAGCACCGACCGAGCCGACAGGCGAGACCCGGGGGA
>JBGUWL010000077.1:0-11362 GCA_045221075.1 Acutalibacteraceae bacterium
TGAGACGTCATCTGTGCGTATGCACAGATGGGCGCAGCCTCGGGCGGCGCCTTTTCCGGTTAAAAGTGTCAGCTTTTAATCGGAAAATAGTATTAGATCAAAGAATAATCATAAAAAAGCGCATAAAAACCGGAAGGCTGCAGATATGCCTTCCGGTCGTTATAATATGATATTTTATTATCTGAAATACCGTCAGATATGTCTGTCCTGACTGTCTTCGGTAAAGAAATCAGCAACCTTTTCCGGTCTCTTCTTCCCCAGAATTCCGGCACCCACAAGAACAGAGGCGGAAACTATCATCAGGGCAAGAGCCGCAGAATAAACAGGAGCCGTATCGCCTGTAGAAGCCGGGGAACCGTCATCTTCGGATATCGGATGGGTATCGCTTTCGGGCTGTGTTTCTTCGCTGACGTCTGATGCAGGCTGCCCGACATGCGCTTTTACAAGTGTGTCTCCCCCATGACCGCTCTTTGCAGCCACCGAAAGAGTGATAAACACACCTATGGACAAAGCTATGAAAAACAAACACAAGCCCATTTTTATTATATTTTTCATATCAGGAGCCCCTTCATAGACGGATGATCAATCAGGCATTGCCGATCTCACTGTAGAACACCATAAAGCCGCTGTAATCGCCGATGATATCTCTCAGCTGATAGCCATAAAGCTGTGCCTGGTCGATACGCAGCGTTCCGTTGAGCTGCTGTCCCACGGTATTGAAGCTGGTAAGAGCATAACCGGAGACCGAAGTCATATTTTCACCGTTGACACTGGGTGTCTCATCGGTGAGATCATCTCCGGAAACAGAATAGACATCATAGTAGAAAACCTTTGTTGAATCGTTCTTGTTGGTTATCCTGAATCTCTGGTCATTGTCTACGTTAGCCTTATCGTCCTTGACATATACGTTGATCTGCTGTGTTTCCGTATCGAGATCGTTAAGCTCATCAAGAGTAACGGTATAACCAACATCCTTGAAGCTGCTGGAATCGTTATTGTCGGGCTGCTGCAGGGTCCCGAAATCGACCACATCAGGTATGGAAATAACATAGGTAGGGTCTCCGGGCTGGGGAGCAGCTCCCTTGATGTTTGCGGTGACCTCAGTTTTTCCGCTTTGATCGGTCTCGGTAAGAGTCTCCGCGGCAACAGACGCTGTCACACATGAGATCATTGCCGCCGCAATGGCAATTGTGACGATTTTTTTTGTTTTCATTTGTAACTTCCTTTCGGTATAAAATTTTTAAGGCACCGCCTTATTTTACATATAGTCTGAAGCCGGATTCCGCACTGTTAAGCGGACTGTGGGACTCATCAAGAGTCACGCACCTGAACCTCACCAATGCGTCATATTCCCCCTTTTTGAGGGTCTGTGTGAGAGGCAGTTCAACAACTCCCTGCCCCGGCTCCAGCAGCTGAGATGTATAGAGCTCAGTCCCGTCTCTGAGCATTACGGTGGCATACATCCCCACAATATTATCTTTGGGATTGCCCACACTAAGTCTGAGGGTCATATCCCCTTCGTTCATTTCGGCGTATGAATAACCAGGTATCTTTGTTCCCTGACGGGAGTTCTCGCCGGGTGAAGCTTCAGGCTGACTGATATCCGGATTCCAGTCATCAGTCACTACCCCCACAACACCCTTGGGCTCCTGGGGAGCCTGCCCGCCCTGAGGATTCAGAAAATAAAACATCAGGCCGCCGCCGGCTCCAATCAGTATGCCGATGATAAGAACGATAACTATCGTCCTTTTGTTGTTTTTTCCGTTATTATTCAAATTCTCTTCTTCTCCTCCAAAAAACAAATATCACTGCACAGGCAGCCGAAGCAGCAAATGCCACAGGAAGTACGGGAGCATTGTCGCCTGTTTCTGCAAATCCGTCAGAGGGAGTTGTTTTGGTGTCGTCGGAGGACTGGGGAGTGCTGTCGTCAGAAGGCTTGGAAGTGCTGTCGTCGGAAGGTTTGGAAGTGCTGTCGTCAGAAGGCTTGGAAGTGCTGTCGTCAGAAGGCTCGGAAGTGCTGTCGTCAGAAGGCTTGGAAGTGCTGTCGGTCTTTTCAAGAACAGCAAATGCAACAGGCTCTGCAGCGGTAAAGCTCGCTTCGCCGTTTTCGATGCTGTCAGGTACGATCACCTGAACCTCGCCTTCACTGTCGATGTAGGCGATAGCCGCATCTGCGCTTTTTACCGGAACGGTCAGTGTTACTCCGGCGCACCACAGCTCACCCGGAACAGCGTTGCCCTGTTCATCAGTAACGGAAGGAGTATAGACAGCCGTTATGGACTTGTCCTTTATGATCTCCATTGCTTCTGCGGAAACGGTCAGGGCTCCGGCCGCTGCAACGGCTGATGCTGCGGATGCTCCGGAAACGGCCGCACGAAGCTGATCATAGTCCTCTCCCTCATTCACGCTCTTATATGTTACCTTGAGGGAGCTGTGCATATTGCCCGATACGGTAATACCGCTGCCGGCTTCAACAGTCCTGTTCTTTATGAACGTTCCCTTTATAGTGGGGAACTTGCAGTTGAGATAGGAAGTACCGTATATTGTCTGCTGCCAAATCACTCTGTCATCCGTAACCGAATTGAGCTTCTCTACAAAGGACGCATCCATCATGTCGGTATTTGAAACAAGTTCATTGGTTGAATCAAGAGTATGTCCGGAATCGCCAATGGCCGGGAGATTGTTTATGCTGCTGTAGAATACATTATGTACATCATCAGAATCATTCTGAACTGCGATAAGCGCAAGAGCAGTCTTGGGACTTCCGTTGGGCTTGCCGGAATTGTAGGAAGACTCGATATTGGCGTTATTTATCACTGCGATACCGCCGCAGGCCACTACAGAATAATCATTCCTGCCAAGTGAGCCGTTGTTTGCGCATCCGTAGATGTTGCCGTCATTCTTCCAGGCGATGCCTCCGTTGTTTGTACCGGAAACGTATGCACCTGATCTTGTACCGATTATCGCACCTTCATTCACTGAAACAACGCCGCCGCAATTTGTTCCCTTTACATAGGAATTATAGTCGGCAAGCTTTGCTCTGGCGCCGGAAGGAAGTGTGATATACTTTGTGTTCAGAACATTGATACCGCTGATGCAGTGAGTGATAAGACCCTTGTTCACTGCTGCGATACCGCCGGCATACTCAGCTGCCTTTACATAGTCGCAGTCGATGACCGCAAGATCTTTTACAACACCGCTGCTGCCGATATATCCGAACATACCGGCATTATCCTCAACGGATACATTCAGACCGATCACCGCATATCCCTTGCCGTCAAATGTTCCCTCAAAGGGCTTGTCTTCTGTTCCGATGGTAAGGGTCCATGAGGAATCAAAGGGAGCGACAATGTTGTTTTCAAGCCATACGCTGGCATTTCCGTATTTTTCGTAATTATCCTGTACCTTCTGAGCAAAGTCGCAGAGCTCTTCATAAGTGCGGATACCGCATTCTTCAACCGGTTCAGGCTCGGGTTCAGGCTCGGGCTCAGGCTCGGGCTCAGGCTCAGGCTCAGGTTCGGGCTCAGGCTCAGGTTCAGGTTCGGGTTCCGGCTCAGGCTCGGGTTCGGGAACAATTCCGTCCGGATAGTTTGAGTAGCGGTTTTCACCCTCAATGAAGTATACGGTTCCGTGATCGGTATCAGGAACAGGATAGATATCCGGGGTCTTTCCGTTGTCTATATTATGTCTCCAGAGCCAGCCGGAGCCGTTGGAGGTCTTGCCCTCATTCAGCTTGAAGGCAACTTCGCCTGATGCGAATTCCTCTGCAGACATTGCAATGCTTCCGGAGCTGTCGGGTGAGCTGCCGTTCAGATGGTAGCAGACCGTGGGAGTGATGCCGGAAACGGATGTATTGATGATGGTGCTGATCCTGCTCTGGTCGGAACAGCTCAGCTTTCCGTAGTTATGACAGGAGTACACAAGATTAAAGGGACTGTCACCGCAGCCGGTATCAACATCGGAGATACCTGCAACAGTTGCGTCGTTGCCGGCGGATGTTACATCTATATCGCCCACATTGGCGCAGAATTCGATCTTGGATTCGGACCAGTTGCGGACAACGCCTGCAGCATGAGAGAAATTGCCCTTTATCTGACCATAGTTAACTGCGTTGGCAAGTACTGACTGACCGCTGCAGCTGTTTACAAGACCGGAGGCTGTCAGACCGCTTCCGGTGCCGGTGATATCAACATAACTGGATGCATAGTTCAGATTGACATTGGAACCTGAACAAACGAAGGAACCGAAATTCTGGCCTTCACCGCTGATATCGGCTTTTCCATTGAGGGTGAGCTGATATATCATAAGGCCCTTGACTTTTCCGAAGAATCCGTTGTCGTTTCCGTCAGCGGATTTGTCCCCTTCGGTGCTGTAATAGAAATTGTTTATGGTGTGACCGTTGCCGTGAACATTGCCGGAATATACGTGTCCGTCTACGCCGATAGGCTGCCACGGTCTGCCCTCAAGATCAATGTCACAGAGCAGCTCAAAGTCTTTCCATCCGCTGAGCTGGGAAGCGGTATATTCCGCATGAGTGGGATCATTATTGGCAAGAGAAGCTATCCAGAACAGGTTGCCGGCATTCTTTATCTGATAGTACATATTCCTGCTGTCATAATCCGGCTCCTGATACAGTCCGCACTCGGTGCATATACCGTTGACGAAATCATGGACATTGAAGGAGGGACTAACAGTAACGTTCTCGGATTCGAGAGAGAATGTATAGGTATCGCCCTGCTGTGTAACGTCATAGAGCTTTCCGCTTTCAACACCTGTAACGGTGAGATCTGTCAGGAAGTGCTCGGTATCCTTAGTGACGCCAATATTGACATTTAACCCGGGAGCGTATTCCCTTTCATTAACGGTTTTGTTGTCTGTAAAGTAAATATATGATGTGGCATTGCCGCTGCTGTCATACACAAATTTATTGGTATCGAGTGTAACGGTAACGCCCTTTACAAGGTTGACAACTACGTTGACATTCTGCGGAGGCATCAAGAATGTATAGACCTCGACTCCCGGCAGATATACCATGGGTACATGCTGTTGAATATTCCAGGGATAGTAATTTCCGTTTCTGTCGTACATATCTATGCTGTGTACAGCATAGCCGTCGGCGGGGTCAATATAGATAAATATCAGTTCGTTGGCTTTTTCGGTGCATGAAGTTACAATTGAGTTGTCATCGAAGCTGACCGTACCCTCGCCTGTCATAGAAAGGTTAGCTGAGCTCTTCGTGCCGTCAATATTGAGGGTGAAGGTCGCATCCGAATAAGGCATTGCATAATGGACTTCATAGAAACCGTCAGAGCCGACGACCATATTGTCGAGATCACTCTCTGAGATAATTGTTTCGGCTTTTGAATTCTTGCGGGTGATTTGCAGCGATGAGAATGCTCCGCCGTTAACTCTGAAACGAACGGTCAGTTCCTTGGAGCTTTCGGCAGTCATGGTTTCCCCTGCGTTTATTACGGTGCCGCTGCCCTCTGCCTGTACAGAGATATCTCCGCTTCCGGAGTTTCCGTTGAAGGTTTTGACCGCTGCACTTACTTTCGCTTTATAAGTGCTGGACTGGTTTGCAAGAATAACACTGTAAAGGTAATCGGTTGAATCCTCACACACACTCATATCAAGCTCGTCCTTGCCGTCGTCTTTACTGATGGACACGCCGGAACTGTATTTTTTGGAAGTGGTGAGCACCTTATACTTGACCCATGAGGTCTTAAGGTTCCATTTTGAATTATTGTACCTGCGAAGGGTGGTAAGAATAGACGTGGGATTGCTGTTTTTGGGGAGATACCCGTTAAGATATGCTCCGATGTCACAGCCGTAAGCAAGGAAGGAATTCGTTGCAAAAAGTCCCTGTAGAGAAGTGCAGGCATAATCATCGGGAGCCGCAAAAGTATTGCTTCCGTCGGACATCTCCTGCATAAGATTTATGTAATCACAGGTGGGTGTATGCACATCGTGGTAACCGGTGATATCAATCTTATAATCAAGGAAGCAGGCATACATCATGTGTTCTGTGTCTCTGATGTCGTCTACCTCTGCATCATCAGGCGCCGACTTGCAATAGCTGTCCGGATCAAGGATATAGTAGACCTGATTGCCCTTCGGCGAATGGGTCATGACCCTCCGGAATTTAAGGGTCTTGGGAACTAAATCGGCTTTGCTGGACGTACTCTTTGCCAGATCTTTTGCGCCCGAATAGGAGTTCGCCAT
This sequence comes from Acutalibacteraceae bacterium, assembly GCA_045221075.1. Lineage (GTDB taxonomy): Bacteria > Bacillota > Clostridia > Oscillospirales > Acutalibacteraceae > UBA1213. The sequence continues at coordinate 6,223 of JBGUWL010000077.1, forward strand.
GCTCTTTGCTTCGCTCCAGAAATCATGGCTGTTCTCATAATTGTTTATGGTAAGCTCTGTGGTCACCGCATCCTGGGGCTTCATATAGTCGTTGAGTGAAAGATAGACTCCGCCCTGCTCATCGACCTTGTACCTGGAGCTGAGCATTTTTTCGATGCATGCGCAGACGCTGGCATCACCATCGCTCATCAGCTTGTAGTACTTGGACTGGCTGTTAAGATAGCCGCTGTATTTTTCACTGTCAACTCCGTACTGTTCTTCAAAGTAGACGCCCTGCTGATAGAGGTATTCGTTGTACATCATCTCAACAAGGATGAGCTGCATTATCTGATTGTACATCATGTTATACACATAGGTGTACTGCTGATGACTGAAGGGATATGCAACGTATGCGAACTTTGCAGCATAATATGCCACTGACCCCGAGGTCGCACTGTTACCGACAAGATTGTTGCTCAGAGTGAAGATCATATTCTCAAAGCTGTTGTTCATGGTGGCTTCATTGAAAAGGATATTTTTAAGATCCTCCGGATTGTTGTTTTCCATATCAATGCGGCCGTCGTACATATTGGAAAAGCCAAAAATCAGATCGTCAAGATCCTCATCAAGCTGTTCTCTGGGCGCGCCGTCAACTGCATCAGTCAGGTACCGTTTGTATGCAGTCAGAGCGGTGCCGGCCTTGTATGTAGTCTCGATGACATCCTTGACATCGGTTCTCCATTGCTTGTTAACGTTATCATTTGCAGTACCCACATTCTGGGTAGCAAGAACGGATTCGGCTATTGACATACTGTCTTCGAGCTGACCGCTGATCTCGTCAAGCTCATGGAGGATATCCTCACACAGCTCCTTGACCTCTTCGATAGCGACTTCTGCCGAGTCCATAAAGACCCACTTATTGATGAAAGAAAAGGCCGCGCTCAGACCCTGGGCGCCTGAAGCGCCGGTAGCATCGGCAAGCTCCCCTACCGCAAGGCCGCCTACCCTCATTCCCGTCTCGATCATCTTATCCACAGCAAAGTCAACGGCTTTCTCTGCAATGTAATCTACTACTGGGTTTGCGTTAACGCTGGTTCCGGCAGTGATCATCATTGATGCGCACAGACATAGTGTGAGCAGCACGGACACCGCCTTTTTCAGTCTTCGTTTCAGCATGGCTACACTCCCTTTGTAAATTATTTGTATGATATAATTTATTATTACATTATACCAAATAAGTCATCATTACACAATAGTTTTAACAGAAATAATAATATATTTTTGTGTAATTGTGTGATAAAGCATATTATCCGTTAAGATACACACATGACTGAGGAAAGCCGGCGGAGAGCCTCCGCACCCAACATTGTTTTGGAAACACATTTACTGCTAATACTATATTGAGTCACCAAAAAGAACATGGGACCGGCAGTACCCCAAGGGCACTTGTTTCACTGCGCTTGCCGGCGGTCTTTGTGCGGTGTTGCCCTAAACTTATCGCAATAATTGCTCGGTATATACACCGCAAGCGTGAGCTTTGGTCAGCAAAGCAAAAAGGGCAGCTCCGGAATGAAGCTGTCCTTTATTGATGTAGCTTTGTTAATCGATGACATTACGCTGCCGGAGCGAGAGATACTTCTGTCTGAGAAGAAGAGTACGGTATAAGCTTGAAATCGCCGTAGATGGTGGCAAACTCATTCTTCATGGAAACGGTCTCAATGCCCATCTTGTCGCAGTCCTCCTTGAAGGATGCGGCTTCCTCAGGATTGCCGTGGTCTCTGTCGGTGTCGTCACAGAGAAGCATATAGGCCTTGCCGCCGTGCTGCATAACATACTGTCCCATTGCAAGGTCCCCTGAGCTGTTGCCGAATGCAAGGATCGGAGAAATACCCAGATCGTTGATAATGCTGACAACCTTGTTGAGCTTAAGGTTCTTGAACTTTACAGTGCCGTCAAATACGATCTTTTCATCTGCAGCAGGTGTGTAGTCCCGAGCCTTTACATCATTTCCTCTGCCCTCTGCGGTGATTCCGAATCTTGTACCGAGCACCTGATAGGACGGGATATACTGTCCAAGCGCATCCATTGAAAGCTCACGAAGCATATTGACCTCTGCGCCGCTGTTGATGTAGACCTTGAAGCCGTTTTCGGTAAGATACTTAACGAGAGATACCATCGGCTTGTAGTAGCCGTCAGCATAAGTCATGTTTTCAAAGCCGGCAACAGGCTGTGACATGAACTTGCGAACATACTGGCGGTATTCCTCTTCCGTAAAGCCCTTGAATGCTTCGGCAATGATGTCGCCGGACGAACGGGGAGCCTTCGGCTTTTCACCGCCGTTCAAAAGATACTCTTCAAGAGCTTTGCAGTATGCGACGTCCTCCGCGTTGCCCTTGTAGGCTTCATCCTTGGTCAGACGGTAGATCATGAGACACTGGTCAACATAGGTCGGGAACAGCTCGCCGTACAGTGTGCCGTCGGAGTCAAATACGGCGATCCTCTTTTCCGCAGGCACGAACTTTTCGGAATTTTCATCGGTTACTTCATCAACAAAAGCAATGATGGACTTCATTGCAGGGGAATCCTCGGTCCAGTTTTCGATAGAGGCAGACTTTTCAGTCTGTGAAGCCTGCTGATCGCTGTTTTCGGAAATTGAAGAAACAGCAGATGCTTCGGAATTTTCAGTTTTGCTGTCCGGCGCCTTGCTGCACGCTGCGGCTGAAAGCATCAGGGCTGCTGCCATAATGATCGCTATAAATCTCTTTTTGATTTTCATTGTTATCGTCTCCTTTTTATCGCATCTAACCTGATTCTGAATTTGTGAGGAGTCGGTCTTGCGACTCTCCCTTTGCTGCATAATAATTGTACCACAAAAAAACTCCTTTGAACAGATACAAAATTCCAGTGAAATGTAAACTTTCTTACAAACCAAGGGCAGAGTGTAAACAAATTTACAGTTAAGGAGATGATTGTATATCAATCGACTTCTCAGAAGTATACCATCAGATAAAGCGACGCAAAAAATACTATGCCAAGAATGATGAATAAGAAATGCCGCCTTTTCTGTTCAACAATAAGTCCAACAAACTCACGCAAAAAAGCATTCGGAAAGAAGTACCGCTTTGTCTTTGCTGAAAGTCCCTTTACCTTCATGCCAAGTCTTTTGGCAATGGTATAGCCCCGAAAGACGTGATAATTTGTTGTGGAGAAGGCAATGCTCGCCTTGCTGAGATCGCCTGCATCAGCTTCGATGACCTTCTTCGAGAATTTCATATTCTGATATGTATTGACGGACTTGTCCTCTTTAAGTATGTTTTCTTCCGGAACGCCCTGCTCTGTCAGATAGCGTTTCATACTTTCGGCCTCACTTATCACCTCATCGCTGCCCTGACCGCCTGAAGGAACAAACTTGGCGTGCCTGTTCCATTTTTCAAACTGCTCTCTCTCGAATGACAGTGCCCGGTCAATGCGGCCGCGAAGTATGGGTGTGGGAGAACCGTCCTTTCTGATGGCACAGCCCAAAATGATGATGTAATCCATAGGCTGTCTTATCTTGTATCTGGTGGATATCAGCGCACATAATACCGTAGAAAAGAGCAGACATTCCATATAACAGAAGGTTAACGAAACGGCAGCGTTGACGGTGGATAACAGAAGCTCTTGTGCTATCGAACCGGAATATAAATATTTGCCAACAAAATCCATTTTCGGTATTTTCGGCATTATCAAAGCCATTGCCAAAAAACAATTCGGCGTCAACTTTGTGTTCAGTATACTGAGCGTTCTGTTGGGCGGTATAATGCTTATGTTCCCCGGCTCCCTGCTTTTTGCCGAAAGTGTAATGCTGATCATGACGGCCGTGTGGTTTGTATTGATGGGTATTGACACAATAATAAATTCTCTTTCGGTGAAAAAAGCAAAGGGCTCCAAGATATGGATACTGCAGCTGATACTCGGCATTCTCGCAGTCCTGACCGGAGGCTACTCATTCTTCCATCCTATGCTCATGGCAGTATCCCTGGGCGTTCTGATAGGTATATTTTTCATCAAAACAGGCTTCTCCATGATATTAAGCGGCATTGCCTCCAAGGAGTGAGAATATCCGTATCCACCTCCTATGCCGTTATACATGACGGATACCTGATTTTCATAACGCTTCTACCCCTGCAGACTGATACAGATTCTCAAGGAGAACATGGAGGATCAGCCGATTTCTCCGGAAGTCATTTCGGTCTTATGGATATTGCATCGGCATTAAGGTTTATTCTTACGGCAAATATATAAGAGAAGAACAGGCTGCCCGGGATCATATCGCAGAAATTGAACATGCAAAAATCTGATCATCAATAAAATATCCGGTGAAGCTGCACCGGATGAAAAGAAGTGCTATTATGGAAGCAATACAATCATTTGACTTTTCTGTTTTGAACGCTATACAGAATACGCTGCGATGCGGATTTCTGGATTTTTTCAATGTGTTTTTAAGTTATCTTACAACCTACGGGATCATCTGGATCGCTGTTGGTGTTGTCATGCTGTTTTTTAAGAAAACACGCGCAGCGGGTATTATTCTGCTGGCGGCACTTGCACTGGGATTTCTGACCGGCGATGTACTGATAAAGCATATTGTAAACCGCCCCAGACCATTTACCGTCAACACAGATATAGTTCTGCTGATCTCTCCTCCATCGGGAGCAAGCTTCCCGTCAACTCACAGTGTACTGGCAGCGGCAGCCACAACCGTTCTTCTTGCAAAGAAAAGAGTATTTGGTATTATTGCCCTTGTGTTGACTGTATGCATAGCCTTCTCACGTCTTTATCTCTATGTACATAACCCGACTGACGTCCTGTGCGGGCTCTTGCTCGGAGTATTGTGCGGCACGGCAGCATTGCTTATCGCAAAAGCCGTAAAGCTTGAAGACAGACTATCAGGTAAAAAGCCGGAACAATAAACGTCACTGCCCATAACAAAGAATCATAAGCAAAAAGGATACTGTTCCGCCCGGACAACATGAAAAGGCTCCCAAGCAGCGCATGACACAATGCTTGGGAGCCATATTGTTTTATTTATTTTATATAAGATCCTGCTCAGGTGTATTCATCCAATACTCTTTGAGGCAAGGTCGTCAGTATCATACTTAACTCCCATTAAAAGCAGACA
>JBGUWL010000078.1:0-4147 GCA_045221075.1 Acutalibacteraceae bacterium
CTGCTTCTCATAGAGCTTGTCCCATGCAGTACAGCTTGTCATTGTAAAGATAACATCGGCGCATTCCTTGTTTGAGAAGGGACGTGACTTGGGCATTTTGGTGGTTTTGAGGGTCCAGGGGCAGTCTCTGAAATCACCGCTGCGCTCGTCATACTGGTTGCAGCGGAAGGCAGTGATCTGGGCGTTGTCGCGGACCGCTGTCTCGTAGGCGCTTTCCAGCATATATGATTCAAAGAAATCGTCTGCGTCAAGGAAGGAGAGGTAATCGCCCTCGGCAAGCTCCAGACCTGCGTTTCTGGAGTCGCCGGCGTTGGTGTGTTCCTTTGTGATGACCAGTATCCTGTCGTCCTTTTCGGCAAATTCCTTGAGTATTGCGGGGGTGCTGTCGGTGGAACCGTCGTCAACACAGATTATCTGAATGTCCCTGAGTGACTGGCTGCAGATGCTGCTCAGACACATTTTCAGGTATCTTTCGCCGTTATATACCGGAACAATTACACTGACTTTTGTTTTGCTGCTCATGATAGAAGTCATCCTTTCGTATTCCTTTGGGTTGATAAAGTATGAGCTGTCGTTTCCAAGTATGTCAAGCTCCCTGAAATACTCACGCCGGCACTTTATTACAAGAAGCTGGCGCAGGGAGGGGCTGATGGTGTCGATATGCCAGAGTGAAAAATTCAGCGCCCAGTTTACAAAGCTGTGGCGGAATTTCGGGTAGGTGCCGTTGTCCACAAGTTTTTGCTTCAGTGCCGAGAGCGCAAGGTAAAAGTTGTTCCAGGAGCGTTCGCGGGTCACCGAAAGGGATGCGGAAGCGTGGGTGCGCTGATGTATCAGCAGCTTGTCAAGAAAGTATATGCGCTTTGCCCTTGTGTAGAGGTAGAATACAAAGAGCATATCGTTGGTCGTCCGTATCTCCTGAAATTCTATGTCGTTCTCCGCAACAAAGCTGCGGCGGTACAGCTTGTCCCATGCCCATCCGCAGCCGATGTTGAATATGCGGTCGCTTATCTCGTCTGCGCCGAAGGGATTGTTTTCGGGCAGCATGGAGGGCTTTATGCTGTAGTTGCAGTCTTCAAAGGTGTAGTGACGCTGGTTGAAGAAGTCGGTGCGGAACACAACGATCTCGGCATCGTGCTCCTCGGCGGCATTGTAGGCCTGTTCCAGCATATCGGGCTCGTAAAAATCATCCGAGTCGAGTATTGAAAGATAGTCCCCCGATGCGTGCTTTATGCCCGTGTTGCGGGCTTTTCCTGCTCCGCCGTGGGTCTGGGTGACGACCCTTATGCGGGGGTCTTTTTCTGCGTATTCTTTCAGTATGCTCAGGGAGTTGTCGGTGGATTCGTCGTCAACGCATATTATCTCAATATCTGTCAGCGTCTGTTTTGTCAGGCTGTCCATGCACTGGCGCAGAAACGATGATACATTATAGACGCTGAGTATGACAGAGACCTTTGGTACAGTCCGTTTTTCATCAGACATGGTGTCAGCTCTCCTTTTTGTCAATGGGTCAGGGGGATATCAGTCCCTGCGGAAGATATCCTTTGTGTATACCTTGTCGGCAACGTCGTCAAGTATGCTGTCATAGCGGTTTGCGATTATGGCGCTGCACCGCTTTTTGAAGTCTTCAAGGTCGTTCACCACAGGACAGTCTGCAAAGGTGCTGCCGTCCGGCAGGGTGGGTTCGTAAATTATAAGGTCAACGCCGCTGTTCTTTAGGCGCTCCATTACGCCCTGTATGGAGCTGTGGCGGAAATTGTCGCTGTTGCTCTTCATGGTGAGCCGGAAAACGCCTACGGTGATGCTGTTGTCTCCGGTCTGTGAAAATCCTGCCTTTTCGAGAATGCGGGAAGCAACAAAGCTCTTGCGGGTGCGGTTGCTCTCCACAATGGCTCTGATAAGGTTTTCGGGAACGTCCTTGTAGTTTGCAAGGAGCTGTTTTGTGTCCTTGGGCAGGCAGTAGCCGCCGTATCCGAAGCTGGGATTGTTGTAATAATCTCCGATGCGCGGGTCAAGGCACACGCCCTTTATTATGTTGCCGGCGTCAAGCCCTTTCAGCTCGGCGTATGTGTCCAGCTCGTTGAAGTAGGACACTCTCAGGGCAAGATAGGTGTTTGCAAAGAGCTTTACCGCCTCGGCCTCGGTGGAACTCATCATAAGCACGGGGATGTCCTCTTTGATGGCGCCCTGCTTCATCATTTCGGCATAACGGGCAGCATATTCCGCAAGGGTGGGGTTTTCGCTGTCAAAGCCCACAATGATGCGGGAGGGGTAGAGGTTGTCATAAAGAGCCTTTGACTCCCGCAGAAATTCCGGACTGAACATGATGTTCTTAAAACCTGTATTTTTGACAAGCCTTTTTGTATAACCCACGGGAATTGTGGATTTGATTATGATAACGGCGTTTTCGTTGTATTTTCTGACCAGAGAGACAACATCCTCTATGCACGAGGTGTCGAAATAATTCTTCTCTGGGTCGTAGTTTGTGGGTACTGCCACGATAACCAGCTCGGCAGATGAATAGGCCGCTTCGGGGTCGGTGGTTGCCGTGAGGTCAAGCTGCTTTTCTCTGAAATACCGCTCTATCTCGTCATCCGCAATGGGTGATATCCTGTTGTTGACGCTGTCAACTCTGCCGGCGGATATATCCACCGCCGTTACTTTGTTATGCTGTGAGAGCAGGGTGGCTACGGAAAGTCCCACATAGCCCAGTCCGGCTACGGTAATATTCATTGTAAAAACGTCCTTTCTTTTTTGGCATGAGTGCCGTGATCCGGCGTATGGAAAAGAAGGGTCATATCCTGCCGATCCAGTCTCTTGAGAACCGAATAAGCTCAATGTCCTTGTTGTATTGTATGTCCGAAAGCTTCTCCATGGATGTCACCTTTTCATAGAAGAAACAGGGGTTGTCGATCATGCAGTCTGTCAGACCGAAGCTGCCGAGAAGCTGGTCAAAGCGCAGACCGCCCCGCTTTTTGTTCTTTTTTACGACAAAGGGCTTGTTGTAGATTATTGAGAAGCAGCTTCCGTGGAAGGAGTCGGTCAGCACTGCCTTTGAATTCTTGAGCAGGCACAGCCATTCCTGTACAGTGGGGTCTTCAAGGCACACCACACGCTTTGAGCGCAGTCCTAAGGCTCTCATGAACTCCATCTTGTCGCCGCTTTCGTTAAAACACACATATACCGGTATATCCAGCTCATCCGCAATACGGGAGAGATTGTCCCCTACAACAAGGTTCGGATCAAGAATGTATGCAAAAATATAGTCCTCTCCCAGATCAATGGGCAGATCCCGTACCTCTGCGATAAGTCCGTCATATCGCTCACGGGGACAAAGGAATACCGGGTCGGCAACAACGCTGGAGGAAACTCCGAAGGTGTCCTGAAGTATCTTCTTTGAAAAACCGTCCCTGACGGATATACCGTCAAAACGCTTCAGGTTTGCTGCGGTGGGAGCGATCTCCTCCTCGGGGCCGTTATATATCTCCTGTCCGAAGGAAACGGCATAGGAATATTTCTTTTTGTCGTCGTCCGCAAAATCCAGAAAATAGGACTGACCGTAGGGCTTGCTCAGCGCATAGTTCCACATCTGGTCCGAGCCGATGACAAAACGGTCAAACAGATCATTCAGCTTTGTCATTTCGTCGGGTCTGAACAGCGGCGCAATGTTCTGATGAGTGCGGGCAAATTTTATGGGATGTGACCGCCTCAGAGAGGAAACGTCGTCTTCGGTGCGCAGAGGATTTTCAATCATGGCGCAGCGGTGTCCGTTTTTGCTGAGAGTCTGCGCAAGGGCAAAGTAGGTCAGTATGCTTCCGTAATTGTGTCCGAACCAGAGTCCGTAAATGCCTGTATCATATAATTTCATATAAACGTTCCTTTTTGGTTGTGCCCTTTCCGGTGGAAAAGGCCGCTTTTTTTGAGGGCGTATTGTCTTACGTGGCGGGCATTTTTGATACGCCACAGGTCAGAACGAAGCTTGTCGATCCGTTCTTCTTACAAAAATATCACCATTTATTATATCATACCCCCAAAAATGTGTCAAGGCGGCGCCCGGCGAGCCGCACGTCAATCTAAATCTGTCATATTTTGTAATCAAAAGAAATGCATTGCCTATGGTATAGTAATAATAGGAGGTGCTTAAGATATG
>JBGUWL010000079.1:0-16140 GCA_045221075.1 Acutalibacteraceae bacterium
TGACGAGGTGCTCGAAGCTGCATTTGGAGATGATGCTGTTTATGACGGAGTATCTTACAGGCTTGAACCCGGTATCTCCAGGAAGCAGGTGCTGGTTCCGGCGATAACAGATATTATGGAGGCTTATCCGAAAGAGTGATACAGATTCTTATTTGCGAATTGTTGTTTATGAGGTGCGGTCTGCCCTTTGGCACGCGTTAAGCACCGACCAGGTCTTTCATGGGGGAGGCAGGCGCTTCTTTTCTTGTATATCATTGCTTAAACAGGTGGTATAATAACTTAAACGTTTTTCCATACCCAATTGTACCTGATTCAATGAAGCAGTATTCAACGCAGCATCCAATGAAACAGTACAACCGGGAGAGAAGACTTAAGAAATCATGACATTTCGAATAAGGAGGAGACGATAATTATAAAGAAGTATATTTCTATTTTATTGGCTGCCGTTCTCTGCTCTTCAATTCTTGCGTGATGGGCGTGCGCGGGGACCAGGATTTAGACGAAATCAAGAAAAAAATGTTTGATTTACCGATTTTGGTCTGTGATGAGATCGGCACCGCCGGTGATTACAAGTTTTATTATGTGATCCTGGATGATGAAAGTGAATTTGAAGAACTCCGTAATACGGATTATCCGCAGGATAAGCTTGAGGAGGCGTACAAGTTTTGGCAGGAGGCTGCGACTACAAGCAATTTCAAAGACCGGATTACGGTCAAAGAGCCTTTGTCGATTTACCCCGATGTTGAGGATGGAGCAGCTGTATCTTTTGAAACACAGGATCTGGAGGGAAATCCGGTCACTTCCCGGGAACTGCTCGCCGGCCACAAGATCACTATGATCAATATCTGGGCTACATGGTGCAGTAACTGCAAAGCAGAGATGGAAGATCTCGAAGCATTGAATAAAGAGTGGGCCGATCTGGACTGCCAGATCATCGGGATCTGCACTGACCTGGATGATGAAAATGTCCAACAGGTCATTAAGATCCTCGAGGACAATGGCGTTACTTTCACCAACATCAGGCAGACGGATGAGCTTGCGAAAACTCTGCTTACGGTCGGCCTGCCGACTACCTATTTCGTTGACAGCGAAGGCAGAGTACTGACCCTTCCCGTAAAAGGAGCATATTTTGATAAATACAGGGAGAGGCTCGAAGAAGCCCTGAAGGCCGTCGAATAAATCGAAGGAAACCTGCTTCAGCAGCGGCCCTTCACCTGAGCAGGTGGATGCCTTCGTAGACAGGTTGTGTGATCAGGATTCAGAGTGGTCTGAACGGAAGGAACTGCGCCCATCGCCATATTGGCGGTGGGCGCTTTTTTCGATTATAGTATAATAGAGCGTAAGTGCGGTATGGTGGGAGGGAGAAGCTTATGAAAGGCATTTTTCATCCGGATATGTGGAATGACTGGGATACTCCATTGCCCAATGTGCAGGAGATCAGGAAATTGGATCCCGAAGAAGACAAATACTATCTTGAGTATATTATTCAGCATGCGTATGGCTCTCGTCAGAATATGCTGATGAAGAAGCTGGGGTTCAGTGAAATTCCTGAGAGGAGGGTGAATCCCAGAGAACCGGAAGATGATCAGTATGAGGAGTATTATGTCCTAAGAGAGCAGGTGGCCAGGGAGCCTGATGCGGAAATTCTCAAAGAAGCGGCCTATGAAGCGCCGACGCAAATGGCTCGCTTCGCGTTCTGCTATCTGACAAAATACTCTTACCCCGCGCCCTGGGAATATGCTTTCAGTTACCGCACTTACAAATGCGGCTGGAAGGAAGGGATGACGACGGAGGATGTCATAGACTTCTGCCGGGAGATGATTGCCGTGGAGGGGCCGTTTGCCGAGGAGGCGAAGGAGTGCCTTGCAGATCCTCCAGGGGATCACAACGATACCGACGGAAATCGAATGGTATCTCATGAGCGGGCGGTGAGTGAGCCGACCTATGTCCGCAAACAAAGGCTGACTCCCTTTCGAAAATCGGAGGAATACGATCAGAGCCGGGCAGAGGTCCTGCGGCTGGAAGAGCAAGGCCATGAGGCGCTTGCAGCCGACGACAAGGAAAAAGCTGCCTTGCTGTTTATGGAGATGAGCCGGAAGTCAGAGCAGCTGGGAAAGTATACGCAGAGATGGGAAGCGTTTGATGACTATGCGCGGAGCTGCATCGCTGCGGCGGAAACGACCGGTTTTTCTTCTGAAGCGGAAAAGGCGGCGGTGATCCTCAGGAAACTGATCAGGGAGTGCACGGACAGCCCGGAAGAAAAGGTTTACAGGGAACATCTGAAAAAGGCGGAAGAGACTTATTGGAAGACCGTGAAAGAAACTGCGGTGGAACCCGGTTTTGAGAAAGAAGAGAGACCGATCGTGTTTTATCATTCTTTTGACCCGAAGGATGCGGAGGTGATCTGCGGGCTTATTGAGGAAGGGTTCCGGACAAGAGGCGGAAAGCGCAAAATAGAGTTCAGGCGGCAGGAGGATACGAGATTAGAGGATATCGAATTAAATCTCATACTTCCGAATGGAGCCGTCGACGGCGAAATCATATTAAGGTCGAAAAGGGCGTACGAAGACAGGCGGCCTGAGATGGGTGATCTCTGCTGCTGCGGCCTGCCGACAATGCTCGAGCTGTATTATAATACGGGCAATATCCGGGCGGTCTCTCCGTTTATTGATACGGATAATGTGTCTCCGGAGTTCCTGAAACAAGGAACGGTCAAAGGAGAGGTTTGCGGGGTGCCGGTTTTGGTGTTTGCTGCCGGGGCAGCGAGTGGTGGCTCCGCGGGAGACTCCGTGGGAGACTCTGTGGGAGACGAAACTGCTGTGGCATCGGGTGATCCGCCCGGGTGGACGTCGGATATAATGCTTAACTGGGCAGGCACTCCGCTTGGCACAGAGGTGAGTGCTGTACATAGCTGGGCGGTTTTGGAGGCGGCAGGACTTAAGACATATTTCATTTTTTTGAACAATAATAATTATGGGCTGAAATGGCTCGACTGCCTCGATCTGCAGAAGTTAATGACGGATAGCGATTTCATTAATGATGTCTGTATGGCCTGCAATGCGGGGGGCGAATCACCCCATGTCTTTCCGGCGGACAGTAGGGTCTGGATGAGAAGATAAGAAGACTCAAATTACACATGGCCCGGGGTCAGAACAAGTGCAGATATAACGATAACGATATAGTGAGTGGTGCGGTTCTATACAGAACCGCCTTTTTATGTTGTCCGAAAAATAAGCCAGGATTGGCAGCTTTCGGAATGCCAGGTACATGAGGAGTGAGCAGAAAATATGCACTTCGATATCTGGGCCTTAAAGGCACAGAAGATGCCGTGGAAGCCATGTTTGGAGACAACTGGAAGTTATGTATCACTTTAACGAGGTTTAAACTATGCAGTATATCAGCAGTGATACCAATGTGTGGATTGATTTTGTCACAATTCAAAAAACGGAGATTCCTTTTCGACTTCCGTATACTTACATTATGAGCAAAGATGCAGTTGAAGATGAATTGCTATTGTTTTATGCTAGGGGAATGTATTATAGGCGAAATCCGCGAAAAGGTTTCTCGTGAAATTGGGTGAGAAAATATCGCAATTCCGGAGATTGTTCAGAAGAGTGTCTACGCTAAGATGGCCAGGGAATAAATGTATATGTAATTGATAAGGTCGATGGCGACCATTATGTGGTTGATATCTCCGATAAGGCTATATGAAAATGAATTCAGGTGAGAGGTATGAATATAACACAACTGAAATATGTACTTGAAATAGCCGGATCTTCTTCCATGCGTGAAGCGGCTTCAAAACTTTATGTAACTCAGCCGGCTTTGTCAGCCAGTATTCGTGAACTGGAGGAAGAACTGGGCATACTGATATTTGAAAGAACGAACAAAGGAATATCTTTGACAGGGGCAGGCAGGGAATTCCTGGTATATGTGAAGAAGGCGGTTGGTCAGTATGAGATTCTTGAGGACAGGTATCTGTCGAAGGATATGGATAAAGAACATTTTTCTGTTTCCACACAGCATTATAACTTTGCCATCAAAGCTTTTACGGAAGTGATAAAACAATTAAATCCGGATAAATACGTCTTTTCGATCCATGAGACAAAGACAAGGGAAGTGCTTGAGGATGTTCGTAACCTGAAGAGTGAGGTCGGGATCGTGTCTTTTTCCGGAACCACAGAAGCAGTGATTATAAAATTGTTCCGGGAATATCAACTGGAATTTACTCCTTTGATGAGAAAGGAAGCTTATATTTACGTCTGGGAAAATCATAAGCTTGCAGATCGGGAAGAAGTATCTATAGCTGAAATGAAGGGATATCCATGCATTTCATTTGACCAGGAAGAAGAAGGAACCTTTTATTTGACAGAAGAAGCGATGGCTGATTATTCGTTTGATAAAATGATAAAGTCCGACGATAGAGCAACAAGTATGGAGCTCATTCATGAACTTGGCGGATATTCTGTTGGTTCAGGAATGCTATCGCAGGACAATGCGATACTCAGAGGGCTGAAGGCAGTCAAACTGAAAGAAGAAGATCCGTTGGTAATTGGATATATTATAAGAAAAGGAAGTAATCTATCGACCTATGGTCAGTTATATATCGAAGAACTATTAAAATATAAAGATCTCTGAAACCTTCAAAACCAGAAGATCAATAAGGAAGACATAAAGCCTGCTTATCAGTGATAAGCAGGCTTTATCACTGATTATAAATTAGCCCAAATTTACAAACCTTCAAGCTTAGGTTATAGTCGAAGACGACTAAATTGAGGAGGAAAAGACATGCTTTATAATGTGACGCGTAAAGTGAATATTATGATGTGTTGCCGAATGCTGCACTCCCAGGCATATGATATGGCAGGAGCGTTCGGATGTTGTCCGCTTGCGCAATTTAACATGAAACAATCTTAGAAGATTGATTTGTTAATGCCATTATGCCCGGGAGCTTATCTATGAGCCCCCGTTTTTTATTTGGAAGAGCAGGGGATCATTGCATGAAAACAGAAAAGCAGAATCCGGGATGGAAGAAAGGAAACATTATGTTAAATATGAACATTAGAAAAATCGCTGTTGTTTTGGCTGCTGTGTTGGCATTGGGTACGTTGACCGCTTGTGGTGCCGGCTCAGGACCCGATTCGAGTTCCTCAGGCGGCACCATCGAACTGACGAACGTGTCTTATGATCCTACCCGCGAATTGTACGCGGCTTACAACGAGATATTTGAGCAACATTATGAGGAGAGCACAGGAAAGAAGATCGAGGTTACACAGTCTCACGGTGGTTCCGGAAAGCAGGCACTTGAGGTATCGAACGGCCTCGAAGCAGATGTGGTGACCCTGGCGCTGGAAGGTGACGTGCAGGTGGTGGCGGATGCAGGTCTCATTGATGATGGCTTCGTGTCTGAATTTCCTCTGGACAGCTCGCCGTACACCTCGACCATAGTATTCCTTGTTCGTTCCGGGAACCCCAAGGGTATATACGACTGGGACGACTTGATCCGCGATGATGTGGGTGTTATTACCCCGAATCCCAAGACCTCCGGCGGTGCTATGTGGAACTATTTGGCAGCCTGGTACTTTTTCGAGCAGCAGGGTCAGTCGGACGAAGAGATCTTAGATTCCATCCGCAAGCTTTATGGCAACGTGGTGGTGCTCGATTCCGGCGCACGCGGATCAACTACCTCCTTTGTGGAAAACGGCCAGGGAGATGTTTTGCTGGCCTGGGAGAACGAGGCGTTCCTTTCGCTGAAGGAGCACCCCGGCGAGTATGAGATCGTGGTACCCAGTGTATCTATCCTCTGCCAGCCAACGGTTGCTGTGGTAGACGAGGTTACGCGGAAGCACGACACTGTTGATGCGGCGACGGAGTACTTGGACTATCTATATTCGGACGAAGCCCAGGTGATTGAGGCGGAGAACTTTTACCGTCCCAGCACCCCGGAAATCTATGCTCAGTATGTAACCGAGATTGAGGGCAGCACCATCACCGAGATCCCGGAAAATGGCAAGTGGATCAATGACAGCGTTGTTCTGACCGATATCAATCATTTCGGCGGCTGGGAGAAAGCTCGAGCAGTGCACTTTGCTGACGGCGCAAACTTTGATTCTATCTACGAGCAGTAAACAAAAAACGTCCGGTGCTGGTTTCATTTGCCCGTGCCGGGCGGGAGGCGAAAGGTTTTCATTTCATGAAAAGAATAAGAAAACGCAAAAACATCATTCCCGGCTTCGGGCTCAGCTTCGGTATAACGATCACGATATTGAGCCTGATTGTGCTGATACCGCTGTGCTCGTTGATCGTCTTTACTGCGAGACTGTCATTTTCGGAGTTCATCTATACCATTACTCGGCCGAGGATCCTGTCGGGATACTGGGTGAGCCTGTCCACGGCACTGATAGCGGCGTTGGTGAACGCGTTCATGGGTGTCATTATGGCATGGGTGCTGGTTCGCTATGACTTTCCCGGCAAAAAGTTCATTGACGGCATCATCGAGCTGCCCTTTGCTCTGCCTACGGCGGTGGCGGGCATTTCGCTTACGCATCTTACGACCACCGGCGGCTGGGTGGGAAAGTTCTTTTATGAGACCTTTGGTATCCGCATCGCGTATACACGGCTCGGCATCACCATCGCGCTCATTTTCATCGGTATCCCGTTCGTGGTGCGTTCTGTGCAGCCCGTCCTGGAGAAGATTGACATCCAGTATGAGGAAGCAGCCATGATATTGGGCGCGGACCGGAGGACGACCTTTTGGAAGGTGATCTTTCCAGAGCTGCTGCCTGCGCTTATCTCAGGTTTTACATTGGCCTTTGCTCGAGGCATCGGGGAATACGGAAGTGTGGTGTTTATCGCAGGCAACACGCCCTACGAGACGGAAATTGCTCCGCTGCTTATTATGTCCGAGCTTCAGGAATTTGATTATGCTGCTGCTACGTCCATCGCCCTCGTCATGCTTGCTATCGCATTTATCATCCTGTCGGTAAACGCCGTAGCCCAGAGCATCGTGTCCCGCCGCGTGAGCGGTCTTGCATAAGGAGGCGATCCTATGGAACTGAGAAAAAACAACGGACCTCTCAAGTGGTGCATGATCACGCTGGTTGTGGTCTTCCTGGCGGTGTTTCTGCTGCTGCCGCTGGTCTACATTGTGATCACAGCGCTCTCGAAGGGGATAGACGCGTATATATCCTCGATCACGGATGAATACGCCGTTAAGGCGGCGTGGCTCACGATCCGGGAGACATTCTGGGCGGTGCTTATCAATACGATCTTCGGTATCGCAGCGGCTTGGTGCCTGACGAAATTTGCATTCAAGGGAAAAAAGTTAATCTCTACATTTATTGATCTGCCGGTGACGGTGTCGCCCATTATAGCAGGCCTCATCTATGTGCTTACCTTTGGACGTCAGAGCTTTCTGTATCCCATTCTGGACGGCTGGGGCGTCCAAATAATTTTTGCTGTGCCGGGTATCATCCTGGCGACGATCTTTGTTACATTCCCGTTCATCTCCCGAGAGCTCATCCCGGTTCTGACGGCACAAGGGACGGACGAGGAGGAAGCAGCGGCGCTCATGGGCGCAGGTACTTTTATGATCTTCCGCAAGGTGACACTGCCCCATATCAAGTGGGCGCTTTTGTATGGTGTCGTGCTCTGCACGGCCCGCGCCATGGGTGAATTCGGTGCGGTGTCGGTGCTCTCCGGGCATCTGAGGGGCAAGACGAACACCCTGCCGCTGTACATAGAGTTATTATATCAGGGCTACGACTTTACCGGCGCCTTTGCCGCGTCCAGTATTCTTGTGATCCTTGCTGTCGTTGTCCTGGTACTCCGTCTGTGGATTGAGCATCGGGGACAGAAGGATCTGGATATCGATAAGTGAGGAACGAATTATGAGTGAGAATACCAGCTATGTCGAACTGCGGCATGTCAACAAGCATTACGGCGATTTTCATGCCTCAAAGGACATCAATATCCGGATTCCCAAGGGGAAATTGGTGGCACTGTTAGGACCTTCCGGTTCCGGCAAGACTACGATTCTGCGTATGATAGCGGGTCTGGAGCATCCCGACTCCGGCGAGATCCTCATTGACGGCAAGGTAGTGAATGATGTTCCGGGCAGCGAGCGTGGTATCGGTTTCGTCTTTCAGAGCTATGCGCTGTTCCGATATATGACGGTATACGATAATATCGCCTTCGGACTGCGCGTCAAGAAAACGCCGGAGAGTGAAATCAAAGAGCGAGTGGCCGAGCTTATGAAACTCATAGGCTGTGAGGGTCTGGAAAAACGCTATCCCAGCCAGCTGTCCGGCGGCCAGCGCCAGCGGGTGGCTTTCGCCCGTGCACTGGCACCCAACCCGCAGATCCTGCTGCTGGATGAACCTTTTGCAGCTATCGATGCCAAAGTGCGCCTGGAGCTTCGCACCTGGCTGCGTGATATGATCAACCGGATCGGCATCACCAGCATCTTCGTAACGCACGATCAGGATGAGGCCATCGAGGTAGCGGATGAAATCATCGTGACGAATCTCGGACGGGTGGAGCAGGTCGGCACACCACCCGAGCTATACACTAATCCTGCCACACGCTTTGTCGTGAATTTTATAGGCAACTCTATCCCTGTGAAGAACTATGACAGTTTCCGGCACTTTGAGGGAAAAGGGAAGGATAGTGCAGCAATCCTGCGCCCCGAGTTCATCAGCATATTTAAAAAGGGCGAAAATGTCCAGTATTCAGAATCAGCCGAGGAGGGTGTGGTAGAAGACATCATCTTCCGAGGCACCAATCTGGAAATTCGGGTCCGGTTCCACGGGAATCTTCTTTCCGCCACACGCAGTATCAATGACCCTGATATTCAGGTGGGAGAGATCGTGAAAGTGTTCATCCATCGTCTGTTTGTGATCGATGGAGAGAATGTGACAATGAAATATAATCAATCACTCCGAGAAGAGAGTGTCATTATTTGATTCTATGGAAAGAAAGTATATAACAACAGACCTCCTTATTATCGGAGGAGGTACGGCGGGATGCTATGCCGCCATTACGGCGGCCCGGCAAGCCCGGGACATTCGTATTTTGATCGCAGAGAAGGCAAATATCAAACGTTCCGGCTGCCTGGCGGCTGGCGTGAACGCGCTTAACGCTTATATAACCGAGGGACAGACAGTTTGCGACTATCTCGAATTCGTCCGCTGGGACGCGGAGAAAATCATTCGCGACGATCTTGTTCTTTCCATGGCAGAGGGTTTCAACATGGCCGCAGCAGATCTCGAACGGATGGGGCTCGTGATCCTGAAGGATGAAAATGGGAAATATGCGACTCGGGGCAGGCAGAATATTAAGATCAACGGCGAGAACATCAAACCCCTTCTGGCCGCTGAGGTGGGCCGATATGGGAATATCGAAGTGCTGAACCACGTAATTATTACGGATTATCTGACTGTGGAAGAGTGCGTTTTCGGCGCGGCAGGTTTCAACGTGGAAGAGAAGATCGTATACGGGATATCCGCAAGGGCGGTGTTGATCGCCACCGGTGGTGCGGCGGGACTGTACCGGCCCAATAACCCTGGCTTTTCACGGCACAAGATGTGGTATCCGCCCTTTAATACGGGAGCGGGTTACGCCATGGGCATCCGGGCCGGTGCGGAGATGACCTGCTTCGAGATGCGATTTGTTGCTCAGCGATGCAAAGATACTATCGCCCCCACGGGCACCATCGCCTTAGGCGTTGGTGCGCGGGAAGTAAACGCCTGCGGAGAGATCTATGAAAAACGATATGGTCTGTCTACTTCCGGACGGGCTTACGGTACCACAAACGAGACCCACGAGGGACGCGGCCCTTGCTACCTCCGAACAGAGGGAATCACTCCTGAGCAGGATGAGGAGCTCCTGAAGGCCTATTTGAACATGGCGCCAAGCCAGACTCTGAAGTGGATTGAGAGTGGAAGACTCCCCTCGGAGCAGAACGTGGAGATCGAGGGGACGGAACCTTATATTGTGGGCGGACACACAGGCAGTGGATATTGGGTGGACACACGGCGGCGTACGACACTCCAGAATCTGTATGCAGCAGGGGATGTGTCCGGCGGTGCTCCGAAGAAATTTGTTACGGGAGCGCTGG
This sequence comes from Acutalibacteraceae bacterium, assembly GCA_045221075.1. Classification (GTDB taxonomy): domain Bacteria; phylum Bacillota; class Clostridia; order Oscillospirales; family Acutalibacteraceae; genus UBA1213. The sequence continues at coordinate 10,118 of JBGUWL010000079.1, forward strand.
CGGAAGGCGCTATCGCGGCAGCGACGATCCTGAACGATATGAAAAACATACCTCCTGCGGAGGATGCGATCGTTCGCGCCAAGGCAGAGAAGATATTTCTTGACTACGAACGCAGGCTGTCCGATGCTCCGTCGGAGCCGTATGATGTGTTTGCCATAGAGGAAGCTATGCAGAAGGTCATGGACGAGTACGCCGGAGGAATCAAAACCGCTTATCGTTACAATACCGGGCAGTTGGCGCTGGCAGACAGGTACATTGACCGGTTGACCGGCCTTGCGGAGGCACTGACAGGCCCCGACATGGATACGCTCGTTCATATTTATGAGCTGCGGGAGCGGCTTACGGTGTGCAAGGTACTCATCGCTCATCTCCGCGCTCGTAAGGAGACCCGATGGCCGGGCTTTGCAGTGTATACCGATCACCCTGAACAGAGCGGCAAGTACGAATGTTATGTAAATTCAAAATGGCTCGACGGACATTTGGAAGTCTTTACCAGAGCTTTGGTAAGGGAGGGAGAATATGAGCATACGCATTGACAGGGATAGATGCATCCGCTGCGGCGCGTGCAGGGAGATTTGTCCCGGTAATCTGATCAAGCGGGCGGTGGACGGCACAGCGTATTTGAGACATCCGGAGGAGTGCTGGGGTTGTGCTTCCTGCCTGAAGGCGTGTCGTCATGGTGCGATTTTCTATTTCCTGGGCGCAGATATCGGTGGTCAGGGAAGTCGTATGCAGACCTTGCGGGAAGGAAATATGACGCATTGGATCATCACCCGCCCCGGAGGGGAAAACTTTACCATCACGGTGGACCGCAACGAATCAAACAAGTATTAGGAGGCTGAAAATGAAGGAACTATCCCATCTTGATAAGCTGGAGGCGGAGGCAATCTATATTCTGCGGGAAGTGGCGGCGGAATGTGAGAAGCCGGTGATGCTCTACTCCATTGGCAAGGACAGCTCTGTACTGCTGCATCTGGCGCTGAAGGCCTTCTGGCCGGAAAAACCACCGTTTCCGTTCCTTCATATCGATACCGGCTGGAAATTTCGTGAAATGATTACTTTCCGGGACAAAACAGCGGAGAAATACGGGCTGAATATGTTGGTGTACATGAACGAGGAAGGAGTAAAGCAGGGCATCAATCCCTTTGACCACGGATCGGTCTATACAGACATTATGAAGACGCAGGCCCTCAAGCAGGCGCTGACGAAGTACGGCTTCACGGCAGCCTTCGGCGGCGGCCGGAGGGACGAGGAGAAATCCAGGGCCAAGGAGCGCATTTTCTCCTTCCGGAATCGTGAGCAGGCGTGGGATCCGAAAAACCAGCGTCCAGAGATGTGGAAGCTTTATAACACCCGAATATACAAAGGGGAGAGTATACGCGTGTTCCCTATTTCCAACTGGACGGAAAAGGATATCTGGCAGTACATCCGTCGGGAAAGCATCGAGATCGTCCCGCTGTATTATGCAGCACAGCGCCCGGTCGTGTACCGTGACGGTAACATTATCATGGTAGACGACGACCGCTTTCCCTTTCTGCCGGGCGAGAGGCCGGAGCTTAAAAGTATCCGCTTCCGAACCCTGGGCTGCTATCCGCTCACCGGCGGCGTGGAATCTACGGCGGACACGCTTGATGGAATCATCGATGAGACGCTTTCTGCCGTGACCAGCGAACGCACCAGCCGGGTGATCGACCACGATGGCGGAGAGGCATCCATGGAAAAGCGCAAGCGAGAGGGGTATTTCTGACATGAACGGACTTCTGAAATTCATTACTTGCGGCAGTGTGGACGATGGAAAATCAACGCTTATCGGCCACATCCTGTACGACACGAAACTCCTGTACACCGATCAGGAGCAGGCGCTGGAATTAGATAGCCGCGTGGGATCGCGCGGAGGAGAGATTGATTACTCGCTCCTCCTTGACGGTCTCATGGCGGAGCGGGAGCAGGGAATCACCATCGACGTGGCCTATCGCTATTTTACCACTGACCGCCGCAGCTTCATCGTCGCAGATACGCCGGGCCATGAAGAATACACGCGGAACATGGCTGTTGGCGCGAGCTTTGCGGATCTTGCTGTGATCCTGGTAGATGCCACGAAAGGAATCCTGGTCCAGACCCGGCGCCATGCGAGGATCTGCGCTCTCATGGGAATTAAGTATTTTGTTTTTGCAGTCAATAAAATGGATCTGGCAGGGTATGCAAAAGAGCCTTTCGAGAGGATCTGTACACATATCGGCGAGCTGAAAAATAACCTGGGGCTTCAGAACGTAAAGATTATTCCTCTCTCCGCGACAGAAGGGGAAAACGTTACCCGAAAATCGGAGCTCATGGGCTGGTATGACGGCGAATCGCTGCTCGACTATCTGGAGACTGTGGAGATCGATACGGTTAGCCGCGAAGAGGGCTTTTATCTGCCGGTTCAAAGGGTCTGCCGACCGGATCACACGTTCCGAGGCTTCCAGGGACAGATCGAGGCAGGAGAGCTTCGGGAGGGCGATGAACTGACGTCTCTGCCCGGCGGCACGCAGGCAGCGGTAAAGGCGATCTATGTCGGTGAAGATCGAGTCGCGCACGCTGTCCAGGGTCAGCCGGTCACGGTGGAGCTCGATCGGGAGATCGACGTGTCCCGCGGAAGCGTTCTTGCAAAGGGCACAGCGCTCCACATAGTCAGCCGATTCGACGCTACGCTGCTCTGGATGGACGATGACAGGTTCATAAACAGCCGATCCATGTTCGTGAAGGCAGGCACACGTCTCATTCCGGGTAAAATTACAGGTATCCGTTATATCATTGACGTGAATACCGGGGAGCATCGGAACGCTCGGAGCCTGCAGAAAAATGAGTTAGCACTCTGCTCTGTAGAACTTTCGTCGCCTGCAGTACTCGATACATTTACAAATCACCGTACGCTGGGAGAGTTGATCCTGATCGACCGGGTGACAAACGCGACCTCTGCCTGCGGTGTCATCGAGGCGATTATTGACAGTCATGACCAGAGAGAGACCGAGGTCAGCCCTGAAGTCCGTGCGAAGTATTTGGGACAGACGCCATTTCTCATTCTTGCAAGCGATGTCCGTAAGGCCGAGGAGATTGAAATGAAGCTTCTTTCGCAGGGTATGCATACCATGCGGCTGTGTGTAAGCGGTGAGCGACTTATTTTTGCCGCGGATATCCTTCAACGCGCAGGGCTTATCACGGTCATATCCGGAGATTACCTTGACAGAGAAACGGAGGCTGGGCTGCGAAAGAAGCTATATTCAGATTTTATTCTGGATTTGCGGGAGAGCGGGCCTGAGAAGGATCGGCTTCTATACGAGAATATGGTAAACTACGTTTTCTTATAATGATGAAACTGTGGCTACAGGAAATTGGGAGGATGATGATCAAATGGAATATGACTGTGGGTTTAATACAAAGCTCTTGCATGGAAAAACATCTAAAGTTTTTCCAAACAGGGAGATCCTTCCACCGATCTCGCAGGTTACAGCATTTCGTTATGACAGTATGGAGGAACTGGAAAGAGTTTTTTTACACAAGAGTATGGGCTATGCATATTCTCGTATCGGCAATCCGACCATTACAGCATTTGAACAAAGAATTCAGGAACTGGAGGGAGGGGCCGACGCTGTTTGCTGCAGCAGCGGAATGTCCGCGATCACAGCCGCCCTCTTGTCGATTTGTGAGAGCGGGGATGAAATCATTGCCGGAAACTGTCTGTATGGAGGAACCATTGGTCTTTTTCATGATCTTGAAAAATGGGGAATCCATATCGTATATGTCAAAGATCTGACAGAGGAAACGGTAAAGCCGCTGATCAACACACACACGAAGGCGATTTTTGGAGAATTGATCTCTAATCCCTCCCTGAAGGTCATGAATGTTCCGAGTATATCCCGCCTGGCGCATGAAGCCGGAATTCCGCTGATCGTAGATTCTACGACCGCGACGCCGTTTATCGCACGTCCGCTGGAATTGGGTGCGGATATCGTGATCCATTCGACTTCCAAATATCTAAACGGAGGAGGAAATTCGATCGGCGGGGTGATCGTAGATGGCGGGACATTTCGATGGAACTTTGAGAAGCATACTGCCCTGAGAGAGTTTAAAAAGTTTGGGAAACTGGCGCTTTCGGTAAGACTCAGGACGGATACCTGGGAGAATCTCGGAGGGTGTATGGCTCCCATGAATGCCTTCTTAAGCTATATCGGCACGGATACGCTGGGATTGCGTATGCAGAGGATCTGCGAGAATGCCGACAGGCTGGCACATGCACTTGATCAGATGAAGGGAATACAGGTCAGTTACCTCACGCTGCCTTCACATCCTTGTTATGAAGAGGCAAAGGGTATTCTTGATGGGTATGGAGGCGGTATTTTGAGCTTCAGGGCAGGGTCGAAGGAGCGTGCTTTCCGTATTATCAATTCTTTAAAGTATGTCTGTATCGCAAGCAATATCGGAGATGTAAGGACCCTGGTCATCCATCCGGCATCGACTTTGTACATCCAGGCAAGTAAAGAAGAAATGCAGGCAGCCGGTGTCTATGAGGATACCGTAAGGGTGAGTGTTGGAATAGAGAGCGCTGACGATCTGATCGCTGATTTTACAGAAGCGGTAAACAATTCTCGGGAGGGAAAAGAAGATGAAAATTATAGTTTCAGGTGAAAAAAAGGAAGTTGCGGAAAATCTTACTGTCGCGGCACTGATCGAACAGGAGAAGGTGGAGACCCCGCAGTATGTGACAGTGTCCGTGAACGAGGAATTTATTGAGTCAGGGTCATTTGCAGACCGGATTCTTCATGAAGGTGATGAGGTGGAGTTCCTTTACTTTATGGGAGGAGGGAAGTAATGGCATTTACCAATGAACAGCTGGAGCGATATTCCAGGCATATTATCTTAAAAGAGATCGGCGTGAAAGGCCAGAAGAAGCTGACCGCCTCAAAAGTGCTGATCATCGGCGCCGGAGGTCTGGGGGCGCCTGCAGCTCTGTATCTGGCGGCTGCGGGGGTAGGGACGATCGGAATTGTGGACGCGGACGTCGTGGATCTTTCCAACCTCCAGCGGCAGGTGATCCATACGACAGAGGATATTGGAAAGAAAAAGGTGGATTCGGCGGCCGAGACCATGCGGCAGATCAATCCGGATGTGACCGTTAACACCTATCATCAATTTGTTACCGGCGATAATATTTTAGATTTGATAGAAGGGTACGACTTCATTCTGGACGGGACGGATAATTTCCCGGCGAAATTTTTGATCAATGATGCATGTGTCATGGCAGGGAAACCGTTCTCTCATGCGGGGATCATCCGTTTTAAGGGACAACTCACAACAGTCATTCCGGGAGAAAGCCCCTGTTACCGCTGTATTTTTAAGGATCCGCCGCCGAAGGATGCTGTGCCTACATGCAGACAGGCCGGCGTGATCGGTGCTATGGGCGGCGTGATCGGATCGCTCCAGGCAATGGAGGCGATCAAATACATTACGGGAGCCGGAGAACTGCTGGCCGGATATCTGCTGACCTTTGACGCACTGTCTATGCAGTTTCGCAAGATCAAACTGCCTCCCCGTGGGAGCGGCTGCGCAGTATGCTCGGATCATCCGACGATCACGAAACTGATTGATTATGAACAGGCGGCGTGTGAACTGAAGAAATGAACTCCCGCAAACGAGTCTTGAATATGAGAATAACAATACAGAAATCAGAATTTGAAAAAATATATAATTATGCATTGTTACAGCTCCCGGATGAGGCCTGCGGATTGATTGCAGGATATGATAAAGAGGATGGAAGCAGAGAGATCCGAAAGGTTTATCTTCTCACAAATACCGATCATACGAATGAACATTTTTCCATCGATCCAAGAGAGCAGCTGCAGGCAGTTCGGGAAATGCGGGCGGAAGGCCTTAAGCCGCTTGGAAACTGGCATTCTCACCCGGAAACGCCTTCCAGACCTTCCGAGGAAGACAAAAGGCTGGCGAATGACCCAAATGCGTCATATCTGATCCTTTCTCTGGAGGAG
>JBGUWL010000080.1:0-2820 GCA_045221075.1 Acutalibacteraceae bacterium
ACAGATGACGTCTCATGCAAACTCCGACGCGCTGACGCGCTATTAAAAGCAGACTATGTCTGCTTTTAATGGGAGTTTAGTATAAAAAAGCCTCTGCCCGTGATGAAATGGGGCAGAGGCCTTGATTACGGTGTCAGGGACCTCATCAGGAGATCCTTGTCATTCCTTCGTGGGCGATCTCAACGGTCTCGATTGCGATTTCTGATGCGGTTGCGTTGAAGTCGGGAGCTGTATATTTCATGGGCCATGCGTTGATGACCTGCCATGAAGCTGCGGGAGATTCTTCTTCGTCCAGCAGAGTGATGGTGATGGTCTTTCTTTCAACAGCGCCGTTAACGCCGGTGATCATCCAATCGTACATTACTGTGGAATCTACAAGACCCTGCTTGAGGGTGATATTTCCATAGCGCTTAAGACCCGGAACCTTCTGGGGAGTAGTCACCATGTCGCCCTCTCTGTATTCAACTACATCGATGGAAGCGTCAAATCCGGTAACCTCGGAAAATCCTCCTGCGTCAAGTCCGTCGATCTCGACCTTATATCTGAATCTGGTATGCGGGTATGCCATAAGTCGTCAGTCTCCTTTCTGATCATTCTGCGCTGCCTGTGTTCTGAGTTATCCTGAAGATCACAAATTCAGCGGGCTTTACGGGTGCTACGCCGATAACGCAGACAAGTCTGCCGTTGTCGATGTCATCCTGACTCATTGTGTTCCTGCCGATGTTGACAAAGAAGGCTTCGTCAGCAGAAGCGCCGGCAAGAGAACCGTTTCTCCACATATTGTTAAGGAACACGCTGATGGTCCTCTGTACTCTTGTCCAGAGAGCCTGATCGTTGGGCTCGAATACGGCCCAGTTGGTGTTAGCCTTGATGGATTCTTCGATGAAGATAAACAGACGGCGGATGTTAACATACTTCCAGCTGGGATCCGAAGAAGCTGTTCGTGCGCCCCATACACGGATGCCCTGTCCCGGGAAGGAACGGATAAGGTTGACGCCCTTGGGATTGAGTATATCCTGCTCGCCCTTGTTGAACTGGCAGTCAAGACCTACACAGGCCTTTACCACTTCGTTGGCGGGAGCCTTGTGAACGCCCCTTGCGTTGTCGCTTCTTGCGAACAGACCGATAACGGAGCCTGAGGGCGGGATAGCTATGTTCTTCTTGTCCAGGGGGTCAAATACCTGCAGCCAGGGATGATAAAGACCTGCATAGCTGGAAGAGAAGATATCACGATGAGCTATGATCTCGTCAACCTTGCGTGCGTCTCTGGGAAGATCAAGCACTGCAAAACGGCTTGCAAGATTCTCACAGTGAGCTACCAGTGTAAGCTGTACGTTGGGGTCGGTAACACCGGGAACAGCCATGATGGAAACTACATCGTTGTCAAGGAAGGACTGGATGCCGGTCCTGTTGCCTGCACCGCCGTCGGTGCCGATAAAGTCTGCAGGAGTGATGTCGGAAGCTGCTCCGTTGCTGCCGCCTGTGAACTCTGCGGTCAGAACGTCCTCTGCGTCCTCAGAGAGAGACTTGAGCAGATCGCCCACAGGGTTCTCACCGGAATATGTAACGGTGATGAGGTCGGACTTTGCGGCCTTCTTCTCTATGAAGTTTGCAGCGCTGACATTGAAGGACACGTTCTCGTAAGCCTCGGTGGTGTCGGCATATTTGACCTCAAGGCTCAGCTCACAGGTGGAGATGACCTTTGAGGGGAGAAGCTGGGTGTCGGTGATATCGGCTGTGAATTCGTTTTCAAAGGTAACGGTGTTGTCCTGGTTCTTTTCGACCTTGTTGTATTCAACGGTATTGCCCTCGGTGAATACCACAACATCGCCGGGGTTAAAGCCGGCAGAGCTCTTTACACGGTACTTTTTGTCGCCCAGTTTTTCAAGAGCCTGAGTTCTGGCCTTTGAGGAACGGGTGAGTCTGAGGCTGATGCTGTCGCCCCAGAGTCCGGGATCCTTTGCGCTGAAGCTGAGACCGCCTATTGCAGCCTCGGAGCACTTTGCGCTTTCGGGAGCCACACGGGTGATGAAACAGCGTGTACCGCCGTTTACAAAGAAATGCTCAACGGCATAAGCAAGAAAACGGTAGTCGCCGAATTCGTTTTCGGACAGGAAACCGCCGTACTTTCTTTTGAAATCTGCAAAGTTTGTTACGAGCTGGGGAATACCGCCAACGGGACCCTTTTCCGCAAGACCAACAAAGCCTGCGGTGCTGGTGCCAACGCCCTCCATGGGCTTGCCGCCGGATTCAAATTCCTCAACATATACACCCGGAGATAAATATTCTGCCATGATGTCCGGTCATATCCGCACCCGCGGACACGACCTGTCCTCCTTTCGGTTTTGGAATCAACTTATTGATCTTATTATAATACACTGTTATAACCAAAACACTAACTGAGTCTATAACAAACGTAGATGTCCCCCGACTATATAGGCGGCGGGTGCTATACTTCCGGTGCGCGCCCCACATGAAGTGTCCCTGGGGTATGACTGCGCCGGACTGCTTTGCGCTCCGGTTAAGCAGCATCCGATAGAATTGTACTGCGGTTACGGTTTTATTCGGGCAGATATAAAGACAGAAATAACGGGCGTAAACGCTCCCCGAAGTCTGTCGGCGGCGTTGCTTGGCTCGTTCAAACGAACTTGTCGGAGTTTGGCTCCTTGATCAACAAAAGCACATCAGAACACTGATACTGTTTTACGATTAAAAGCTGACACTTTTAATCGTAAAAGGCGCCGCCCGAGGCTGCGCCCATCTGTGCATACGCACAGATGACGTCTCATGCAAACTCCGACGCGCTGACGCGCTATTAAA
>JBGUWL010000081.1:0-2232 GCA_045221075.1 Acutalibacteraceae bacterium
CCCCAGACTGTATAATAGCATCATAAGGAGGTCGGTAATATGAACGAAAAGCTGAAAAAACTGCGTATTGACGCCCATATGACCCAGGAGGACCTGGCGGAAAGAATGAATGTTTCCCGTCAGTCAGTTGCAAAATGGGAGAGCGGCGAGAGTGTTCCCGATGTTATCAAATGTGGCGAGCTTGCCCGGATATTCGGACTGCATATAGAGGATATTGCGGTAACATTCATGAGACCGGAGGAGCAGGAGGGCTACAGGCCCAAGAATAAATATATATTCGGAAAATGTGCCATTACTGACCGGAAGATCGACATTCCCGAAGAAGCAATGAAGGTCTTCGGCCTCAAGGAAGGGGACGAGCTTGTATTGTTTGGTGACATCGAACAGGGTATGGCCCTGGTTCCCCTCAGCACCGTTACAGACTTTATAAAGGAGCTTGAAAGCGCACCTTCATTCAGAAAGGAGGTTCAGTCATGAACACAATGATAAAGACCACAGGACTCACAAAACGCTTCGGCGTTAAGACCGCCGTTGACAAGCTGGATCTTGAAGTGTCCGAGGGTGAGATATTCGGTCTGCTGGGCGTAAACGGCGCCGGCAAGACCACCACCATCCGCATGCTGACAGGCCTTTCCGCTGTTACCGAGGGCGAGGCTTTTGTGATGGGTCACAGTGTAAAGACCGAGCTGCAGGAGGTCAAGAAAATCACCAACATCTCCACTCAGGAGACTGCCGTTGCAGGCAACCTGACCGTAAAGGAGAATCTGGAATTTATCGGAAAGATCTACGGTCTTACAAAGGACAGGATAGAAAAGAACATTGCCGGCATCTTTGAAAGTCTGGAGCTTGACGAGGTGGCGAACCAGAAGGCAAAGACCCTTTCGGGAGGCTGGCAGAGACGTCTCAGCATTGCCATGGCTCTGATCACCGAACCCAAGATAATCTTCCTTGACGAGCCTACTCTCGGTCTGGACGTCATTGCAAGAAGAGAGCTGTGGAAGCTGATACTTTCCCTCAAGGGCAAGGTAACTATAATACTTACAACACACTATCTTGATGAGGTCGAGGCCCTCTGCGACAGGATAGCAATTATGACAAAAGGAAAGATCAAGGCTCTCGGTACTGCGCCGGAGCTTAAGGCGAAGGCGGGCAAGGACAAGCTTGAAGATGCCTTTGTCGAGATAGTCGGAGGTGAATGACATGAGATCCCTTGCATTTGCATCAAGAAACTTCAAAGAGCTGATGCGCGACCCCCTGAGCTATGTTTTCAACCTTGGGTTCCCGCTGCTCATGCTGATAGTAATGTCGGTGGTGAATTCCTCCATACCGGAAACCACATTTCCCGAGGGCGTTCCCATCCCCGAGGGAACATCCATGGCGCCCACGGTATTTCAGATAGTAAAGCTCACCCCCGCTATAGCGGTTTTCGGACTGACATTTGTAATGCTCTTTGCCTGCATGAGAGTGTCCTCGGACCGTTCCGGAGCATTTCTTACAAGGCTGTACGCCTCACCCATGAAGGGCGTTGACTATATTCTCGGCTACATCTATCCCTTTGGCGCGGTCGCAGTTGTGCAGATAATTCTGTGCTTTATCGGCGGCGACATCATTGCCCTTGCAACAGGCAAGGACGCTTTCGGCATCGGAAATATGCTCCTGTCATTTCTGACCCTTCTTCCGTCGGCGGTGCTGTTTATCGGCTTCGGTATCCTTTTCGGCTCGCTGTTCAACGACAAGGCCGCTCCGGGAGTATGCTCTGCGGTGATAACGGCAGCTTCCCTGCTGGGTGGCATCTGGATGGATCTTGACCAGACCGGCGGCATCATGCTGGATATCTGCAACAAGCTGCCCTTCTATTACTGTGTACAGGCTCCCCGCTATGCAATGACCGGAGAGCTTGACAGGATAGCGATTCCCCTCATCATCAGCGCAGCATCTGCGGCGGCGGTGTTTGCTCTTGCGGTATTCGTATTCACCAAAAAAATGAAATCGGACCGTTCCTGACGGATATAAAAAAGCGCACTCATTATCTTATGGGTGCGTTTTTTGCAGGGAAAAGCCGTGGGTCTGCCGTGAATCCCGGATCGAAAATTATAAATGATATATTTCAGAAAATTCTGAAATTATTCAGAAGTATCTTGACTAATACTAAACTCCCATTAAAAGCAGACATAGTCTGCTTTTAATAGCGCGTCAGCGCGTCGGAGTTTGCATGAGACGTCATCTGTGCGT
>JBGUWL010000082.1:0-3490 GCA_045221075.1 Acutalibacteraceae bacterium
ACGTCATCTGTGCGTATGCACAGATGGGCGCAGCCTCGGGCGGCGCCTTTTCCGATTAAAAGTGTCAGCTTTTAATCGAAAAACAGTATCAGTATGCAGATACAGTAGGAAGGTTCAGAAACAATAAATAAAGTGACGCAAAAACCATTGTATATCCGCTGCCGGTTCTGAGAATAAGAAAAAAGCCCAGCACCGCCCCCGGAATGACCAGCAAAAACGAAATGACCCTCAGCACTCTTCCGGAAACCGCAGGGGAAAGCCGCCGTGACAGAATAAGCATCAGCGCCTGTCCTCCGTCAAGAGAGGCCGAGGGCAGACTGTTGAATATCCCCAGTGTCAGATGCGCCGTCATGAAGGAATACAGAAGGGGATGATAAAAAAACCTGAGCAGTATCATGCAAAACAGGGCGCAGACAAAATTCACCGTCACTCCCGCAAGCACCACCGGCAGCTCACGGCGCATGGGACGAAGGAGCTTGTTTCTGTCCGTTATCACGATATCAAACAGGGACAGACGGATATTTTCCGGCGGAGAGCCGTACCGGTGCAGCATATAAAGATGTCCGGCTTCATGCATCAGGGCTGCAGCAAAGCAGGATATCACCGCGCCTGTTCTGTCCGCAAGGATTATCACGGTCATAACCGCAACGAGCAGATAGCTGAAGCTCAGCCGTGTCCCTCCCAGCTTCAGGGTCATGAATAATGATCTCCGATAATGCAGGAGGGATCAGCGGGCTGACCGTTTCTTCTCAGTTCAAGATGAAGATGAGGTCCGTCGGAATCCCCCGTGGACCCCACAAGAGCGATGACACTGCCGGCTTTGACTATATCTCCCTTTTTAACAAGCAGGGCGCTGCAGTGGGCATACAGGGTCTCTTCGCCGGAGGAATGTTTCAGAAGGATATAGTTTCCGTATGATAAGTCGCTTTCGGCGGCGGTCACCTCTCCGCCGCTTACGGCGTGTATTTCCGTTCCCTCCGGCGCACCTATATCCACACCCTTGTGGGGCTGTCCGGAGCTGTTTTCCCTCTGTTCCCCGAAGGGTGATGTCAGGGTTCCGGAATCCAGCGGAAGAACATATCCCTTATCGGCACGGGAAACCTCCGTCTCCGCAATAAGGCTGGTTTCGGTGATCCCGGTATTGTCCGGAACGGCCGGATACCCCTGAGATGAACCTGTAAGAACGGAACGGTTATATAGCTCAAAATATGCCGTGGCCGTGGATGCGTAGAATTCTCCTCCCACCGCCCTTGCAGTCAGGGCAAAGGCAAGCACCGCCGTACAGAGAACGAGCTGTGTTAATATAGGGAGCTGACTTTTTAAAAAGGACCTGTGTTTCTTTTCGGGAGCGTTGTTTTTCTGCGGGGGCAGGTCTTTTGGGGCTGTGCTGTTCAATCCGGTCTCCTCCTTTTCCCATATCGGACAAAAAGAACGAAAGTGCGTATGTGCGGGTCTGTCCGATACAGGTATTATCGGGTCATTCATTTCTATGCCCGGATAAGAGAATTAATGAAAAAGGTCATACGCCGAGTTAGGAGTTAGGAGTGAGGAGTTAGGAGTGTGGAGTTAGGAGTGTGAAGTCAACCTCTTGGTTTCAATTATACCTTGAAAGGCTTACCTATGTGCTGAACCCACACTTACCGATGTGCTGAACCAGGACAGAGTGAGGAAGTTGTTTTATAAATGTCATTCATTCATGGTGGGGTCGGATGAATACGTAATCGGTCATTCATTCATGGTGGGTCGGAAGAATACGTAACCGGTCATACATTTATAATGGGTCGGAGGATAAAAAACGGTCAGGCGCCTTTTGGGTACCTGACCGGAAATTCATTCATTTTTATTTTGTCTTTGAGGGAGCTTTTAAAGGAGAAGGAGCGCCGGAATATGGTATAAGGTTTTTGATATACCGGCGGTAAAGATCAAAAAACAGCACCAGCGCCACTATCAGCGCAACGCCCTCCGCAATGGGAAATGCCCACCACACAAGACTGCTTTCTATCTGCGAAAGGATATACGCCGCCGGAAGTATGATTCCAAGCTGACGCAGAAGGGACGTGAGCATTGAGCGTATTCCCTTGCCCGTCGCCTGAAACAGAGTGGAGACAAGTATTCCCACGGCGGCAAGCACAAAGCAGAGACTGATGATCTTCAATGCCGGTACGCCCGCTTCAAGCATTTCCGGATAGGCGTTGAAGATACTCAGCAGCTTGTCCGGTATGAGCTGGAACAGAAGCAGACCGCCGGTCATTATGGCCACGGCAATTATTATCCCGTATTTCAGTGCGTCAAGCAGGCGCTTTTTGTTGCCCGCCCCGAAGTTGTAGCCCATGATGGGCATGACTCCGTGGGTCAGTCCGAAGACGGGCATGAACACAAAGGACTGCAGCTTGAAATACACTCCCAGTATATCGACGTATGTCTCTGATATTCCCGCAAGTATGCCGTTCAGTCCCAGAAGCATTACGGAGCTGATGCTCTGCATTATTATTGCCGGAAAACCTACCGCATAGATGTTTTTGATGACCCCGAAGTCGGGCTTTTTCAGATAGGAGAAATCTATCTTTACCGCATTCTTCCGAACAAACAGCACGATCAGCGCAAATATCATGGATGCGATCTGACCGATGACGGTAGCGATACCTGCCCCCAGTGCGCCCATTGAAGGGATAAACCCGAATCCGAAAATGAACATGGGGTCAAGTATGGTATTTACCACCGCTCCGCAAAGCTGGAAAAGCATGGGGAATATCATACTGCCGGTGGCCTGCAGGGTCTTTTCGACGGCTATTTCAACAAAAATTCCGATGGAAAAAATGTACACGCAGGAAAGGTACTGGGTACCGGCGGACTGAACCTTCGGATTGTCCGTGTATGCGCTTATGATGGAGGACGAAAACAGGATGCCCACTATCATAAAAAGTATCCACGTGAATACCGCAAGTATCAGAGAATATGTAGCCGCCTTGTTGGCTTCGTCGGGGCGGCGTTCTCCGAGCCTTCTGGCGATAAGCGAATTTACGCCTATGGCCGTACCCACAGCAAAGCCTATCATCAGAAGCTGCATGGGGAAAGCCAAAGACACCGCCGTCAGAGCCGACTTGTCATAATGTGACACGAACATACTGTCAACAATATTATACAGCGCCTGGACTATCATGGAAAACATTGTGGGCAGGGACATCTTCATTATCAGTCCGAACACCGGCGCCGAGCCCATTCTTTCAAGACGCTTGTCCTTTATTTTTGTTTCGTTCATAGGATCTTTCCTTTTTCTTTATACATACCAATCTGCTGACTGACGGGCGAAGCGCCAACTCCCTCCGGCTGCGCGCCTATCCACCTCCCTCAAAGAGGGAGGCTTAATGTCTCCCCCTGGGAGGGGCGCGGGTCTCCGGTGGAAACCTCTCAGCCGCAGGCTGAGAAGCGCCGACCGAGCCGACAGGTGAGACTGCTGTCAGCGAAGCTGACTGAGGGAGAGAAGCGCGGA